>JAJYFM010000091.1 GCA_021790895.1 bacterium
GGCGCTAATTCGCCCTGCTTCGCGTGACAATCCCGACGATCGGCGGTTCGGCGAATGAATCGTAGCCGTCGGGGTAGGCGACGCCCGCAAAATAGAGCCCGTAGGCGGGCGCGGTAACTCCGGCGGCGGCGCGATCGCGTGCGGCGAGGATCGCGGCGACGCTCTCCGGACTGCGTCGACCCATCGCGCACTCGGCGAGAAGGCCGACGATCGTGCGCACCATGCGATGCAAAAACGCGTTCGCGGCAACGCGAACGATCGTCAGTTCTCCGCGCGGCTCGATCGTCAGCGATTCGATCCGTCGAACGGTGTTGCCGTTCTCGGGAAGCGTGCCGCAGAACGAGCGGAAATCGTGTTCGCCGACCAGCGGCAGGGCGGCCGCGCGCATCGCGGCGATATCGAGCGGTCGATAGAGATGCCACGCATAACGGGCGAGCAACGCCGAGGGGAGCGGGCGGGCGAGGATCGCGTAGATATAGCGGCGGCGCAGCGCCGAAAAGCGTGCAGAAAAGTCGGGAGCGACGGTTGCGACATCGCGCACGCGGATGTCGCGCGGCAGCCGCGTATGGAGTGCGAGTGCGAAGCGATCCCACGGAAACGCGATACGGGCGGTCGTAAAACTGACGACCTGCCCGCATGCATGGACTCCGGTATCGGTTCGCCCGGCGCTCGTGAGCGCAATCGGCTCGCCGAGTAGGGCGGAGATTGCGGCTTCCAACTCGCCGGCGACCGTTCGTTGGTTCGGCTGGCGCTGAAAACCGCAATAGTCGGTGCCGTCATATTCGACGGCACAGCGAATGGTTAAACCTTCGCGGTCTCGCGTTTCGGAACCGTGCGCTTCTCGTCGAGGTCGAGCAGGTCGGCCCACGTCGTCACGTCCGTACGATCCGGCGCTATCTGATTGCGCAGGTTCACGAAATAGGTCAGCGATTCTCCCTCGGGCGAATGGCTCAGCCATTGGTGATTCCATTGCTCGATCTCTGCTGAGCTCTTCTTGGAGATATACTCCTCGGAGACGTGTTGCTCGATCTCGGCAACACTCTTCGCTTTTTTGATGCGCTCGAGCAACCGTTCGTGATCGATCTCGAGAAACGCAAAGACCGCCTGATCCATCGGGCAGTTGTAGTGATAGTCGCCGATGTTTCCGAACGCCAGTGCGTAGCCTTTGTCGATCGTGCGCCCGATCTGCACGAGCCCATGCACTTTATCGTGCACGCTACGGGGATAGGTTTTTGTAAGATCCATGCTCGCGTGAACACCGACAAGCCCGCTTGGGTTGCGCCGCGGCTAACCGTGCTGCCGCTGGAGCGGGAACAGGATGACGTCGCGGATGCTGCTCGCACCGGTCAGCAGCATGACAAGGCGATCGACCCCGATGCCGATCCCCGCCGTCGGCGGCATTCCCGTCTCGAGCGCCCGGACGAAATCCCAATCGGGCTCGGGAATCTCCTCATCGCCTTGCGCTCGCTGCGCGATCTGCGATTCGAAGCGCGTGCGTTGGTCGTCGGGATCGTTGAGTTCCGAGAACGCGTTACTGATCTCCATCTGCGCGCAGAAGAGTTCGTATCGTTGCGTCATCTCCGGATCGCCCGGAACGCGTTTGGCCAGCGGCGAGATGGCGAGCGGATACTCGGTAACGAAGGTAGGAGCGATCAAATGCGGTTCCAAGATGCGTTCGAATATTTTGTCGAGCGCGTGCCCGTGCGTCGGCGACGGCGGCATGCCGAGCTCTTCGAGAATCGCCGCCGCCCCGGCCGGGTCGAGCAAACGTTCGCGGGTAAAGCGGCCGTGGGAGTAGCGAGCGATCCCCTCGAGATAGCCGATGCGGTCGAACGGGCGCGCAAAGGATATCTCGTGCTCGCCGACGCGCAGCGTGGTTCCACCGGTCACGACGCGCGCGAGATGCTCCATCAGCGCTTCGTTGAACTCGAGCATATCGTTGACGTCCCAATACGCCGCGTAGAGCTCCAACATCGTGAACTCCGGGTTGTGGCTCGTATCTATCCCTTCGTTCCGGAAGATTCTGCCGATCTCGTAGACGCGCTCCATACCGCCGACGATGAGCCGTTTGAGGTTAAGCTCGGTTGCGATGCGCAATTGCATCCGAGCGTCGAGTGCGTTGACGTGCGTGAGAAACGGCCGTGCGGCGGCACCGCCGGCGACGTGCAAGAGCGTCGCGGTCTCGACTTCGTAAAATCCCCGAGCGTCGATGAAGCGACGCATCTCCGAGAGAATGCGGCTGCGCGCTAAAAAAGTCGCGCGCACGTCGGGGTTGACGACGAGGTCGACGTAGCGCTGCCGATATCGTTTCTCGACATCTTGCAGCCCGTGCCACTTGTCGGGCAATGGTGCGAGCGCCTTCCCCAGCACCTCCAGCGCGGTGGCGTGCAGGGTCAGCTCGCCCATCTTCGAGCGAAACAGATACCCTTCGACGCCGACGATATCGCCGCGCTCGACGTGCCCGAGCGCCGCAAACGGCTCCTCGCCGAGATCGTCGCGCCGTGCGTAGACCTGTAACTTTGCGTTCGTCGCATCGGCGAGATCGAAGAACGAGGTCTTCCCCATGCCCCGTCGCGTCAACACGCGCCCCGCCAAGCGCAAGCGCTGCGCCGCGAGCGGTTGCTCGGCGACGACGAACGTGAAGAGCTCGGCGATCTGCGCGAACGATATCGGCAGGGCCAGCGCGGCATCGTCGCAATCGGCCGGTGCTACGAGCGCAGGCTCGACCGACGCAAGGGCGTCGCGCACCGAGCTGCGCTCGAAACGCGTCTGCGCGAATGGGTCGCGACCGGAAGAACGCAGCGCGGCCAGGTGTTCTCTCCTGGCCGCGACGAGCGATGCTTCGGTCTTACCGATATCGTCGTGCAATCAGGAGGCTTTCTTCGCGACTTTTTTCTGTGCGGGCGCCCCGCCGTTATGACTGATCTGCTCGATCTTATATTTCGTCAGACCGCGCGGCGTCGAGACGTCGACGGTCGCGCCTTTCTTGTGCCCCATCAACGCGCGCCCCAACGGCGACTCGTTGCTCAAACGACGATTGACCGGGTCCGCTTCGGCGGAGCCGACGATCGAAAATTCGTACACGTCGCCCGAGCCCATCTCCTTGACCTTGACGGTACAACCTAAATGCACTTCGTCGGCGGCGTAATCGCTTTCGTCGATGAGTTTCGCGTTGCGAATCATCTGCTCGATTTTGATAATGCGCCCCTCGATAAACGCCTGCTCTTGTTTGGCGTCTTCGTACTCCGCATTTTCGCTTAAATCGCCGTACTCTTTTGCTTGACGAATACGATCGTTCACCTCTTTGCGGTGGACGGTCTTGAGGTCGTCAAGCTCTTGTTCGAGCTTTGCGAGTCCTTCGCGGGTAAGGACGATTTCTTTGTCGTTCAACGATAGGCCCTCGTTACAGGAGAAAGGCCCCGAGAAAGGGGGCTGGCGCGCCTGCTTCGGGAGGAGGGGGTCATCCCCTGCCCCCGAGTTCGATGACGCGCGGACGAAGTTTTAAAGAGGCCATTAACCCCTCGTAATCGCTGGGCACGACCTCCTCCCAGCGCTTTCCCAGGAGCGCGAGCAACGCCGCTTCCAAGACGTTCGTACCGAAAGATCGCCCCCCGAAATCGGGGGTGGTGGTGACCAATCGACGTACGCCGCGATCGCGGAGCTCCTCGATATTCTGCGCCGTTACCGTGTTGGTGAGCACGATCTTTCCGTCGAGGCGATCGGGCATGAAACGGCGCATGAAATGGAAATCGCCGGCGATGATTTCGGCATCGTGGTAATACTGCGGATATTTCGGTTCGGGAGCCTGCTCTTGCTTCTTCCCGGTCGGATAGAAGAACTGAAACGGCAACTTACAAGCATCGGGAAGATACTTCTCGGCGAGTTCTTCGAACTCGCGCAGGCCGCGCACCGGTTTGTCGAGATCGAGCGCGAAGATGAAATCGCCGAAGAGAACGTCGGCCCCCGCTTCGACGAGCGCTTGCGCCATACCGAAACGGTCGAGCGCGCTGACCATCAACACCTTTTTCCCGCGCAGCGAGATGCCGAGTTCGTCCTGCAGAAAGGCGACCGCGCTGCGTTCGAGCGTGTTTTTCAGCCCGCTGCCGTCGACCGCCGGGGTTTTCTTCGCTGCTGCGAGCAAGCGCAAGCCGTCGCGGAGCGCGAAGCGCTTACTGCCCGCGTAGAGATAGACATCGATGCCGCCGAGCCCGATGGCATCGACGGTGCCGTCGATCTCCTCGATCTTCGCCAGAGCGAGATCGAGTTTGCCGTCGGTTCCGATTCGTTCGATCGTAAATTGCTCGCCGAGCAATTCGACTTCGGCGCGATGATCGCGCGAGCTCGCGCCGAGTGAGACCGAAACAACGTGTTTCATAGGCTTGCTTTCCGCCGCGCTCGCGCAGCCCTCCGGTTCGGAGTATACTTAAAGAACACGATGGCACCAACACCGACTCGCCGCGCGATCCTCGGATCGATCGCCGCCCTTGCACTGATCGGCGCGGTTAGCGCCGACCCGACCGAACTGCGGAGCATTCCGCTTCGCAGCGCGCATCGCGTTCGGATCGAGGTCTCCGGCCTGCCGCTCTTCGTGAGCTCGCATCGAGCGCGCCCCGGAAGCATACGCCTGCGCTTGGTCTACACCTCGGCGCGCCCGCCGAGCATCGAAAGCTACCACCACAACGGTCGGCTCGAACTCACCGCCAT
>JAJYFM010000092.1 GCA_021790895.1 bacterium
ACGATGACGAACGCGCCGACCGGCGCTTCACGCAGATGGCGGAGCGACTCGGCGAACAATACGGCGAACTCTTCCGGCTCGTGCACGCCGACGCGACCGATGCCGACGCGCTGCGACAGGCCGGCCTTAAGGGCAAAGAAGATCCCGATCTCGACCACCGCTTCTTCGCACTGGTCGCTGTCTCGCCGAGCGATCGGCTCAATCTGCGCATCGCGCTCGCCGCACGCGATATCAACGATTCCGTTCGCGTGACGATTCGACAATTCAATCCGCTGCTCGGGCAGAAAATTCAAGAGGGGCTGCGGCAGAATTGCACCGCGATCTCGCCGGCCGCGCATGCCGCAGCGACCTATGCCGCCGCAGCGATCGATCCGTCGTGTCGCTATGCGATGCCGTTCCCGACGTTGGAGACCCTCGCCGAACGTCGCTCGCGACCGCGGTCGACCGCCGATGAAGCCGACGAAGTCGGCGAGATGCGCACCTCGGGGCTCTTCGGTTTCTCCGAACGAACCGCCACCGAATTCGGTATCGCCGGGCTCGCGATCGATCAGGCCGAGCGGCGCATCAACGCGCGGATCGTCTCGGTGAACGGCGAGCATCCCTATCTCTGCGCGGGCGATCGCTCGGCGGCAAATGCCGCGCTCATCGCGCGCAAGTTGTTGCCCGAGGATCGGCTGGTGGTCTTCGGTGCGATGCGCGCACTCAAACGCAGCGCCGCCGAATTTCGCGAGCGCCGTCCGTGGCGCCTCAGCGAGCGATTGCGCGGAGCGCTCGGCGACGTTGCCACCGGAATTCGCCGCACCGAGCCGATTTTGCGCGCCGTCACCATCGTGAGCTTCGGATTGTTCGTCTTCTTTTCAATCTTTTTCAGTTTTGTTTTAAAACTCAACCCAATCGTCGCGATCTACTACGTCGTCACGACGATGACGACCGTCGGCTACGGCGATATCACGCCCTGCGTGAATTGCACGACCGGGTCGCTCTCCACGCCGACCGCGCTCGCGCTCTCGGTCGCGATGCTGGCGATGTTGACGGGGATCTTCGTCTTTGCAGTTTTTACGGCCACGATTACCTCGACGCTCAATGCCGCGCAGATTCGCCGTTTGCGTGGATTGCGGCAAATTCACCGTTCGGGGCACGTGATCGTTTGCGGTTCGGGGAACGTCGGGTCGCTGGTCATCGATTATCTTCGCGAATTGGGCGAAGAGGTGGTGGTGATCGAAAAAAATCCCGATACGATGTTAATCGAACTTGCGCGCGATCATAAAGTCGATCTTTTAACCGGCGACGTTACCAACGACGAGACGATCGCCTTTAGTTCGCCGGAGCGCGCAAAGGCGCTTGTGGGCGTTACCAACAGCGACACCGGCAACCTCGAAGCAGCGTTGGGCGCGCGCTCGCGCTCGCCCGCGGAGACACCGTTGCATGTCGTGCTGCGTGTCGACGACCGTTCGTTTGGGGAATCAATCCAACGACATTTCGGCATTGCATCCTTTTCAACAAGCGAATTAACGGCCGCGACGATCGCCGGACTCGCCCGTTTCGAGTCGACGCGCGGGCGTTTCGAGGTGCCGCGCCCCGATGGTTCGGGGCTCGCGACCTATCAGCTCGCCGAGCGTTTACAAGGTTCCGAAAACCTCCCGCCGCCGTCGCCTCCCGACCTGATCGCGCGGGGCGAAGAGATCCGTTGGGTGCCGCTTTTTGTCTGGCGGGAGTCGGCCCGCGGCAAGGGAATGGCGCTCTCCATCCACAACTTTCGCGGGGAGGTCGAACCGGGCGACCGGCTCCTCTTCATGGTACCCCTCGATCAGTTTATCGTTGGGGTAGGAAAGGACAGTGCATGATCGGAGTCGGCGACACGTTGCCGCAGGTGACGCTCCTCGATGATGAAGGCCGGACGGTTCATACCGCCAGCCTGCTCGGCGCACCCCTCGTGCTGTATTTCTATCCCAAAGACGATACGCCGGGCTGCACCAGCGAGGCCTCGCAGTTCCGCGATCTCTATCGCGCCTACGAACGCAAAGGCGCGCGCATCGTCGGCGTCTCGCGCGACCCGGTCGCTTCGCACCAAAAATTCAAAGCGAAATATAAAATTCCGTTCGCGCTGCTCTCCGATACGGAGTCGGAGCTCTGCAATGCCTGCGGGGTGCTGGTTGAAAAGAACATGTACGGAAAGAAACGGGTCGGCGTCGCGCGTGCGACGTTTCTTTTTGACGAGAGCGGAAAGGTTGTCGCCGCTTGGCCGAATGTCTCCGTTGACGGGCACGCAGAAGAAGTGCTGGCGGCAATCCCGTGAGCGACGATCACCTGCGCTTACGCATCTTAGGGTCGAGCGACTCGGTTCCGCGGGCGTGGCGCGCCTGTAGTTGTTACCTGCTGCAGAGTAACGAAACCTCGATTATCATGGATTTCGGTACCGGTGCGCTGCCGCGTTTGCGTGGCGCCGTCGCGTATCCGAAGATCGATGCGATGTTGATATCGCACATGCATGCCGATCACTTCGTCGATCTGATTCCGTTGCGGTACGGTCTCAAGTACGGCCCGGAATTTCGCGAAGAGCGCTTGCCGCTCTGGCTGCCGCCCAACGGCACCGAGATGCTGCGCTCGCTCTGCGGAGCGTTCGCTTCGGAGGGGCCGGGGGACTTTCTCGACGATGTCTTTGACGTCAAGGAATACAATCCGGAGCAACCGCTGCATATCAACGATATGCGCATCACCTTCGCCAAGACGATCCACTATATCGACTGCTATGCGATGCGGGTCGAATACGACGACCGCGTGCTCACGTACTCGGCCGATACCGCTCCCTGCGATCACGTCATCAAGCATGCCGAAGATTGCGACCTCTTTATTTGCGAGGCGACGCTCGGTTTAATTCCCGAAAAAGGCATGCGCGGTCACGCGACCGCGACCGAGGCCGCAGAGATGGCCGAACGCGCCGGTGCGCATCATCTCCTGCTCACGCACTACGGAAGCAAAGTAAATCCCGACGATATGCACGACGCCGCCGCCCGCGTTTTCGGCGGGCGGGTGACCATCGCCGACGACGGGAACGAGTTCCGCGTTTAGCGGACGCTAGTTGTCGGTCTTCGCGTCGCCGCGCGGTAGCGAAAATGCGATCAGGGAGTTGATCGGTGCGAGTCCGCGACTGACGACGGCATAGGGCGTTACCTGGAGGCCGAGCGCTTCGAGCCGCGCCTTGGCAGCGATCAACTCGGTCGCGTTGGTGATAACATCCTCGAGCAAAAGCACGTGCTGCCCCGGCGCGTACGCGCCTTCGACGAACTCATCGGGAAATGCGCCATAGCCTTTTGGTTGTTTGCGCACCGCAAGCATCGGTAACCCGGTGAGTTGCGATACGGCGGTCGCGATCACGACGCCGCCGAGCTCGGTTCCGCCGATGACGTCGGGGCGGAGGTGCGCGATCACCGGAGTGAAGAGGCGCGCGATGCGCCGCAGCACCACCGGATCGCTGAAGAGGCGGAACTTGTCGATATAGTAATCGCTGCGCACGCCGCCCGAGAGTTGGTAATCCCCTCGGGTCAGCGCGCGTTCGACGATCGTTTTACGCAACCAGGCGACATCGCCCGGCGGCACGACCGATTCGCCGGGGTGCCCTAGATGCTCCATTGCCATGAGTTCCAGCTTTCGACCACGTGGTTCGGGGCGAAGCCTTTGAACGACGAACTGATCGGCTCCATCTGTCGTTCGTAGTAGAGGTAAATCATCGGCACGTCCGTTGCCAAGAGCTGTTGGATCTTCGCGTAGGCTTTCTTTCGCGTCGCGCGATCGTACGATGTGAGGGCGATCTTCTGGAGCGCCTCCATCTTCGGGTTGCAGAAACGCGAGTAGTTGTACCCGGCCGGCGCAACGTTCGCACAGGTTGTTTGCGTCGAGTCATCGGGATCGATGCCCGCGTACCATCCCGCTAACGCAAGGTCGAATTTCCCACCTTGAAGGATGCCGCCGACACCCGCCGGTGCGAAGAGCACATCGCCGGCAAAGTATTTCACCTGCACCGCGATGCCGACCTTACGGAGCATCGCCTGGATGATCACGCTCTTCTTGACGCGCGTGGCGTTGGAGTTATCGGTCACGAGAACGAGTTCGAGCTTCTGCCCGTTCTTCACGCGGATGCCGCCCGGGCCGACCTTCCAACCGGCGGCGTCGAGCAGCGCGCGCGCCTTTGCCGGATCGTACGAGATCGCTTTGACGTTCGGGTCATACGACCACATGAAGGGCGGAACGTCGGCGATCGCCTTGGTTTCTTGCCCGAAGGTGAGCGTATTGATGATGCGCTGTTTATCGATCGCTGCGGCGACCGCTTGCCGAACGCGCAGGCTCTTGAGGAACGGGCGCTGCGTGTTGACGTAGATGCCCGAGAAGCCGTTTGCGCTCATCCAACGGATATCGATTCCCGGAATCGTCTTGATGACCGGGTAATTGCTGATCGAGGCTTCGAACATCCAATCAATATTGTGCGTGCGAAGCAGATTGATCGTCGTGTTTTCGTCGGGAATAATCCGCAGAGTGATTTTCTTTAACTTCGGCTTGCCGAGGAAGAAATTGTCGTTGCGCAACAGGGTGATGTGGTCGCCGTGCACCCAGTCGGCGAAGCGGAACGGTCCGTCGCTGACGGTCGGCTCGCTATTAAACGG
>JAJYFM010000093.1 GCA_021790895.1 bacterium
GTTCAGTACGAAGCGACGAACGACGCGGATGGCGACGAAGGCATTCGGCTTTCAGCGCCGGAGTTCGGCTCGCAGGTTGATGCGTCGATCTCCAATCGTGTCGACAATCGACGCTATTCGTTAACCTACGGCTTTCGCTACATCAACCTCACGATGTTTTATTCGAATGACCGGCTTGCCGATCGCGAGTCCGTGATCGCTCCCTTCGTCGGCATCGCGCGCTCCTTCGGCCACTAAGACGTCGGGCGGTCCACGACCGAGGAAGCACAAGCGCCGACGCGAAGGCGTGACGCATGCTCGCATCGCTTGCGCTGGTAGCGGCGGTCGCCGCCCCGGCAAAACCCTCGAACGCCTTTCTGAACGATTTCGGCGGCACGTGGCGCTGTAGCGCGAAGGGCGAGCCGGCTTCGCTCTGGCGTATCGCCCGGGTCTCCGGGAGCAGGTGGGTGCGCGTCGATTGGGGCTTTCGCGCCGACGGGCGCCCCAGTGGGAGCGCGTTCGTCGGCTATATTCCGGCGCGCGGAATCTGGTTCTATCGCGATTTTCACGGCGGCGGCAGTTACGCAAATTTGCACGGTACGCGTGCGAAGGATGGTACGTGGACCTGGAGCGGACCCTTTTATCCGTATTCCGCGCCGCTTGGAAGCGCGCCGCTCGCCGGTCGCATTACCTGGAAACGCAACGATGCGAGGCACATTCTACGTACCTTCGCATCGTTGGAACACGGCAAGCTCGTGCCGCATGGCGGTGATATCTGCACCGCGCAGTAGATCTTACTTCGCGACCGCTTTCACATCGGCGGCGGTCACCGGGGTTGCTGCGTTCCCCCACGACGAACGAACGTAGGAAATGACCGCGGCGATATCCGCATTCGATAGGGTCGATCCCCACGGCGGCATCATCCCGTTGTAGCTTTTCCCTTTGACGGTGACCGCGCCGCTGAGACCGTATTTGACGATGTGAATCACTTTCGTCGCGACACCGGTCACGGTTGGATTTCCGGCGAGCGGTGGGAAGGCCCCGGCAACGCCTACGCCCGTCGCTTGGTGACAACTCGCGCAGTTGGTGTTGTAGACCGAGGCTCCGGCGGTATTAGCCGCCGCTGCTACGGGGCTCGTCGCCGCCGCTGGGCTAGCGGCCGGCGATGCTGCAGCAGAGCTTTGCGGTGCACTGCTTGCAGTGGATGAAGAACTCGTCGTGTTCTTCGAGCATGCGGAGAGGGCGAACAGCAAGCCCGCCGCAACGAAACCGATTTTTCGGAGTGAACTCATATTCTATCGGCGCTCCTTTACGCTAGGTACCCCTACGAGTAGCGGCGCCGATTTGCCTGCCGCCCGCGCGTCATTCGCGCTTCCAAAGATTGCGGAGCACCCCGAGCGCGGGTGGGATGCTTAGCGCGGGTCGAAGGCTCCGGTGAGGATCATCTGCTCGGCGAGAAGTCGCGCGCGTCGATAGCGGGCGATCTCCTCGCGCGAACTCTGCGGTGGGAGCGCGGCAAGAATCACGTCGAGCTCTTCGTCGAAGGCGTCGGCGAGCGATCGTGGGGTGTAGTCGCCGGGAAAGCGCAAGCGCTGCGCGATCATGAGGCGGTAGATGCGATCGGTCGCGAGGTCCTCCATATAGCCGTCGAGCAGACTCGCGCCGCGTCCGTCGAGCACGCCCTTCCGGTAGCGAATCACGGTGCGAATCGCCGCTCGTGTTCCCTCCAGCGTCCTCTCACCGACCCCCGTCGGCGCCGGACGCAGATCGGGGTGGAGATCGGCGCCGGGTGCGAGCGACGTCAACTGATTCGGATCGGGAAATTGTGCGACCGCGATCGCGTTCTGATCCGGATGCCCGGTCCAAGCGCCGTCCATTCCGCAGAGCGCTTCGTTGCGTTTGTCACGCTCGAGAACGTCGAGGGCGCGCGCATTGAGTTCGGCATCCTCGCGGCTCGGGTAGAGCGCGGTCATCCCGCCGATCGCCAAGACGCCGCGTCGGTGGCAGATCTGCGGCAGCAGCGTACGGAGGTGCTGAAAGAATGGAACGTCGAGCGGAATCGTATTGCGATCGGGAAGAACCCATTGCGGATCGTTGAGATTGAAGTGGATCAACGACGCCATATAATCCCATCGACCGAGGTTTAACCCCAAGATCGAGTCGCGAAGGTTGTAGAGAAACTCCTCGATCTCGTAGGCGAGCGGATGGGCTTCGACCAACGCCATGCACGAGATCGCATGCTCCGGCCAACCGCGCGCCGCAGAGACGGCAGCAAAAAGGTCGCGCCAGAAGAGCGCCTCCTCGGCGGATTCGCTTTTGGGAATGTAGAGTAAGAGCCCGTGCGGCAGTTCGTCGAGTTCGAGTGAGTACGCCAGCAGCGCGACGTCGAAAACCGAAGCGCTCGCGAGTTCGTCGTCGACGATACCGTCTTGCGAAAGGTGGAGCGGACGCACGCGCGTCCATACGACCGCGTCGCGTCGTTCGATGCCGACGACTTTCCCGCGTTTGCGATCGTCGTAGGTGAGTGCTCCGCGTAACGCCGCAGCAACGTTGCGATGTCCGAGGAGCAGGTGCTCCCACTCGTTGACCATCGAGTCTTCGAGATCGAGCATGATCCCGGGAGCGCCGGAGTTGATCATTTTCACGACGAGTTCGGCATCGTCGGCCGGGCCGGTCATCTGATTGCGCTGGTCGCTCACCCAAGCCGGCAGATCGATCTTCCACTCCGTGGTCGTCGCCGCCGACGGCGGCAGGTACGTCGGAAGATCGCCGGCGTGCGCGCGTGCGAGCCGTTCGGTACGCGCGCGAACCAGGCGTTGTTGTTCGGGGGTGAAGCGTCGATGGAGCGGGAGGAAGAACTCCGCGAATCCCGCGGCGAGGTCGGCTTTTAAGTCGAAACCGGGTGCGGCGACATTCACGCGCCGACGGCAATCTGCACGGCGGACTCGTAAAATTGCTCGCTCTCGGTCGAGCCGTGGAGCGCGGTCGTCGAGGATTGCCCCTCGCTAACGACCGAGGCGACTTCGTCAAAGTAGCCGGTTCCGACTTCGCGTTGATGGCGCGTAGCCGTATATCCGAACTCTTCGGCGGCGAACTCCGCTTGTTGGAACTCCGCATACGCGCTCATGCCGCGCTCTCTGAAATCGTGCGCGAGCGTGAAGAAGCTGTGGTTGAGCGCGTGGAAACCTGCGAGCGTAATGAACTGAAATTTGTAACCCATCGCGCTGAGACGCTCGCGAAATTCGGCGATCGTCGTATCGTCGAGTTTGCGCTTCCAATTGAACGAGGGCGAGCAGTTGTAGGCGAGGAGCTTGCCGGGATAGCGCGCGTGGATCGCGTCGGCGAACTGCTTGGCTTCCTCGAGATTCGGCTCGGAGGTCTCAACCCACAGCAGATCGGCGTGCGGCGCATAGGCGAGCCCACGCGCGATCGATGCCTCGATGCCGTTGCGAACGCGGAAGAAGCCTTCGCTCGTCCGTTCGCCGGTGCAGAACGCTTTGTCACGCGGATCGATATCGCTGGTCACCATCTGTGCGGCCATCGCATCGGTACGCGCGATGATGATCGTCGGCACGTCGAGGACGTCGGCGGCCAAGCGCGCCGAGATGAGGTGGCGCACCGCCTGTTGCGTGGGAATGAGCACCTTGCCGCCGAGGTGGCCGCATTTTTTCTCGCTGCTGAGTTGGTCTTCGAAGTGCACGCCGGATGCGCCGGCCTCGATCATCGCTTTCATCAGTTCGAAGACATTGAGTGCGCCGCCGAAACCCGCTTCGGCGTCGGCGACGATCGGCAGGTAGGAATCGGGGCCGCCCTTGCCTTCGAGCGATTCGATTTGATCGTACCGGGCGAGCGCGCTGTTGAGGCGTTTCACCAGGGTGGGGACGCTGTTGACGGGATAGAGCGATTGGTCGGGATAGATCTGCCCGCTGACGTTGGCATCGGCGGCGACCTGCCAGCCGCTGCAGTAGAGCGCCTTGAGACCGGCCTTGGCAGCCTGGATCGCTTGCCCACCGGTCATCGTTCCGAGCGCCGCGACGGGCTCGTCTTCATGCAGGCTCGCCCAGAGGCGAGCGGCGCCGAGGCGCGCGAGCGTCTGTTCGACGACCACGCTGCCTTGCAGGCGAACGACCTCTTCGGGCCGGTAGCGACGTTCGATGCCCTTCCAGCGCGGGGCGGTGGCCCAGTCGGCGGCGATAGCGGCGGCTCTACGATCGATGCTCACGATGCGGTTCAATCCTCCTCGAGATTCATATTGGATGAAAGCACACATCCATTTGGATCGGTCTATTGGATGACAGCAAATGAATCGTTGGATGTATGCCAACGTTATACAAAAGTCGAGACGCTATGTCAATATAGCGCCTCAACTATTTTCCAAGCGAAACGATGGCGCACCCGAAGGCGCGCCATCGGCAGATCTGCGGGTTAGCTCTCGGGCAGGCGCAGCGATGGACGCGCGGCGAGATCCGGTCGAATTTCGACATGCGCCGCGAGGCTGCGATCCATCAACTCCAACGCGCGGTCGAGCTGCGGATCGCGTTCGTTGCGGTAATCCTGCGGCGCGATATCGACATCGTGGTCGGGATCGGTTCCGTAATTCTCGACCTTCCAGCCGAC
>JAJYFM010000094.1 GCA_021790895.1 bacterium
TATCGCGAGATCGCGCTGCTTCCCGACGGCACGATCGACGGCGACGCGCTCGAACGCGAAGCGCGCGCGATCGATCGCGGCGCGATTTTCGTGCAACGCTCGCGCGGCTACGCAACCCGTCCGAGCCTATCGATTGCAGAGCTCGAACGCGCTTTCGCGCGCCTGCGCGCAGTGCGCAGCGATCTCCCGATTCTCGTCGATAATTGCTACGGCGAATTCGTCGAGGAACGCGAGCCGACGCATATCGGCGCCGATCTCGTCATGGGATCGCTCATTAAAAATCTCGGCGGCGCGCTTGCACCGACCGGCGGCTACTGCATCGGGCGATCCGATCTCGTCGATCTCGTTGCCACGACGCTCTACGCTCCGGGGCTCAAGGATGCGCTCGGTCCGACGCTGGGGTTCGGGAAAGCCTTTATCCAAGGGCTTTTCCAGGCGCCGAGCATTGTCGAGGCATCTTTACGAACTCTTGATTTTGCTGCCGCGCTCTTCGCGGAATTGGGCTACCGCGTCGATCCCGCGCCGGGTGCACGGCGCACCGATATCGTGCAAGCGATCGCTCTGGGAAGCCGCGAGCGCGTGCTGCGCTTTTCGCGCGGCCTGCAGAGCGTGCTGCCGATCGACGCTCGTTTCCGCCCCGAACCAGGCGCGGTGCCCGGTTATCGCGATCCGGTCATCATGTCGGGCGGCGCGTTCGTTTCCGGCGCGACGATCGAACTTTCGTGCGATGCGCCGCTTCGCGAGCCCTACGAACTCTACTTGCAGGGCGGTGTGAATGCGATCCACGGTTACCTTGGTGCGCTCGCCGCGGCGCGCGCGACCCTGGAATCGTCTTAAGCCGAGAGGCTCGACGCGCTCGACGCAGAAGCGAGAGGGTCTCCGTGAACATACAAGGCAGTCACGCACAACAGCGGCGCCACGTCCGCGTCGAGATTGCATTACCGGTGACGTTGATCGTCCCAGGGCTGGAACTGGTCGTGCCCGCACGTTCGCTGGACTTAGGGGGCGGCGGCATGCGCGTCTCGACGCGCGCCGACCTACCGGCGGGGCAGCACGTCGTGCTGCGGTTCTCGCTACCGGGAGATGACGAGCGGCAACTGCTCGTGCGCGGCCGCGTGGTGCTCTCGTTCTACGATGCGACGGCGCATCTCTACGCTCACGGGATCGCCTTCACGCAATACTCCGCACAAGACGGAACGGAGATCGCGCGCTACGTCGCTTCCTCTTCCTCGGAGCCCCCGAGGAAGCCATAGAAGAAGAAACGGTTGCCGTCGGCGGTGGTGAGCACGATGCGCGTCTCCTCCACCTCGATATCGGCGATCGTTTTCCCGACCAAGTTCTCTAAAATCGCCTGCGCCTGCGCGAATTCGGCTTCGCGCAGGGCGTCCGGCTCTACGTCGACCAGCTGCATTAGCTCGTCGATACGGTCGCTCATCGTCACTCTTCTCCAATCATCGGCTTGACGGCCGGATATGTTAGGCTATGGTGAAGGCTCGGCACCCGGCACGGGGAGCGCGCGGCCCCGAGCGAGAAGCGCCTGCGGCAAGAACGATGTTGGTGCTTGAAGTTGTAAGCGGGCCGCTCGACGGCCAACGCTGGGAATTTGAATCCGAAATCACGATCGGACGCGACGATGCGGCGGCTCAGGCCTGCCTCGCGCTCGACCGCTATGTCTCGCGCGCCCATGCTCGCATCCGGGTCGACGAGGGGGAGCTCGTGCTCTCCGACCTCGAGAGCCGGAACGGCACCCGCGTCGAGGGCGCGAAGATCGTGGGAACCGTGCGGATCGAGCCCGGAACGCCCTTCATCGTCGGGCGGACTGCACTGCGCGTGCTCGTGCACCCCTAGCGTGCGCCTGGCAACGACGCTCGAGGAGCTGCGCGCCTGGCGGCGCGAGGCGCCTCCGACGCTCGGCTTCGTGCCGACGATGGGTGCGCTGCACGAAGGGCATCTCGATCTGGCGCGTTTCGCGCGCTCGCAGAATGCCGCCGTCGTCGCCTCGGTTTTCGTAAATCCGCTGCAATTCGGCGAAGGGGAGGATCTCGCGCGCTATCCACGCGATCTCGCCGGCGACCGCGAAAAACTCGCTGCGACCGGCGTCGACCTGCTCTTTGCGCCTTCGACCGAGGAGATCTATCCGCAGGGATTTAGCACGGCGATCGATGTCGGCGCGATCGGCGACGACTTTGAAGGTGCGCTGCGCCCGGGGCATTTTCGCGGCGTTGCGACGGTGGTTGGAAAGTTGTTGCACGTGGTCGCTCCACAGCGGCTCTACGTCGGACAAAAAGATGCACAGCAGAGCGCGGTGTTGCGCAAACTCGTGCGCGATCTCGCCTACGATTGCAGCGTGACGATCGTGCCGACGGTGCGCGAGACCGACGGCCTTGCGATGTCGTCGCGCAATCGCTATCTCGACGAACGCGAGCGCCGCGCTGCGCCGTCGCTGCACCGCATGCTGCGCCGTTTCGTCGAACTACTCAAAGCGGGCGAGCCCTTCGAGATCGCGCGTACCGCAGCCGCTGCGTTGCTCGAAGCGCCCGGAGAGCTCGATTACCTCGCTTGCGTCGATGCCGAAAGTTTCACTCCGCTTGCGGCGTTGCGCGCAAATTGTTTCGTCATCGCCGCCGCGCGCTTCGGGCGCACGCGATTGCTCGATAATCTGTGGTTCCCGCAATGAACGGCGCGCGCATTCTCTTGGTGGTAAGCGGAGGCATCGCGGCCTATAAGGCGGCGGCGTTGACGAGCACGCTCGTGCAACGCGGCGCAACCGTCGACGTCATTCTTACCGCCGACGCGGAACGCTTCGTCGCACCGCTGACCTTTGCGGCGCTCACCGCGCGCCCGGTCTACACCTCGCTCTGGGATGCTCCGGAACGGATTCCGCACATTCGGCTCGTGCGCGAAGCCGAGGTTGCAATCGTCGCGCCGGCGACTGCGAATCTCATCGCGAAACTCTGCGCCGGGATCGCCGACGATATTGCAACGACGGCGCTGCTGGCGGCGCGGATTCCCGTGGTGATCGCGCCGGCGATGAATGCGGCGATGTACGAAAACGAACGAACGGTCGAGAATATCGCGAGCCTGCGCGCGCGCGGCTTCGAGATCGTCGAGCCGGAGTCGGGCTTTCTCGCCGAACGTGAAAGCGGGCTCGGTCGCCTCGCAAATGAAGAGCGCTTGCTCGAAGCGATCGAACGCGCGCGCGCTCGCCGTCGCTCGTTGCTCGGTACGCGCGTGCTCGTCACCGCCGGCCCGACGCAAGAGCCCTTCGATCCGGTGCGTTTTATCGGCAATGCATCGACCGGCGCGACGGGAATTGCGCTCGCCGAAGAGGCAGCGCGGCGCGGTGCGAACGTCACGCTCTTACTCGGCCCGACGATGCTCGCGCCGCCGCACGGCGTTCGCACCGAACGCTTTACAACGGCGGAAGAATTGCTCGCGCTCGCGATGCACGAAGGGCGCGACATCGATCTCACGATCGCTGCCGCCGCCGTCGCCGATTGGCGCCCGCGCGAGTTCTCGGCGGAGAAAAGGAAGAAGAGCGATGGAACGCTGCACGTCGATTTGGAGCGCACCCCCGACGTTCTTGCCGCGCTCTCGGCTGCGGGCGGCTCGCGCTATATCGTCGGCTTCGCCGCCGAGACCAACGATCACGAAGCGAACGCGCGCGAAAAAATGCAACGGAAATCGCTCGATGCAATCGTCGTCAACGACGTGCGCGACGGCGCGGGCTTCGGCTTGCAAGAGAATGGGTACGTGCTGCTCGAGCGTTCCGGCACACGCATCGATCTCGGGCGCGCGGAGAAACGAACGCTCGCCGGGCGCCTGCTCGATGCGCTCGAACCATTGCTGAAAGGAAAAACGTAGTGTTGCTCGCGATCGATGTCGGGAATACCGAAACGAAATTCGGCGTCCTCGACGCAGAGGGATCGGTGCTGCACATGTGGCGCGTGCGAACGCTGACCAATCGCACCCCCGACGAGATCGGCGTCTTTATCACGCAACTCTTTGCCGCTGCAAAGATCGATGTGCGTAGTATCGATCGCATCGTGATCGCCAGCGTCGTGCCGAAACTCGATTTTGCCATCGTCGGGGCCTGCAAACGATTCTTCAATCTCACGCCGACGATGTTCGAACCCGATAAACAGTCGCTGATGCCGATCGAGAGCGAGCGCGCAGCGGAGGTCGGGGCCGATCTCGTCGCCGCAGCGATCGGTGGTGTCGCACGGTACGGCTCGCCGCTCATCGTTGCTTCGTACGGAAC
This sequence comes from bacterium, assembly GCA_021790895.1. Taxonomy (GTDB): domain Bacteria; phylum Vulcanimicrobiota; class Vulcanimicrobiia; order Vulcanimicrobiales; family Vulcanimicrobiaceae; genus JABEUX01. The sequence goes on from JAJYFM010000094.1 coordinate 4,262, forward strand.
CGCGACGGTCTTCACCGCGATCTCGCGCGCCGGTGCATTTCTCGGCGCGGCGATCGGACCGGGTATCAACGTCTCGATCGACGCGCTCGTCGGGCGCACGGCGAAGCTCCCGCAGGTCGCGCTCGATCCGCCGCAACGCGCGATCGGCCGCAACACCGTCGAGGCGCTGCAGGCGGGCATCATGCTCGGCGTCGTCGGTGCGACGCGCCTGGTTATCGAGCGCTTCAGCGAAGAGCTCGGCGGGCGAACGCGGGTCATCGCGACCGGCGGCCTCGCCTCGG
>JAJYFM010000095.1 GCA_021790895.1 bacterium
AAACATTCGCCGATGCAATAACGCTCGATTTTGCGGGCGGCATTACCGGAATCGTCGGGCCGAACGGCTCGGGGAAATCGAATATCGTCGACGCCTTTCGTTGGGTGTTAGGCGAGACCAGCACGCGTAGTCTCCGCTCCGACAAGCTCGAAGGCGTTATTTTCGCCGGGACCGATAAACGGAAACCGCTCGGCCTCGCCGAGGTCTCTCTGACCTTCGATAATACCGACGGACGTCTGGCGACCGATTTTCGCGAAGTCGAAATCACGCGCCGCACCTATCGCGCGGGCGAAAGCGAATATTTTATCAACCGCTCGCAGGTACGTTTGCGCGACATTCACGATCTTTTAATGGGTACGGGGCTGGGGCCGGGTTCGTATTCTATCGTTTCGCAAGGGCAGATCGACGCGATCCTCACCAGCAAACCCACAGAGCGCCGCGCGCTCTTCGAAGAGACGGCGGGCATCAATAAGTTTCTCGCTCGCAAAAACGAATCGCTGCGCCAACTCGAAAAAACTGAACACAACGCGATCCGCATCAACGATTTGATCGCCGAGATCGAAAAACGTATCCCCGAGCTCGAAACGCAGGTACGGCGCGCGAAGCGTTACCGCAAAGTACAGGCTCGAGTGCGCGACCTGGAGATCCTTTCCTATCTGCGCGCGAGCGCCTCGCGCCGCGCAGAGCGGGCGCATCTCGCCGACGACGGCGCGCGCATCGAAGAGCGCCGCGGTAACGCCGCGGCAAGCGCGGCAAGCCTCGGCGGGCTTTTCTCGGAGGTGCGCAATCGGCTGTACCAGGCCGATCTCGCGCTGGAAGATTTGCGAGCGAACGCACAGGAGCGCAGAAGCGAACTCGCACGCGTTGAGGCCGATTACGCCGCTGCACTCGCGCGCCGCGAAGCGCTCGAAGCGCAAGATACGCAAACATCGGCCGATGTCGAGCGCGTCGCCCGCGAGCGTGAGGAGCTCGGGGCAACGATCGCACGGCTCGAAGCCGAGATCGAACCGCTCGTCACCGAACTCGAAGCTGCTCGCGAACGCGAGCTTGCTGCGCAGGCAGCGCTCGCACAGGCACGCGCGCAACTCGACGCAATCTTCACGCGCTTGCGCGAAGTCGAGGCCGATGCCGCACGCGAAGCGACGGCGCGGGCCGAACGTCGAGCGCAGGGCGAGAGTCTGCGCGGTGAGATCGCGCGACTCGAAGGAGAGATCGCCGACGATGCAGCGCGGCTCGGTGGACTCGAACACTCGGTCGACGAGAGTACGCACCGATACGCACAGCACGAAAGCGCGCTCGCACACGCCGAAGAGCAACAACGCGATGCTCGAGCCGCGGTGGAGAACGCGCAAGCGACCCACGCGCAGGCACAGAGCGCCGCCGCCGCGGCAACTGCATCGTTGCGCGAGCATGCAGGTGAGGTGAAGGCCGCTGAATCGCGCCTGCACACCATCGAGGAGCTCGAGAATTCGCTGGAAGGGCACGTGCCTGGAACGCGCGCGGTGATGGAAGCGAAGCAGCGCGGAGAGCTCGGCGGCATCGAAGGCATCGTCAGCAATCTCATCACCACCGACGAGAAATATGCGCGCGCAATGGATATCGCGTTCGGCGCGCGCCTTTCGAACATCGTGACGACCAGCTCCGAAGACGCCGAGCGCGGTATCGACTTTCTTAACGCGCGCGAAGCCGGGCGTGCAACCTTCTTGCCGCTCGACACGCTCTCGGCGCGCGATGCCCGCACGATGACTGCGGAACTCAGCGCTATTCCCGGTGTTATCGACTACGCGCATCGCCTCGTGCGAACCGACGCGCGCTACGAAGGCGTCGTTCGTTTTCTCGTCGGCAACGTGCTGGTCGTCGATACCCTTCAGACCGGCATCCACTTAGTGCGCGAGCGCAAAATGCGCGAGACGATCGTGACCCTAAGCGGCGAGCAGATTACCGGCGGCGGAGCGATTACCGGCGGCCGCTTCCAACGCGAACGTTCGCTGCTTTCGCGGCGCGTCGCGGCGCAAACCCTTCGCGGGCAACTCGATGCGATGCATGCGACGCTGCGACGGCTCGAAGCCGAGGCGAATGCCTGCGCAGAGCGCATCAACAGCGCCGCGCGCGGGCTCGACGAGGCGCGCGAGGCCTCGAACGCCTGCGACGTTCATGTAACGGAGTTGCGCGGGGAGCTCGCCGCGCTGGGGGCGACGCTCGAGCGGACGAATGCCGAGGTAGGCACGGTGCGCGCGCATATCGAGGAGCGGCGAGGTACCCTAGCGGTCGCGCGTCAACGGGCGCTTGCGCTCGGTGACGCAACGACGTCGCACGCGAGTGGTGACGAAGAGCGCGAACGGCTCGAGGCCGAGCTCGCGCAGGCTCGCGCGGGCATCGCGCGTTCCGAAGAACAGCAACGCGAAGCGACGCAGATAGCGGCCGCCTTACGCGAACGCAATGCCGCGTTACACGCCGAACGGGACGCGGCGGCCGCGCGATTGGGAATGCTCGACCAAAATCAGGAGCGCGCACGCGATGCGCGGGAGCGCATGCTCGCCGAGATTGCAACGCTCGTCGATGAAACGCGACGTCTGCATGCCCATGCTGAAGGCTTGCGCGGCGGCGTCGCCGAGATTGACGCCCGCCTGGAAACCGCTCGACGCGAACGCGAGCAACTCGCCGCGCGTCAGGCACAGCTTGAGGGCGAGCTCAAGCAAGCGGAGTTCGAGGAGCGCGAAGCATCGCACGAAGGCGAGCGCGTGCGGACGCGCCTCGCCGAGATCGACGCGGAATTAGGAATGCTTGTGGCGCAGTTCGCTCAGAACCCCGCCGGCGATGAAGAGTGCGCCGATGTCGCCTCCCGCTATGCAGATCAGGGAGATGAGGTCGTTGAAGAGTTGCCGCGCTTCCGCGACGAGTTGGCGCGCTTGAGCGCAAATGTCAATCTCAACGCCGAAGCGGAGAGCGAGGAGCTCGCAGCGCGCGACCAAGAGCTTCGGCAGCAACTTGAGGACGTTATGAAGGCGCGCGAGACGCTGCTCGAATCGATTCGCGAGATCGAAAAACAGACGCAGGTTCGCTTCAACGAGACCTTCGAAAAGGTCGCCGAGGCGTTTACCGAGAGCTTCGATCGCCTCTTTCCGGGCGGACAAGCGAAGATGTGGCAAACGAATCCTGAGAATATCTCAGAGACTGGTATCGAAATTTCGGCGCAACCGCCGGGCAAGAAAGCAATGCCGCTCGCCGCGCTATCGGGCGGAGAACGCGCGATGGTGGCAGCCGCGCTGATCTTCGCACTCATTAAAGTGAAACCGTCGCCGTTCTATCTGCTCGATGAAATCGATGCCGCCCTCGACGATGCCAACGTCGAACGGCTTTCGCAGATGGTGCGCGATCTTCAAGGCGATTCGCAGATGATCGTCGTTACCCACAATCGCAAGACCATGGAGATCGCCGATCGTCTCTATGGCGTCTCGATGGCGGAGCCGGGAGTGAGTTCGATCATCTCCGCCGAGCTCACCCCGGATCCGGAGCTCGCACTTGCCTGAACGTTCGCGCGAAGCCGCGCTCTTCTCCGTCTCCGATAAACGCGGCGTCGAGCAGGTAGCGCTTGCGCTGCATGCGCGCGGCGTGACGATCTATGCCACCGGAGGAACGCGGAGCTACCTCGTCGATCGCGGCGTCCCGGCGCAGGATGTCGAGGCGCTGACCGGTTTTCCCGCACTCTTCGGCGGACGCGTGAAAACATTGCACCCGAAGGTCTTCGGAGCGATTCTCTACGATCGTGTTGCCGAGGAGCACCTCGCACAGATCGAACAATACGCGATGCCGAGCATCGTTGCCGTGGTGGTCAATCTCTATCCGTTCGAGGCGACCGTTGCGCGCGAAGGGACGACGCTGGAAGAAGCGATCGAGCAGATCGATATCGGCGGCGTTGCGCTCTTGCGGGCCGCGGCAAAGAATGCCGCGCATGTCGCGGTACTTACCGATCCTTCGCAGTATCCAAACTACCTTGCAGCGCTCGAAGGCGGAGAGGTTCCAAATGGGCTACGACGGCGGCTCGCCGTCGCGGCGTTCGAGCGCACGGCCTCGTACGATATCGCGATCTCGCATTATCTCGCGACGAAGGGCGAATTTCTACCATCCGATCTTCCCGGAGCGCTAACGCTCGCGCTACCGCTTGCGCAACGCTTGCGCTACGGCACGAATCCGCAGGAACGCGCGGCGTTCTATCTCGAGCGAGAGGACCGACTGCCCGAGCAACTGCACGGGAAGGCGCTCTCGTATAATAACTTGCTCGATTTGGATGCGACGTTGCGGCTGCTCTCCCGCGCGGCACTTGGGGCCGAATATGGGAGCGAGCGCGAGCGTTTCGTTCGCGCTGCCGTCGTAAAGCACACCGTTCCATGTGGCGTTGCACAGCGATCGACCGTGGGAAAAGCGGTGCGCGATGCCATTGCCGCCGATTCTGTTTCGGCATTCGGTGGAATCGTTGCAACCGACGCTCGGCTCGATGCGGCGGCGGCGCGAGCACTCGCTGAAGT
>JAJYFM010000096.1 GCA_021790895.1 bacterium
GGGAGCCGGAGAGGGAATTGCCGTGACCGCACCACCGGTCGTGGCATTCGTCGCGGCGACCCAAAGGTGGAGTCCGCGCGGACCGAGCGCCATGCTCGTTGGTACGTCTTGATTTGAGAAGCTGATATTTTGCGGCATGCTCCACAGAACGACGGAGTACCCGAGGGTTGCGCCGCCGCCTTGCGAGGCGAGTGCGTTAAACGGAAGGTTGCCGCTCCCGCCGCCGCTTGCGGTTACCTGGATGCTTCCCGATCCGCCCGCGCTGCTCATCATCGTAAATTCGGTCGTGCCGCCGGTTGCCGAACAGGTGAGCGGCAGCGGGGAAGGGGTAGCGCCGGTGGATAGTGTGGATCCGCACACAACTGCGAGCGCATTCGACGTCGGGGTGCTCGAAAAGGATGCATCGATGCTGAACGAGTTCATTCCGGCCTGTTGCACGCCGATCGTCGTCAAACTTGGAGCGGGGAGAATCGACATGAGGCCGCCGCTTGGAAGATCGAATTGAATTGGATCGACGACGTACGTCGTTCCGTTCGCGCCGCTCGGCCCGAAGGTAATACTCGCCGTCTTCAGCGTGGGGTTCGGATTGGTGGCCGATGGCGTCGGATAGAACAGTTTTCCGCTCGTTCCCAACGTGACGATATTTTGATTCGGAGCGACGATGGAGGTCGGCGATGCGGTAAACGCACCGTTCGGGTCTCCGCTGATCGCGATCGGAATCGGCGACGAAAACGGTGCGCTGCCGACGATGAGATTGCCCCCGGCATCGTAGGCATTGACGGTGACTTGAATGCTGCTGACCGAGCCGTCGACGGTCGGCGAAAGATCGCCGTTCGGTAGCGGCGATGCGCTCGGCGGAACCGTTACCACGACCTTCGCGACCGTCCCACCAAGCGCGACGGGCGGCGGCGTGTTCGTGCCGGGGCCGACGGCGACGCTGATGCTGCCGCTGGAGAGCACATTTCCGGTTTCGTTCGTCCCTTCGTAGGCGACGATGGTAAAGACGTCGGTACCGAGGATCGCGCCGACGGTGACGTCACAACTGATGCCGCCGGTGACGGCGGTGCAGGGTGGAACGGCGATGTTGAAGACGGTCGGTGGAATCGCGGGTGATGGCGGAACGCCGTTCACGCTCGTCAGCGTAATAACGACGGATTTCGTACTCGCCGAAACATATTGAGGGGAACGCGCGACGCTTGCGGTGCTTGGCTGCGGGATAAAGATTGTTATCGAGCTCTGCTGCAGCGTCGGCGAATTTCCACCGCCCTTCGGTATCGTTGAGGAGCCGCTACCGCCTCCGCCGCACCCGACGACGAGGGCGATTGCGAAAAACGCGAAGAGACCGAGCGCACCGAATCGCTGCATAGCGTGCTTCCTCCGAGCCCGCTTGCTTCGTCCCTTCAGGAAGCGCTCCCTGGGCGCCCGAAGAGCTTAGGGCGCGACCGAGAAGCCGTCGACCGGGGATGAAGGGAGAGGTACCGCGTTGAGCAGTGGGTCGATGGTGATGGAAGGGATCGAAAGCGTGTAGCGATCGATACTGGCTTGGTATGAGTTGCCGGCCCAGAGCGCGCCGTCGGGGCCGATGGCGAACGGTGCGTCGGTGTTCGTATAACCGGTCCCACTTCCGAAGAAGGAGTAACTCGCGCTCGCATTCGCCGGGCTACCGAAGGAGAGACTTCCGCCGCCGAGCGAGGGTTGCCACATGCCGATGAGCGGCGCTTGCGCTCCGCCGCTCGTGTTCCCGACATCGACGGAGTAGATCTCGTCGTTCGCGTCGACGGCGAGCGGCGGATCGTGAACCGGAATCGCACTTCCGGCGACGACGCCCGAAAGATAGGAGGATCCGAACTGCGCCCAATTTGAAGCGATCCCCAGACTTGGCGCGGACGACGTCGCGGTTGCGATCGGAATCTCGCGCGCGTAGAACGTCGTCGCCGTCACCGTAGCGACGGAGGTCGCCGCCATCGCGAGCCAAAGGTTCGTTCCGCCGGGCTGCACGGCGATTGCGATGGGGGTTGTCGCTGCACCCGCGGGCGGGAGCGTAACGGCGAGCGTGACGCTCGGCGTCGAGAACGGCGCGGTTCCCGCGGCCTGAAGATTGAATCCCTCGAGCGTGTCGGTGGTGGCGTCGATGCACCAGAGCGTGTCGTAGCGATCGATCGTGCAGCCGGAAAAGAGATCGGTCGCGGAGAGCAGACGGATTGAGTTCGGTATTAGTTGTGGGGGATTCGCGGTATTTTGTACGGCGAGTGCCTCGACGCACGATGCTTGCCCCGAGCTCGTCGCGGAGGAGAACGGCGTGACGACGAGTGCCCAAAGGTTGCCCGACGGATCGGTGGAGAGACTCGTCGTAAGATTGAACGGCGCGGCCGTCGCCCCGGCGGGAACGTTCGGACAGGGTGCAAGCGAGGACGCGGCGACGGAGTCGGTCATCAATGGAATCGGTATCTGCGCGGCACCGGACGGGGGCGGAATTTCGATGCCGGCGATCGCGGCGTTACCGCCGAGCGCGAGCGCTCCGCGACCGGTCGTTCCTGCGAGCAGAGAATTGCCGGGGAGCCAGAGCTCTTGCGCGGGTTGAATGGCGATCGAAGTGGAGATCGGAGCGCCGCTGGGTGTCGAAGCGGTCGCCGCGAGCACATACGATGAGGTAAATGCAGCGGCGTTCGTTAGATAGGGTGCAATGCTTACGTTCGTCGCTGCACCGCTTACGATATTGCCGGAGAGCATCGAGGTGCCGTTCTGCGTGATCTGCCACTGAACGTTCGGTGCGCCGTTGCCGATGATGATGTTTCCGTCGGCATCGAGAGCATCGAACGCGACGTTGACCGGCCCGGCGCCGATCTCGGTGTAGGTCGCTGCGGAGCTCGTGCTTGCATTTCCACCGAGCACGAAGTGCGCTTGCTGCGCGGTCGGAACGATGCGCAATGCAGCGGGAATGCCGTCGAGAACGAGCGAGATCGTCGGACCGGGCGCGCCGCCGCTTACCGTTACCGCCGCGACCGCACTGGAGAGTAGCTGCGCCGTCGGTGAAAAACTCGTGCTTCCGCTTGTGGGCGGAGCATCCCACGCGTTGACGACGATCTCGGCGACATCGGTCGGCAGCGAAAGTGCGAGCGTGCAATCTTGCCCGGGTTGCGGCGTTGTCACGGCAGTGCAGGAGATCGTCTCTCCGTTCGGGCCGAGATTACCGGCAATCGAGATCGGCGTCGTCGTGAGATTGACGGCGACGTCGGGCGTTAGCAATGTCGCCGGGTTCGTCGGTACGCTCTGCCCTTGGAGGACGAGCGAGATGCCGATTCCTTTGGTGGCAATCGAGGTATACTGCGGAGCGCGACGACTGTTTGCGTAGCTTTTCGCCGGAATGACAAGCGAGATTTTCTGCGCAACGCTTCCCACCGACGGCGTCGCAGCGGAGCCTCCGCCGAGACTCGGTAACGTCGACGAAGTGCCGCCGCCGCATCCCGAAAGGAGCGCGAATGCAAGCGCGCTCGCGGCGAGTGTGCGCGCAGTCATGTGGGTCGAGTGTCGATGCATGATCGCGATCTCCTAGTGCAGTTCCAGCGCGCCGAACGAGCCGCCGGATTCCGTAAACCAAATATTCCCGTCACCTCCGGGAGCGAGTTCGATTGGAACGCCGTTGAGCGGCGCCTGTGGGAATGCGCTTACCGGAACGGTCGTCGTCCCGACGAGAGACGGCGCGAAGCGATAGATCTGTCGCACGCCGGGAACGATATACCAGAGGTTGCCGTCGGGGCCCAAGACGATCTGCGATGCAAGCGCCGTCGGTACCGGGATTATCGCTTTCCCGCAGAGCCCGGTCGAAAGCGGTGCGATTTCGACGAAGACCGGCGCGTTCGCAGGCGTCGCGCTGCCGTTGGTGAGTGCGGAGAGCCAGAGATTGCCGAGCGCATCGGTCGCGATCGCGCCGGTCTGTGCGATCGCTCCGGTGATCGCGACGCCGCCCGATCCACATGCGCCGATCGTAGTTGCGGCGCCGGTGCCGAGTTCGTAGGAGGCACTGATCTGTTGGCTCGCCGGTGCGAGGGCGTCGAGCAACGAACCGGCGGGCGCGTAGACAACGCTCGTTCCTGCGGCGGAGGCGATGGTAGCCACAGTGAGTCCAGTAACCGGGGCACCCGGGCCGCCCGGTGGGGCGGAGAAAAAGAGCGAGTACGGGGGCGCGAAGGCGTAGATCGATGCGACGAGGAGACCCGCTGCATCGGTTGGGTTCGGATCGTTGGTCGCGATGACGGTCGCTCCGCCGACGCCGAGGATCGCGCCATACGGCGAACCGGTCGTGGGGGAGGTGAAGACGCCCGGTGGGCCCTGCGCGAGCGTACAGCTTGGGAGCAGCGTCAGGCTACAGGGGAGTCCCATATCGGTGAGCGCATCGGAGGTGTTGTCGGCGATCCACAGGTTTCCGTCGCCGCCGAGCGCGGTAAAGCCCGGGTTCGGATTCAGGAAACCGTTGGTCGCCGGAG
>JAJYFM010000039.1 GCA_021790895.1 bacterium
CGTTCGGGCGAAACGTCGAGCGTTCGAAGCCCCTCGGGTAACGTCGGCGATCCCGGAGCGAAGATTTCCGCGAGGGTGCGCATGACGCCGCGTAGCTTCGCCGTGCAGAAAGGATCTCCGTTTACGATGATTGCCTCAAAAGAACAGCGCACCGCCAAAGCGCTCGGCCGCCTCGGCGCCGAAAATGCATTTCAGGTTCTCGCGCGAGCGCGCGAAATCGAAGCGACCGGAAAACGCGTCGTCCATATGGAGATCGGCGAACCCGACTTCGACACGCCCGAGCATATTAAACACGCCGCCACTGAAGCGATGCAGAAAGGCTACACGCATTACTCGCCGTCGGCGGGCATTATGGAACTGCGTGAATGCGTCGCCGATTTCGTTTCACGTTTTCGCGGCCTCACGCCGGCCTATACCCCGGCGAACGTCACGATCGGCCCGGGGCTCAAACCGATTGTTTGGAACCTGCTCTCGGCGCTGCTCGATCCGGGCGACGAATTCATGTATTTCGACCCCGCCTACCCGGCCTATGCCTCCGCGGCAAGCTATCTCGAAGCGAAGATCGTTCCGATTCCGCTTCAGGAGTCGCGCAACTGGCGCATGGATCTCGACGAACTCGAGCGACGCGCGAGCGACAACACCAAAGTGCTCTTGATCAACTCGCCGCACAACCCGACCGGGGGCGTGCTCACGCGTAGCGATCTCGAGCGCATCGCCGAAATCGCCATCCGGCACGACATTCTCGTTATCGCCGACGAAATCTACTCGCGCAACTTCTACCTCGACACACCGTATCTCTCGATTGCAACGCTTCCGGGAATGCGCGAGCGCACCGTGATCCTCGACGGCTTCTCGAAAGCCTACGCCATGACGGGTTGGCGCCTCGGCTATGCCGTCGGCCCCGAAAAGATCATTAACGCTACGACGCTCTTCAACAATAATACGTTTAGCTGCGTAGCGACGTTCGTGCAGATGGCGGGAATCGCCGCGCTTACCGGCCCCGAGAAACCCGTTCATGAAATGAACGAGATGTTTCGTAAGCGGCGCGATAAGATCGTCGCCGGGCTCAACGAGATTCCGGGTTTCTCGTGCAAGATGCCCGAAGGCGCCTTCTACGCCTTTGCAAACGTGCAGCAGATCACGCACGACGACCGCAAGCTCGCAACCTATCTGCTTGAAAACGCAGGCGTTGCATTAACGGGCGGCGCCGCATTTGGAAAAGCCGGCGAAGGCTATCTCCGTTTCAGCTACGCCGCATCGCTTGAAGATATCGACTACGCGCTCGCGCAGATCAAAGCGACGCTGCCGAACTTTAAAGCGTAATCCGCGCGTTGTCGGGCTCCGTCAATATCGTCGAAATCGCCTTTGCCGGAGCCTTCCTCTGGTTTGTGATACAAACGACCTCCTCGCAGTGGATGCTCCGCCTTGCGTTGCTCTGGATGGTCGCATTCTCACTCGCACACGGAATCCTCGTCATCGATCGCGCGCTACCACAGGAATGGATCTCGATGCTCGTCGAGGGTAGCCCCGCATTTGCATTCGCCGCGATCTCGCTGCTGCGCCGCGAGCCCCAGCGACTCGACCGCTTCCCATGGGCTCGCGAGCGGGCGGAGAAAACATGATGGTGATCCAATTTTTCTTCGTTCTCGCATGGATCGCAATAGCGTTACGTACCGAACGTAACGCACCGTTCTTACGCACTGCATGGATCCTGTTTTCGATGACGACGCTCTTCCTTGCCCTCTCGCGGCTACCGACGTTTCACGCCCCAGGCCCTTTGCGAAACGGCGATTTCGCGACGACGCTGTTCTTTTTCGCGTGCGCCGTCGTCGCATACATTTTTTCGCGACTGCGCGGGGAACCGCAGCTCACACGTCGTTTTCTCTGGGATCGCTCCTATCGGGAATAAGCGCCCCACTTAGAGCAGTTTCATCGCCTTCTTCACATCGGAAAGAACTTCGCCCGCAACGATGCGTGTGCGCGCGGTCCCTTCGGCAATAATGCGTTCTACTTCACCGGGGTCGCTGCGAAAGAGTCGATAGCGTTCGCGAACCGGCGCGAGATAGGCATTGAGCGCCTCGGCGAACGCGGCTTTGTCGGCGACGCACCCGAGCGCTCCGCTGCGACAATCGGTTGCAATCCGTTCGAGAGCAGCGTCGGGCACCAGTTTCCACAGCGCGAAGACCGGACAGATCTCCGGGCGCCCCGGATCGCCTTTCCGCAATTTTTGCGGATCGGTAAACATCGTGCGAATGCGCTGCACCGTCGTCGCTTCATCATCGCCGATCAAAATCGCGTTATCGTAACTCTTACTCATTTTGCGCCCGTCGGTTCCCGGAACTTCCGCGAACTCCGAGAGCGTCGGCTGCGGCTCGACGAGCACCTCGGTGCCTTCGCCGTAGAGATGGTTGAAACGACGAACGACTTCGCGCCCGAACTCGAGATGTGCGACCTGGTCGCGCCCGACCGGCACGCGCTCGCCGCGCACCACCGCGATATCGCAGAGCTGCAGCAGTGGATAGCCGAGAAAACCGTACGTTGCAATCTCCGCGCCGAGCGCCTCGATCTGCCCTTTATAGGTGGGAACGCGTTCGAGCCAGGAGACCGGCGTAACCATCGACAGCAAAACGTGCAGTTCGGAGATCTCCGGGACGGCGCTCTGCAAAAATATCGTCGCCTTCTGCGGGTCGACGCCGGCGGCGAGCCAGACGGCGACCATCTCGTTGCGCGCGTTGCGTATGCTTTGCGGATCTTCGAAGCCGGTCGTGTACGCATGCAGGTCCGCGACTTCGAAGTACGCTTCGGCGCTATCGCAATAATCGCGCCACTGCGTCAACACGCCGACGAGATGACCGAGGTGAAGCCCACCGGTCGGGCGCATGCCCGACATCACGCGCGGTTTATTTACGCTAGCCATCCTCGGTTTCTACCCCGCTTTCATCGCGAACGTCAATGCGTTATCCCGCCTCACCGAGTCGATCGCGCACCAGTGCGCGCGCCGAGCGGAGTGCGTCGCCGATTGAGGCACCGTCGGCGAGGGCGGCGGCCATGCCGAATGCAAGCGTGCAGCCCGTCCCCCGATGCGCTCCGGGGATGCGCGGTGCGACGAGCGTTTCGGAGCGAATGCGATCGCGAGCGCGCTCGACGAGCACGTCGCGCGGATCGCCGTCGAGGTGTCCGCCGGTCAGAACAACCGCGCAGAGGCCAAAGGCGAGCAACGCTCGCGCCGCTTCATCCATCTCGTCGCGTTCGATCGAGCGACGCCCGAGAATCGCGCCGGCCTCCGCGAGATTCGGGGTGACGATCGCATTCTCGAGCCGCATCATGCGCTCGCGCATCGCTTCCAGCGTTCCCGCGGAGACGAGCGCTCCACCCGGTGAGGCGGTGAGGACGGGGTCGAGTACCGCGTTGAGCCGGGGATGCATCGCGATGTGTTCGGCAACGAGCGCGACGTGCTCGGCGCTCGGTAACGCGCCGACGCGGATCGCCGCAATCTGCGGCCACGGCACGCAGCGGAGCTCTTCGCGCACCGTCGCGAGATCGACGGCGTGGAGCGCGCGAACGCCGTTGCCGTCCTGCGCGCTGACCGCGGCGACGACCGTGAAGACCTCATTGCCGGTACGCTGACCGAGCTGGATGTCGAGCCCAACGCCGGCGATGTTCCACGGATGCGTCGTGCCGATGCTCAGAACCGCTCTCACCCGGCAGCCTCCCAAGCGGCGACGTAGCGGCGCGCGGCCGCTGCGGGGTCGGCGGCCCCGGCGAGGGCGGAGATCGTCGCCGCCATCGCCGCACCGTTCGCGCGGACGCTCGCGAGGCTCTCGGGGGTCATGCCGCCGATCGCACAGATCGGCAGCGCGGTCGCGCTCGCGACCGCGCGCAAACCGGCGAGGCCGATCGGTTCGCCGGCGTCGGCCTTGCTCGCGGTGGCAAAGACCGCGCCGACGCCGAGATAATCGAGGCAGGTCGCGTCAAGGGCGCGCGCTTCGGCGGCGAGGCCGATCGAGAGGCCGATGATCGCGTCGGGCCAGCACCGGCGAAGCGGTGCCGGGTCGTCAAAGCCCTCGTCACCCGGCCCCAGGTGGACGCCGTCGCAGCCGGCGGCCTGCGCGGCGCGCCAGTGGTCGTTGCCGATCGCGAGCGCGCCACGTGCCTGCACGCGTATGCAGAACGCGCGCAAACGCTCCGCATCGATTCCCTGCTTGGCGCGATATTGCAAGATGCGGAACCCGGCGGCGAGCGCCGCCTCAACGATGCGCTCGGCATCGGGAGCCTCGTTCACGATCGCATACGGCCCGCGCAGCAACGCGCGCGCTTCGGCGCGATTCACGGTTTCTTTTTTACCGGGCGCAGCCGCAACCAAAGAACGACGTTCGCGACGACGTAGAGGACGAATACGATGACGACGGCGATTGCGAGCACCCGTTGACCGCGTTGCAGCGCGAGTGGGACGAGAAAACCGAAGCAGAGCACCGCACCCATCGCCAGCGAGAGCGCGCGCGTAAACGGAAAGAGCGGCCCGGGGCCGGCGTTCACGCGAAGGCTCCTAGATGTCCAGGAGAAGGCCGCTGAGACGCAAGAGCTCCTCTTCGTCGGTGAATCGCAATTCGATGCGCCCCCCTTTTCCCGCTCGCACGATCCGCGCCGCGGTTCCGAATCGGCGTTGCACATTGTCGATGAACGCACGTTCATTCGCATCGAGTTCGGGCTCCGCGCGCTCGGTGCGACGCGCCGGCGGAGCGGTCGTCTCGCGCACGAGTTCTTCGATCGCGCGAACCGAGAGTTGTTCGTCAGCAACGCGCCGCGCAAGCGCGAGGCGTTTGCCGGCAGGAACGGCGAGCAACGCGCGTGCGTGCCCGGCGGTGATGCGACGGTCGACGAGCATCGTCTTCACTTCGTCGTCGAGCGTCAACAGGCGCAGAGCGTTGGCGATCGCCGGGCGGCTCTTCCCAATGCGCACCGCGAGCTGTTCTTGCGTAAAGGAATATTCGTCGATGAGGTGCGCGAAGCCATACGCTTCTTCCAAGGGGTTAAGATCTTCGCGCTGCAAGTTTTCAACGATCGCGACTTCAATCGATTCCACGTCGTTACTCGCGCGCACGATGGCGGGAATACCGCTCTTCTTCGCGATGGCGCTCGCTCGCCAACGCCGTTCACCGGCGATAATTTCGAAGCGCTCGCCGCGCGCGCGCACGATGATCGGCACGAGCACGCCGTACTGTTCGATTGAAGCCGCTAGTTCCGCGAGCGCATCGCTATCGAAATGCTTGCGTGGTTGCGCCGCGTTCGGCGAAACGCGATCGATCGGAATTTCGCGAACGACGTCCCCGGAGATCTCCGCTGCCGGGGAGCTCGGGTGAACCGGGGTCGGAGCGATACCGGCATCGCCGAGAAGCGCGGTGAGGCCGCGGCCGAGGCCGCGCTTCGGTGCGCTCATGCGCCCGCCTTCGCGCGCTCGCCGATCTCTTGAGCGAGCGCGATATAGGCCTGCGCGCCGCGACTCTTGATGTCGAAAAGAATCGCCGGTTGTCCGTATGAAGGAGCTTCGCTCAAGCGAATGTTCCGCGGAATCTGCGTTTTATACATTTGTTGCGGAAAGTATTTTTCCAGTTCGTCGATTACTTCACTGGCCAGCCGCGTGCGTCCGTCAAACATCGTCACGAGGACACCGCTAACATGTAAATTCGGGTTGAGTGCTTCGCGAACTTTATGCACGACGGCAGTCAACTGCGTCAAACCTTCGAGCGCATAGAACTCGGCTTGCACCGGAATGACGATCTCGTCGGCAGCGGTGAGAGCGTTAATCGTCAGCAACCCCAACGACGGCGGGCAATCGATGAGGACGTAGTCGTAACGCGAGGCGATCGGTTGTAGCGCGGCGCGCAGGCGCGTCTCGCGCGAGAGTGCGGAGACGAGCTCGATCTCGGCGCCGGCAAGGTTGAGCGTTGCGGGAAGCAACTCGAGTTGTGCGATGTCGGTCGACACCAACGCATCGGCGATGCGCGCGTCGCCGAGCAGCACGCTGTAGGTGTCGGCGCGGAGTTTGCTTTTCTCGATGCCGAATCCGGTGGTGGTATTTCCTTGCGGGTCGCAATCGATAACGAGGACGCGCTGCCCTTCCAGTGCGAGGGCCGCGCCGAGATTGACGGCGGTCGTCGATTTGCCGACGCCGCCTTTCTGATTGACCAACGCGATGATACGAGTCAGGGAAGTCTCCTTAGATGTTTCACGTGAAACTTTTGTGCTCGGATTCGGGGCTCGCCGATGCAAGATACTCCTCAAGCAACGCGAGGAGCGAATCCCGCTCGTTATGCCCGGGTTCCTCGGTAACCTTCTCGAGAAGCAGCGCAAGCGCCGCCCCCACACTCTTATCACCTCGAAATGATGCGTTGACAAGCCCCCGAGCTCGCATGACGGAAATGACGTCCTCGCCGCCGATCGCCAAATCGCGAATGCCGAGCGGCGGTTTCTTGGCGAGCTCCGCACGAACTCGCGCCTCGAAACGCTCGTTGGAGTCGTCGCGCTTCGGAAGCCCCGAGCCGAGAATATCTGCGCTCCGAAGCGCGAATTGCCGCTCGAGACGGGCGGGGCCGACGCGCCGGATAAAACGGCGCAGCGCCGGGTCGCCGAGGTTCGGGTCGGCGACATACATGTGGTTCCGCACCAAGGAATCGACCTCGTCGATGACCTCACCGGAGAAGCGAAAGCGCTGGAGGAACGCGCGTGTCATCTCGGCGCCGACCTGCTCGTGCCGGTAAAAGTGGGGGCCGTCCTTCGTGCGCGGCTTCCCGACGTCGTGCAAGAGTGCGGCGAGGCGCAGGATGAGGTCTCCCGGCGGCGCGGCATCGAGCGTCGCGAGATTGTGATCGAGCACGTCGTAGGCATGCCACTCATTCTGCTCGACGTTGCGCCCTTCGCGCAGCTCGGGGAAGAGGAGGGTCAGGAGGCCGCTCTCCTCGAGCAACCGCCAACCCACTGAGGGGCGCGCCGAAAGGTTCAGGAGTTTCTGCAGCTCGTCCATGATGCGCTCCCCCGAGACCGTCGCCGCGAGCGGCGCCGCCTCGCGCATCGCCAAGCGCGTCTCCGCGCTGAGCGTGAAGCCGAAGCGAGCGGCAAACTGCGCCGCCCGCAGCATACGCAGCGGATCCTCTCGAAAAGCCGTCGGGAAGACGAGATCGATCCGTTTTGCCGCGATGTCGGCCACCCCGCGATAGGGATCGACGAGGGTGCCGCCGGGAAGAGCCCGGGCGATCGCATTCATGCGGAAATCCCGGCGTCCGAGGTCCTCCTCGAGGGTGACGCCGGCTCCACTCTCGATATCGAAGGCACGGTGCCCGACTCCGGTCGATCGCTCGCGACGCGGAGGCGCGATATCGACGCTTTGCCCGAGCAGCGTCAATTTCAAGACGGCAAAGCTCTCGCCGACGAGGTCGACGCGCCCCAACGCCTTGAGACGCTCCTCGATCTGCGCGAACGAGAGGCCGGTAACGACGTAATCGAAGTCTTTTGGCTCGGAGGCGTCGCCCAAGCGCAGCTCATCGCGCACCCGCCCGCCGACAGAAAAAAGCCTCCCAGGCGGAAGCGCATCGGCAAGCAACCGATCGATGGGGTGCAGCGACATCGCATTCATTCTACCCCGCATCGGCTCCCCCGACGAGCATTTCGCCAGGATTGTTTCTCGAGAAACACCGACGACGCGGCGCAGCACTCCGTAACCCCGAGTAGGCTGCCGCGCAGCCGTATCAGGGACGCAGCCGCCTCGATACGCCGCTTCGCGGCTACTCGGCGTGACAGCAGCTACTCGGCGTGACAGCGGCTACTCGGCGTGACAGGGGCTACTCAGCGTGGCGGTGCAGCGCGACGGCGCCTGCGATGCACCCGACGAGCGCTTAAGCGAGCCGCGAGGACCCTGACCTCGGCTTGTCCGAGCCGCGAGCGTCTAGCGAGGAGCGGTGCGCGCAGGCGCCACCGGCGCGCAGGCGCGGCGCCCCGATACGCTATGCCTCGATACGCCGCTTCGCGGCTACTCGGCATGACAGCAGCTACTCGGCGTGACAGCGGCTACTCGGCGTGACAGGGGCTACTCAGCGTGGCGGTGCAGCGCGACGGCGCCTGCGATGCACCCGACGAGCGCTTAAGCGAGCCGCGAGGACCCTGACCTCGGCTTGTCCGAGCCGCGAGCGTCTAGCGAGGAGCGGTGCGCGCAGGCGCCACCGGCGCGCAGGCGCGGCGATACGCTATGCCTCGATACGCCGCTTCGCGGCTACTCGGCATGACGGGGGCGCGCCTCGATACGCCGCTTCGCGGCTATTCGGCATGACGGGGGCGCGCCTCGATACGCCGCTTCGCGGCTACTCGGCATGACGGGGGCGCGCCTCGATAAGCCGCTTCGCGGCTACTCGGCGTGACAGCGGCTACTCGGCGTGACAGCGGCTACTCAGCGTGGCGGCGCAGCGCGACGGCACAGCGAATGTTTCTCGTGAAACACCGCGCTAGCGGCAGAGCGGCTTACTCTGCGGAATCCCCGTGCGCCGCGGGAAGCGACTCGGCGTCGGGCGCCGCTTGATGAGGCGCACGATGCGACGCTCCCCATCAAGCCGCAGATCCTCGAGCGGCTCCGCACCGAGCACCAGCGCCGCATCGGCGATCGCCTCTGCCTCACCCTCCTCGGCGCGCCCGCGAGGCATCAAGGCGATTCCCCCGACGCGGAGGAGCGGAATGAGGTACTCGGCGACCGTCGTCGCCGAAGAGACCGCGCGTGCCGTAGCGCGATCGTACTGCTCGCGGAGCCGAAGATCGTGCCCGAGCAACTCCGCGCGCCCACAGAAGACCTCGGCGCGGCAGCCGAGCGCCGCGATCTGCTCGCGAAGAAAGCCGCATTTTTTCGAATTCGCCTCGAGGAAGTCCACCTGAGCGCCGGCGAGCAAGAGCGGAATCCCCGGGAAGCCGCCCCCCGAGCCGACATCTATCGTCCGGCCGGCGATCTCCGGAAGCAGGGTTAGGGCGTCGAGCAGATGGGGAAGCAGGGCGGCGGCGCTCTTCGCGCCGGTGAGATTGAAGCGCCGGTTCGAATCGAGAAGTGCAGCGCCAAAGGTGCTGAGCGCGTCGCGCAGTTGCTCGTCGATCACAGCCCCGCCAAGCAGCTCGTAGAGATCGGCGCGCTCGCTCACGGCGCCACCTCGCGGGGAGCCGCGTCGCGGCGCTGCAGGTGCAGCGAGAGAATCGCCACGTCGGCCGGGGCGACCCCCGGGATCCGCGCTGCCGCTCCCAGCGTCCGCGGCCGTTGGCGCAGCAGTTTCTCCCGCGCCTCCGTCGAGAGCGCCTGAACGCGGTCGTAGGCAAATTCGTCGGGGATGACGAGCCGCTCGCGTCGTGCGGCCTGCGCAACGGCCTGCTCTTCCCGCTTCACATATCCTTCGAGTTTGATCTCGATCTCGAGCCGCTCGCCGATCTCCGGCGCGAACCCATCGGGGAGCCACGCTCGGAGATCTTCGATGTGAATTTGCGGGCGTCGCAGCGCCTCGGCGAGCGTCGGCGCGCCCTGGAATCGCTCCGTCCCGATCTCCCGCACCGGGAGTCGACGACGCTCTGCTTCAGCGATCTCACGGTCCAAAACGGCGATCTCCTCACAATATACAGTCCATTGTTCGCTGTCGACCAGTCCAACCTCATGCGCGAGCGGGGTGAGACGTCGATCGGCGTTATCGTGTCGCAGCAGCACGCGATGTTCGGCACGCGAGGTCATCATCCGGTAGGGCTCGTCGACGCCCTTCCCGACCAGATCGTCGACGAGCACGCCGATATAGCCCTCGGAGCGTGCGATCCGCAGCGGCGCGCGGCCACGCGCGGCGAGCGCGGCATTCGCCCCCGCAAGCAGCCCCTGTGCCGCCGCCTCCTCGTAGCCCGAGGTGCCGTTGAGTTGGCCGCAGTGGTAGAGCCCGGTGATGCGCCGCGTCTGCAACGTGTCGTCGAGCTCGGTCGGCGCGACCATATCGTATTCGACGGCGTATCCCGCGCGCAGCATCTCGCACTGCTCCATCCCCGGGAGCGTCTGCAACATCTTGATCTGCACGTCGGCGGGCAGCGAGGTCGAGAAGCCGCCGACATAGAGTGTCGGCTCCTCCCATCCTTCGGGTTCGATGAAGAGTTGATGCGTCGGGTTATGCGCGAACTTCACCACTTTATCTTCGATCGAGGGACAGTAGCGCGGGCCGATGCCGCGGATTAAATCGAGCCCATAGAGCGGCGAGCGATGCAAGTTTTCGCGCACGAGTGCGTGCGTGCGCGCGTTCGTGTCGATGAGATAACACGGCAACTGCGCGCCGACGAACCGCGCTTCGCTCCGGCGCGAAAACAATAACGGCGTCGCGCTCGGTTCCTGCACGCGCATCGCGGTGTAATCGACGCTGGTGCGAGCGACGCGCGGCGGCGTTCCCGTCTTGAGCCGCTGCATTGAAAACCCGAGTTCGCGCAGCGCATGCGAGAGCCCGATCGCCGGCGCTTCGGCAAAGCGTCCGCCGGGCTGCACATCCTCGCCGCGAAAAAGCTTTCCGCCTAAAAACGTTCCGGTCGCTAAAACCACGCGTCGCGCATAGAATGCTCGTCCATCGGCGCAACGAACGCCACGCACTTCACCGGCAACGACGATCAAGGCTTCGACCATCGCCGCTTCGATCTGCAACATCGGGAGGCTCTGCAGCAGACGCAATGCGGCGCGATTGTACGACGGCTTGTCCATCAGTTGTCGCAATGCGCGTACCGCGGGGCCTTTGCTCTCGTTGAGAAATCGCGCGTGCAGGCTGCACGAATCGGCGAGCAGACCCATCGCTCCCCCGAGCGCGTCGATCTCGCGCACGAGTTGCCCTTTCGCGCTGCCGCCGATCGACGGATTGCACGGAAGCGTGCAGATGCGCTCTGGATCTCCCGTCAGCAACAGCGTCGGCACGCCCATCTTTGCCGCGGCATGCGCCGCTTCGACGCCGGCATGTCCTCCGCCGACGACGATGACCCCCGCATCATCGCTACGCATCATCTCCATCGCTATTTCCCGATGCAGAATCGAGCGAAGATGCTCGCGAGCAGTTCTTCGCTCGCCTCGGCGGGCGAGAGTCGCGCGAGCGCAGCGTCAACCAACCGCAGATCGTTGCCGACAAGATCGAGCGGTTCGTTTGCATCGAGCGCGTCGCGCGCGGAGCGCAGCGCAGCGAGTGCGCGCGCGACCGCATCGAATTGCTCGCCGAACGCGAGATGCGCGCGCTCGAGATCGGGGCGCTCTGTTCCCCAGCCGAGCTGCGCGATCGCCGCTCGCAATTCGTGCAACGTCTGCGGCCATCGCGTGCTGCCGACCACCGCGAGGCCCGAGACCGCCCGCACCGCAGTCGTCGCGAGATCGGCTTTGTTGAAGAACACGATGCGCGCGCGCCCTTCGCTGCGCGCGAGCAACGCCTCGGCCGACGGCGAGAGCGGAATCGAAGCATCGAGCACCAACAGTAGAATCCGTGCGCTCGCGAACGCTCGTTCCGATCGCTCGATCCCCAAAGCCTCGATGCGATCGGCGTGCGCGCGAATACCGGCGGTATCGACCGCGCGAACCGCGACGCCGTCGATGACGAAGCGTTCCTCGATGCTGTCGCGCGTCGTGCCGGGAAGTTCGGAGACGATCGCGCGTTCCTCGCCGAGCAGCGCGTTGAGCAACGAGGATTTCCCCGCATTGGGCGGGCCGACGATCGCGAGGCTGACACCTTCGCGCAACAGGCGGCCGAGCTCGCCGTCGCGTTGCAGTCGCACGAGCTCCTCGTCGAGTTCGCGCAGCGTTTCGGCGAGCGGCGCGCGCGCCGGTTCTTCGACTTCATCGGGGAAATCGATCGATGCGGCGAGCCGCTCGAGCGGATCGCGCAGCGCTGCGCGCATCGCCGTTACTTTGGCCTGCAGCCCACCGCCGAGATTGGCGAGCGCGGCGCGCGCCGCCGATGCGCTCTCGGCGGCGATGAGGTCGCCGATCGCACCGACGCCGTCGAGATCGATCTTTCCGGCGAGAAAGGCGCGCCGTGTAAACTCGCCCGGCTCCGCCTGACGTGCTCCGCACGCGATAGCGGCGCGAACCAGCTCGCGCGCGAGCACCGGCGCGCCGTGCAGGTGAAACTCGACGACATCTTCACCGGTCGCCGAGTGCGGCGCCGGAAACGCGAGTGCGAGCGCATCGTCGATCGGGCGCCCCGATTCATCGACGAGCGCAACGCGAGTAGCGCGGCGCGGCTCGAGTGCGGCGCCCGCAGTGAGCGTCGCCGCAATAGCGCCGGCGTCGGCGCCGCTGAGGCGCACGATCGCGATCGCGCCGTACCCCGGCGGCGTCGCGACCGCGACGATCGTCGGCGCCGCCGAGCCGTCGGCGCCCGCTGCGCGCGGCGCCGCCTCGACCAGTTCGATGCGGTTGCCGAAGGGATCGTCGACGAAGCAATGCGCTCGCCCATGCTCGGGCGTCGCTGGGTTGTGGATCGCGACGGCGGCGGCGCGCAGGCGCGCGAGCAGCACCTCGTACTCCGCGCAAACAAAGGCGACGCGCCCCGTCGTCGCGGGGCGAAAGTTCGGTTCGATCCCGAGATGCACGGCGATCGCCCCACTCTGAAACCAGAGCCCGCCGCGCGCGCGAAGATCGGGCGGCGTGGGCAGCTCGCGCAAGGCAAGCAGCGCGCCGTAAAAGGCGCGCGCCGTTTCCTCACCCCCTGCGGGGATCGCGATTTGGAGATGGTCGACCCGGGTCGATGCATAGCGCTTCACGGCAGCCTGCTTCTCGAAACGAAGCGCTATGCGGGAATCAAACCGGGAAGACGACGACGCAGCGCTCGGGCTCCACGCCCTCGGATTCGGTGCGTATGCGGACATCCTCCGAGATCGTCATGTGCACGATCTTGCGCTCCGAGGGAAGCATCGGCTCGAGTTTGCTCGGCTTGCCGCTGCGAACGACCTCCTCGACGGCATCGAGGGCGATCTCTTTTAAACGCTCGGCGCGACGGGCCCGATAGCCCTCCGCATCGATCGTGAAATAGCGCCGGTTGCCGCGATTTCCCGCATTGATGATGTTGTTGAACACCAAGTTGATCGCTTCGAGCGTATTGCCGTGGCGTCCGATCAGCATCGCGAGGTCGGGCCCGTTGATTTCGAAATACTCGCCTTCCTGTCGCGGAATGTACGATATATCCGAAGCACCGACGCCCATCTTCGCAAGCATCTCGGTCAGGAGCGCGTGCGCCAGCTTTGCGTCCTCGGGTACCGGCTGCGCCTTTCCCGAGGGTCCGTTGGAACGCGGGCGTCCGCCGCCGCGGAACGGTCGGCGGCCGCGTCCGCCGCCGCTTCCCGGAATTGCACGGTCGCGAATGTGCGCCGGCTGTTCTTCAAACTCGTAATCGTCTTCGTAGAGCATTAGGGCTTCGCGCCTTTCTTTTTAACCGAGCCGTTATCGAGCGCCGCCGATGCGGTCGCGCGCTTTTTCTTTGAGGATTTCGCGACGTGCTCGTCGATTTCGCGAACTGCGGCTGCGACGCCGTCGTCGGAGGTGATCGCGCGGTCGCTATCGATTGCGCCGAGCGGTTCGTGGTACTGCCGCAACATGTAGAACTGCTGCGCCATCGTCAAAACGTTGTACGAAAGCCAGTACAGCACCATCGCCGACGGCCACTGCGAACGAAAACCGATGAAACCGATCATCAGCGGCGAGACGATCTGCATGATCTTGTTCGTATTCGCCTGCTGCGGGTCGGTCGCGGGCATCGTCGTAAAACGCAGGCTAAGGTACATTGACAACATATAAAGAACCAACATCGTCACGTCTGGCCGGGCGAGGCTTGATGCAAAAACTTCCGACCCGGGCAACGCAAATGGCTTCGCGACTAACGAGGATCCGACCCACAAAAACTTAGTATGCTCGTAGAGGCCACGGTGCAACATTACTACCCAATAAACACAAATGATGATTGGGTACTGCACCAGCATCGGCAAGCAGCCGGCGAGCGGGTTGACGTTGTGCTCCTTATAGAGACGCATCGTCTCTTCTTGGAGCTTCTTGGAGTCGTCTTTGTAGCGCGCCTGAAGCTTCTTCATCTCCGGTGCAACTTTTTGCATCGAGATCATCGCTTTAAACTGCGCGACGTTGAGCTTCCAGAAGACCAGGCGAATCAGGAGGGCGAGAACGACCAAGCTGACGCCGAGGTTGTGCGTGTAGTGGTCGATCCCAAGAACCAACCACGACAGTGAATTCACGATCGGGTCGAGTATCGAGGCGGCGAAGATTGGCGTCACCGGGGTCCTTTCAACGAGATGGTCGGGGGAACGGGATCGTACCCCGCAGCGTGCCAGGGATGGCAGCGCAAAAGCCGGAGGAGCCCAAGACGGGCGCCATGGAGCACGCCGAAGCGAGCGATCGCTTCGCTTGCATACTGGGAGCAGGTCGGCTCGTAGCGGCAGGCCGGCGGGAAGAGCGGCGAGAGCAGGCGCCGATAGAGGGCGATGCAGGCGATCGCGAAGCGCTGTGGCCGCGTCACCGGATCGCCTCGAAGACGGCTCGTTCGAGCTCGGCGTACGTCATGCTCGCGCTCGCGGGCTTGGCGACCAGCAAGAGCCGCCCCTGCGCCGGGGCGGCGAGCCGCGCCTGGATCGCCGCCCCGAGGCGGCGCTTGACGAGGTTCCGGACGACCGCACCCCCGACGCTGCCGGAGACCGAGATCCCCACGACCGGGGAGGCCCCGTCGCGGCCACGATCGGAGAAAAGCGAAAAGGCCGACGTTTCGACACGTCGGCCGCTGCGGCGTAAACGATGGAAATCGGCTCGCCGCTTCAGGGTCTCATAGCGGCGCATCGGCACGGGCTGCTTCTCTACCGCCTATAAATAGACGCGATCAGACCGTTTTCCTTGCATTTTCCGCCGAGCAAGTCACGACACCTATCTGCGCGATGAAACATTATTATTCCGCAAAAATACCTTCGAGCTTACGTTGCCCCAGCCCCAAAAAAGAACTCCGCCTGATCTTCCTTTACCTCTGATCACGGTAACCGATGCGACTATTCGCTGTCAACCTCGATCACGGAAAGCCCATAAATCACTTGACGACGGCAACCCTTCCGTACGTCAACGGTCGCACGGACAAGCAATCGGTTCCCGACACTGGGCTAGGTCCCGAATCGGGAGCCAAGGATATCTGTGGATTCCCGGCCTAAACGGCCATGAAGGAGATCCCAGATGCGCAAAAGTCGCTTCACCGAAGCGCAGATTATCGCCATCGTCGGCGAGTACGATGCCGGAGGTTCCGTCGGCGAACTCTCCCGCAAGCACGGCGTTCACGCCAACACGATCCGGCTCTGGAAGTCGAAATATGCCGGCATGGACGTTGCCGACGTCGTCCGATTGAAAGAGCTTGAGGCCGAGAACGCCCAGATGCAGCGGATTATTGCCCGACTGACGCTCAAAGTCGACGCGATGGACAACCTGATCCGAAAAAACGCCTGGGGCCCTCGCAGCGACAAGAAGCGGTGAGGGCGTTGCAACGCGATGGACTGAGCCAACGCGAGGCGTGCAAGGTCATGCGCGCGCGTCGGCGATCGCCCGGCGAGCCGGTTGGGCGAAAGGCCGCGGAGGATGCCCCACTGATCAAGCGGTTGACCGAATTGGCGCAACAATACCCTCGTTACGGCTGCAAGCGCCTCTCTGCGATCTACGAACGGGCCGCCGGCGACGGCGACCCGTACATGAACTACAAACGCTTTAGGCGGCTCTATCGCCTTGCAAATCTGCAGATAGCGCGGCGGCGCAGACGCAGCCGGGCGAAGTACGTGCGCGGAGCACCCCTTCGTCGGGCGGAACATCCAAACGACATTTGGACCATGCATTTTGTGTCCGATCGGCTTCTTCACGGACAAGTATTTCGTTCATTGACGCTGCTCGACGAGCGGGGCCGTTATGCGTTGGCCGTGGACCCAGCATTCTCATATCCCAGTGCATCGGTTGTCCGGACGATTGATGAAGCAGCACGCGAACACGGCTATCCGAAATCCTTGCGCATTGATAATGGCCCCGAGTTCATCGCCTCTGCCCTCGAAACGTGGGCGCACGAGCACAACGTCGAGCTGCTATTCATTCAACCTGGTAAGCCAACCCAAAACGCCTTCATCGAGTCCTTCAACTCCCGCGTGCGCGATGAGTTGCTCGCCCCAAACCGATTTCGGACGATCTTCGAGGCATGTATGGC
>JAJYFM010000097.1 GCA_021790895.1 bacterium
GGACCTCGATATTTCCCGAGAGCGACTGGAGAACGAGGCGTCCCTCGGTAAAACCGCTGTCGAGCGGATTGCGGAGCTTCCCCTCCAACGTCCGAGCGCGGACGCGCCCGGTGTAGCCGCGCGGAACCGTGAGCACGATGTTCCCGCTCTCCGTGCGCACCCGAGCGTCGGGCCAAATTCCCGGGAGCATTTGCAGCGTGACGTCACCGGCGACGGTCATCGCCTCAATCTTCGAACAACCGGAGATCCCGAGTTGCATCGACGCGACGTTGAACGTGCATGCACCGCGGAGACCGCTGACATCGAAGGCGCCGACGATTCCCGTCGCATCGACCGATGCGGCGATCGGCAGATACAATCGCGCGCGAATATAGGCGTGCGCTTTCGATCGCGACGCATAGCGATTATCGACGCTGAACCAAAAATGCGGCGAGCGCGGCGATCCGGTCACATGCAGGTGCACGAGTTGCGCCTTCGGTCCCCAGAGCACGCCCTCGAAGAGCGCGTTCGGCTGCGCCGTTGCGACGATGTGGATGTAACAGGCGACGAAGCCGCGCCCGCAACTCAACCGCACGAGGGCATCCGGACGCACGATCATCGAGCCGTGAATCGGGTAGCTCTTCGGTAAGGGTGGGCCGCTCGGCCGCACGCGCGGTGCCGGGTGAACGCCGTGCGCCATAAAGAAATTTTCCAGTCGGCGGAAAAAGCTCGGCGGCCGTGTCGGCGCAGGGGAGGGGGCCGGGCTCGGCCCGGCGGTTATGCCGACCAGGAGCAGCGCGAAGACGAGCGCAAAGCGGCGGTGAACCATGCAAGGCTCTTCGCGACCTAGACGCCGCACCTTTGCCGCCGCCGCCGCACTCGCCGCTGCTTTTTTTTCGAGCCCGCATGCTTTGGCCGCGGCGCAGGGGCTCGGCCCGGTGCGCGAGGTGCGCATCGATCGCATCGTCCGTTACGTGATGCGCGACCGATCGATTCCCGGGCTCGCGCTGGGGATCGCGCGCGTCGGCGTGCCGCTCTACGTTCGCGGCTACGGCGTCATGCGGGCGGGCGGGCACGCCCCGGTCACACCGCGGACGATCTTTGCCATCGGCTCGCTCACAAAAACCTTTACCGCCGCGGCGACGCTCGTCGCCGTTCGTTCCGGCGCGCTCGCGTTCTCCTCGCCGCTCCCCGACGACCCCACCGCCGAGGTCGGCGATGCGTTAGCGATGGCGGCTGGTCTCGCCGATTACGCTGCGCTTCCCGGCTTCTCGGCTGCACGCCGCGAGCCGGTCGCACCGCTCGCACTCTACGACGCGGCGTTGCGCGCGCCGCGCGCGTTCGCGCCCGGCACCCGCGCAGCGTATTCGAATAGCGATTACCTCGCGCTCGCCCTCGCGGTCCAACACGCCGAACGGCGCCCCTATGCATCATTTCTGCAGCGAATGATTCTCGAACCGATGCACCTCGATGCAACGGCGGTCGCCTGGCCGGCATTTGCACCGGTTGCAACGACTGCACGCGGCAACGTTCCCGCAGGAACGCCGACGCTCGGCTTCGGCACCGCTGATCTCGCGTCGAACGTTCCCGACTTACTCCGCTGGTATGCAGCATTTTTCGGCGGCCGCGTCCTCTCCAACAAATGGCTTGCGGCGACGCTACCGCCGGTCGCGCTGCGCCGCGGCGGTACGAGTGAGTACGGCGACGGCCTCGTTGCCGCGCGTCTTTTTGGTCGCTCGGCTTGGCTGGTACGCGGGTACGTCGCGGGGTATTCGAGCATCGCCGTGCATCTCCGACGTGAAGACCTCGACCTGGTAATCCTCACCAACGCCGACCGCGTCGACCTCACTCCGCTGGCGCGCAGCATCGTCGCACGCGTGCTCGACATACGCGACCCGCTGCGGTGAGGGCACGCCGCGCCATCACGTGGGCGCTCCTTTTCGCGTTCTGCTTTGCGGCGATTCCGCGACCGGCAGCGGCCTGGCAATTGATCGTGCCGCTGACCGGGCACCGCCGAAAGACGATCGATCCGCGCACGCTCTTTCACACGCTGCTCACCGATTTTTTTCCGCAGCAGGACGGCACGACCTACGTGCAGACCGGTGATATTCCGGCGATGTGGCTCCGCGATTCGGCCGCGCAGACGATACCGTACATTCCGTTCGCGCGTTACTACGAACCGGTTCGGGTGCGCGTCCGTGGCGCGCTCGCCCGCGAAGCGCTCGATATCGAGACCGACCCATATGCAAACGCATTCCAAGCCGACTTTCATATTTGGGAGCGCAAGTGGGAGATCGATTCGCTCGCCTGGCCGGTCCTCTTAGCGTGGACCTACTATAACGAAACACACGATCGAAGCATCTTCACGCCGTCGCTGCACCGCGCGTTCTCGACGATCGTTACGACCTACGACTGCGAACGCCGACACGCGACCTGCAGTCGCTACCATTATCCGTACCACGTCCCGACGCATCGCGCCTACAATCCCAACACCGGGATGGTTTGGAGCGCGTTTCGCCCCTCCGACGACCCGGTTGTTTACCGCTACAATATCCCGCAGAATGCGTTGGCGGTCATCGCGCTTGAAGAGCTCGCGTCGCTTGCGCGCAGCGGTTGGCACGATCGCGCCTTGGCGCAGCACGCGATCGCCTTGGCGGAACGCGTCTACGCCGGCATCGTCCGCTACGGCATCGTTCGCGATCCGCGTACCGGTCGCAGCATCTACGCCTACGAAGTCGACGGCCTCGGCAACGCCAAATTGATGGACGACGCGAATTTACCGAGTCTCCTCGGGCTTCCCTATATCGGCTGGTGCAGCACCGATAATCCGCTCTATATCCGCACGCGCAATTTCGTTCTGAGCCGCGGGAATCCGTATTACTTTTCGGGACGCTATGCCGCCGGCATCGGAAGCCCGCACACGCCCTACGACAACGTCTGGCCGCTCTCGATCATCACGCGCGCTCTGACCTCGACTTCATCGCCCGAAGTCGCCGAAGCGATCACCGAACTCGCAGAGACCGACGGCAGCGCCGGATTGATTCATGAAAGTTTCTACGTGAACGGCTGGTGGCGATACACGCGCGCCGATTTCGGTTGGGCGAACGCACTCTACGCCGAGCTCCTCTTCCGATCGATCGCGACGTTTCGGCAACCGCCGATGCTTCCGTTCGGAACGCTCGTCGGGCGGAATCGGATTACCGAGACGCCGACGCTCGTTTCGCCAATCGTACAGTTTGAGAATAGCGGAACGATATTTGCAGCGCTCGACGCAACGCTGAACGAACGCCGCGCAGAGGCCCAGTAGCGCAAGCATCGGCATAGCAAGCGGAACCGGCGACGAGAATCGCTAAGACCCTCAGGCTATGAGTCAAGGCTACTATCGCTATCCCACGATCGCAGGGAATCTTCTCGTCTTTGTCTGCGAGGACGATCTTTGGAGTGTCTCCCTCGAAGGAGGCTCCGCCCGTCGTTTAACGACCGGTTTCGGATCGGCCACCTTCCCGCGACTCTCGCCGGACGCTCGCTCGATTGCCTTCATCTCCAACGATGACGGCAACCCCGAGTTGTACGTCATGCCCGCCGAAGGCGGCGTCCCGAAAAGATTGACCTTTCTCGGCGCGACGCTCGCATCGATCTCGGGCTGGAGCGACGACGGTAGCACGATCTATTTTTCCGCCAACCCCTCGGCGTGGTACGAGCGGGAGCTGCGTGCATTCTCCATCTCGGCCGCCGGAGGAACGCCGCAAGAGCTGAAGCTCGGGCACGTCCGCGCGCTCTCCCGCGACGAACGGGGGCGCACGGCAATCGGTCGCAACGCCGACGATCCTGCGCGTTGGAAGCGTTATCGCGGCGGCACCGCCGGCGAGATCTGGATCGATGCGGCCGGAAACGGCGACTTCGAATTGCTGCCGCTTCCCGCCGGCAATCCCGTCTGGCCGATGTGGATCGGCGAACGCATCTATCTCTTAACCGACCATGAAGGGATCGGAGCGATCTATTCCTGCGCGCCCGACGGCGGCGATCTGCGCGCGGAGAGCAACGAATCGGAGTATTACGCGCGCTTTCCCTCCACCGAAGGAAGCCGAATCGTCTACAGTATCGGCGGCGAAATTGCCCTCTTCGATACCACCGATCGCACGACGCGGACGATCGCGATCGAGACCCACTCATCGGCGCCGCAGAGCGTTCGCCGATTCGACGATGCCTCCGATATGCTCGAGGATTTCGAAAGCTCTCCGGCCGGCACGCACGTGGCCTTTGTCTCGCGCGGACAGGCATTCTCGATGCCGCTCTTCGAGGGGCCCGTCGTTCGTTACGGTGAGGGTAGCCGCTCGCGCATTCGACTCGTGCGTTGGATGCGCGACGGGAAGCATCTCGTCGGCGTCACCGATCGCAAAGGATACGAACAGATCGCTCGTTGGGATGCCGGCGAGAACGGTGATCCGAAACTTCT
>JAJYFM010000098.1 GCA_021790895.1 bacterium
GTATCTGCGTTGAGGACCCGCATCTCTGGAGGCACGATCGACCTCTTGAGTGGGGTTCTTATCGGTTGCGCGTTCACGTTTCTTGCAGCAGCTACCTATAGTTTCATGAAACCCACATCACGTCGTCAGACCTGATCTCATTCCGATAATAGCTGATAACGCTCGTCCTGCACGCGCGGGCGGCTCCTCGTCGATTGGCTGCACACCCGAACGCCGGTGAGTGCTCCTCGGAACCCTCCGAACGAAAGTGCTTGACGGCAGGGAACCCCTCGTGCAATGCTAGGGATCCCCCCGCGCCGAGCTTTCGACATGTCGTGCGATCGTTTTGTGCACGCTCGAAAGTATTGGTATTCATGCGAACCTTTGATGAACTCGGCCTACCGCCGGAATTGTTGCGCGCGGTCGCCGACCTCAAATTCACCGAACCGACCCCGATTCAGTTGCAAGCGATTCCACCCGCGCTCGAAGGGCGCGACGTCCTTGCCAGCGCGCAGACCGGAAGCGGAAAATCGGCAGCGTTCGGGCTGCCCCTGATCGCGCGTTTGCTCGATCGACCGCGCGGGACGACGCGCGCGCTCGTGCTCGCGCCGACGCGCGAACTCGCCGAGCAGATCGCCGTCCATCTCGGTGCGTTGGTACGCCACACGACGCTGCGCGTTGCCGCTATCTACGGCGGCGTCTCGTTCGGTCGACAGCTCAAGGCGCTTGCCTCCGGGACCGAGATCATCGTCGCGACGCCGGGGCGACTCCTCGATCACCTCAACAACGGCGATGCGCGCCTCGGTGCGATCGAAATGTTCGTGCTCGATGAGGCCGATCGCATGCTCGATATGGGCTTTCTTCCGTCGGTCCGCCGCCTGCTCCGCGTGCTCCCTGCGAAACGCCAGACGCTCTTCTTTTCGGCGACCTTGCCCTCGGCGATCTCGGTGCTCGTCGGCGAAATTCTCCGCGATCCGGTGCGCATCGAGCTCGCCGCGGAGCATCCGCCGATCGAGTTGCTGACGCAGCGCATCTATTCGGTGCCGCAGGAGAAGAAGACCGAACTCTTGCTGGAGCTCTTTAAAGACAACAACATCTACAGCGCGATTGCGTTTACTCGCACGAAATCGCGCGCGAATCGCCTCGCCGCAGCGCTGAGCAAACAACGCATTCCCACGGATCTCATTCACGGCGATCGCTCGCAAGCACAGCGGACGCGAGCGCTTGAAAGCCTCAAGAGCGGAAAGATTCGCGTGCTCGTCGCGACCGATATCGCCGCGCGCGGTATCGACATCGTCGAACTCGGCCACGTCGTGAATTACGACGTGCCGTTGATCGCCGAAGATTACGTCCACCGCATCGGGCGCACCGCGCGTGCAAAAGCGAGCGGCGATGCGATCACCTTCGTCTCCGCCGAGGAAGAGCCGCTCATTCTGAAGATCGAATACACGCTGGGGCGTCGGCTCGAGCGCGAGATCAACCCGCTCTTTCCCGAGATTCCCGCCGTCGCCCCGAAACCGCGCAAGGTCTATAGCAGTTCGCGGCGGCGGCGGTAACCGTTTCGTTCGTCGTTACGGAGCCGGTGCGGCAACCTCGAAACGGTCGAGATTCATCACCTTGCTCCACGCGGCGACGAAATCATGGACGAATTGCTCGCGTGCATCCGCGCAGCCGTAGACCTCGGCGAGCGCGCGGAGCTCGGAGTTGGAACCGAAGATCAGATCGACGCGCGTTCCGGTCCACTTGAGCGCACCGCTCTTCCGGTCACGCCCTTCGAAGAGATCGCGCTGCTCCGAAATCGCCGTCCACACGGTGCCCATATCGAGCAGGTGCACGAAGAAATCATTCGTCAACATCTCGCTGCGCGCGGTGAAGCATCCATGCTTCGATCCGTCGGCGTTCGCGCCGAGCACGCGTAAACCGCCGATCAGCACCGTCATCTCCGGCGGCGTCAGCGTCAGCAGTTGCGCCTTGTCGATGAGCCGCACTTCGGCGGGGACGCCGTTCTCGCTCTTGAGGTAGTTGCGGAAACCGTCGGCCTGCGGTTCCAGCACGGCGAACGAATCCACATCGGTCATCGCTTGCGTCGCATCGGTGCGCCCCGGCGAAAACGGCACGCGCACCTCGACGCCGGCGTTCTTCGCGGCGCGCTCGACCGCGTCGCAACCGGCGAGTACCAGCAGATCGGCGAGCGAGAGCTGCTTCTTGCCCGCCTGCGCGCGATTGAAGCGATCCTGAATTCCCTCGAGAGTTTTGAGCACCGTTGCGAGCTGTGCGGGTTGATTCACCGCCCAGTCTTTCTGCGGCGCAAGGCGAATCCGCGCACCGTTCGCGCCGCCGCGCTTGTCGGAGCCGCGGAAGGTCGATGCCGCCGCCCACGCCGTTGCGACCGCCTGCGCGATCGTGATCGGCGCGGCATGCAATTCTTTTTTGAGTGCGACGATATCGTTCGTGTCGATCGGTTCACCGCTTGCCGCGGGCACCGGATCCTGCCAGATCAACGCTTCGCCGGGAACCTCGGGCCCCAAATAGCGGGCGCGCGGACCCATATCGCGATGCGTCAGTTTAAACCACGCGCGCGCGAAGGCGTCGGCGAACTCCTCGGGATGTTCGTAGAAGCGGCGCGAGATTTTTTCGTAGATCGGATCGTACCGCAGCGCGAGATCGGTGGTGAGCATCCGCGGTTCCTGCGATTGTTTCGGATCCGCCGGGCCGGGAATCGTGCCCGCGCCCGCACCGTTCTTCGCCCGCCACTGCTTCGCACCGGCGGGGCTCTCCATCAACTCCCACTCGTACGTGAAGAGCGAGGTGAAGAAATCATGACTCCATTTCGCCGGCGTCGTCGTCCACGTCACTTCCGGGCCGCCGCCGATTGTGTCGGCGCCCTTCCCGGAGCGGAAACTGCTCTTCCAACCGAGACCTTGCTCTTCGATCCAAGCCGCCTCCGGCTCCGGGCCGACCATCGATGGCGGCCCTGCGCCATGCGTCTTGCCGAAGGTGTGGCCACCGGCGATCAGCGCGACGGTCTCTTCGTCGTTCATCGCCATGCGTCGGAAGGTCTCGCGAATATCGATTGCCGCGGCAACCGGGTCGGGGTTTCCGTTCGGGCCCTCGGGATTGACGTAAATCAGCCCCATCTGCACCGCCGCAAGCGGGTTCTCCAGGTCGCGCTGACCGCTGTAACGCTGATCGGCGAGCCACGCATTCTCCGGCCCCCAATAGACTGAATCATCGGGCTCCCAAACATCGGCGCGCCCGCCGCCGAAGCCGAAGGTTTTAAAACCCATCGATTCCAGCGCGACGTTTCCGGTGAGAATCATCAAGTCGGCCCAGGAAATTTTGCGGCCGTATTTCTGTTTGATCGGCCACAGCAGGCGGCGCGCTTTATCGAGATTGACGTTATCGGGCCAACTGTTGAGCGGCGCAAAGCGCTGCTGCCCGGCGCCCGCTCCGCCGCGCCCGTCGCCGATGCGATAGGTTCCCGCGCCGTGCCAGGCCATGCGAATGAAGAGCGGACCGTAGTGCCCGAAATCGGCGGGCCACCATTCCTGTGAATCGGTCATCAACGCGGTGAGATCGCGCTTGAGCGCTGCGAGGTCGAGGCTGCGAAATTCCTTGCGGTAATCGAACTCCTCGCCCATCGGATCCGATCGCTCGGAGTTGCGGCGGAGAATATCGATCGGCAAACGATTCGGCCACCAGTCGGTCGTCGAGGGTCCGGCGCCGCCGGGTTGGTGGAATGGGCAGGTTCCTTCAGCCATGATTTACGCTCCTCTCGAAGATATCGTTCGCTTCCCCATTATCCTCAAGCGTCCCCATCGTTCAAGGCATCGCGACCGAGAGTTTCTCGAAAAAGCGCCGATACAAATGCCCGCAGGCGCGCACAGGAGACTGCAACGCGAACGGCAACCTCCCCCCCGACGGGAGCGTAGAGAGCAGAGGTGAGCGAACGCAAATACGCCGATGCCTACGGTGCCAATGCCGGCGCCGTGCTCCGTAGCGCCCTTTCGGAGCTCGAAGGCGTGAGCGAACGCTTTATTACCGAGTTCTATGGAAGTCTCGCCGAGCAACCCGAGCAAGCGGCGATCCTTGCCCGGCTTACCCCCGCCGAGCTTGCGCGTCTCAAAGCGCATCAGGGCGCGCACCTCCGGCAACTCTTCGAACCCACGCTCGATGAAGCGCAGCATCGCTCCTCGGCACGCGAGGTCGGGCGCATTCACGCGCTGACCGGTGTCGAACCCGGCGCGATCGTCGACGCGTACGAACGCTATCGGCAGCTTATTTTAGACCTCTCGAACACCTCGCAGCACGATTATCGCGCGTTTCGCGAAGTACTCGACCATCGTTTGAGCGTCGAGTTGCACGAACAGTTGGATGCTCC
>JAJYFM010000099.1 GCA_021790895.1 bacterium
TATTTCCAGGAACCGGAGCAGGTCTCGGCTGCACTCGCCGCTTGGGTGTGGAACTACGCAATGCGGGGGCACGGCAGTGCCGCGCTGGCGAGCGGCATCGGCAGCTTACCTGACGCCCTTGCCTCCACATTGAACGTGCGGCTTTCCTCACCGGTTCGCTCCGTCAAGCCCCTAGGTGAGGCGGGTGTGGTGATTTCGCTGGACGGCGGCACGATCGAAGCCGACTACGCCGTTCTCGCCGTTCCAGCGCCGGTGGCGAAGTCCACGTACGCCGCTCGAACCGATGCCGAACGGCGGTTGCTTCAGACACGCTACAGCTCGACGATCAACGCAGCGCTGGTCTTTGAAAATCCTCTTCCCGATTCGCCGATGACGCGTGACATCTACGGCCTCCTCATCCCGCGGAACGAACGCCGCGCGATCGCGGGCATCGGCGTAGAATCACGCAAGTGCGCTTCGTACGTTCCGCATGGTGAGATGCTGAACGTGATGCTCGATGGTGCAGCAGGCGAGCGCCTCATCAGCGCTTCGGACGACGATATTTTGGCCGAAATCATCGGCGAAATCGAGACATATTTTCCGAGGATCGGACCCGTGTCGTGGGCCCATCTCAACCGGTGGCGCAATGCCGAGCCGTACTCGTACGTCGGCCGCAGCCGCGACGTTCGGGAGTATCGGCTACGTGCGCGTGAGTCGTCACATGTGCTGCTGTGCGGCGACTACACGAGCGCGCCGACAACCGAGGGCGCTGCGGAAAGCGGCGCCTGGGCTGCCGATATCATTCGATCTCGTACCTCATAAGAACGTCACTTTTCCGCTCGCGAGATCGTAGAGCGCGCCGACGACGCGAAGTTTGCCGCCATGTACCGCTTCGGCGACGATCGCCGAGCGGTGCGGTAGCGCGGCGACGTTCTCGCGCACGTTCTGCACGATCGCGTTGTGCAGCCAGTTGCCTGCGTGCCCTTGACTTTCTTTTGCGGCAGGTGCGATCGCGCGCACGAGCCCGGCAATATGTCCGGGCGGCATCGCACCGCTATTCACGTTTTCAACCGCAGCCTTCACCGCGCCGCATTCCGAATGTCCCATCACCACGATCAGCGTCGATTTGAGGACGGCGACGGAGTATTCGATCGAGCCGATGCCGTTGTCGTCGAGAAAATTTCCCGCGATACGTATGCCGAAAATATTGCCGGGCTCTTCGTCGAAAACCGTCTCGACCGGAACGCGGGAATCCGAGCACGAGAGCACGATCGCATACGGGCTCTGCCCGTGAGCGAGTGCGGCACGCCGCTTCGTGAGCGGCGCGCAGATGGGGTGCCCGGCGACGAAGCGGGCATTCCCCGCCAGCAGCCGTTCGAGCCCGGATTTCGCGTCGGCGGCCGTCGGTGGCGGAGCGGCGCCCGCGGCATCGGCGACGGCGGTGAGGCCGGGCACGGCAAGAGCGCCGGCGGCGATACCGGCCGCGCTCCGTGCGAGAAAGGATCGGCGGTCGGTGCGGGAGCTTTCCTGGCGCATGGGAGCCTCCTCGTCATGGATGCTTGGTTTTGCGGCTCATTAGGGATAGAAAAAGCCCCACCTGCAAAGAAGCGGGTGGGGCGTACCGAGGGCTGGGCGCGAGTTAGGCGCTGACCGCTTTTTTTGCGACCGCGAGCAGCGAACCGAACGCCGCGCTATCGTTGACGGCAAGATCGGCGAGCGCTTTTCGATTGAGCGCGACGCCCGACTTTTTCAAGCCGTTCATCAGCATCGAATAGCTCATGCCCTCGCGGCGGGCGGCCGCATTGATGCGGCTGATCCACAGCGAGCGGAAGTCGCGCTTGCGGACGCGACGGTCGCGGAAGGCATAGGCAAGGGAGTGGAGCAGCGCTTCGTTCGCAACGCGATAGTTGCGACGACGCGCGGCGCGGAAGCCCTTGACGAGCTTCATAACCTTGCGGCGATGTTTGAGGCCGTGAACGCCGCGTTTAATGCGTGCCATGTGTGAAGAGCCTCCTTACACCAAATACGGGATCGTCGGCGCTAGGCGTTTGAGATCGCCCTTAAACGTCGGTTGATCCTTGCGGAAGTTACGTTTGCGTTTACGCGTCTTTTTCGAAAGGATGTGCCCGCAACCGCTAAACTGGTGCCGGTGCATCACTTTCCCGGTCCCGGTGATCTTTACTCGCTTCGCCGTTCCGCGGTGGGTTCGAATCTTTGGCATGATCGGTAGACTCCTTGGGTTGTTCAGCGTCTGCAGTTGGTGTCGGCGGTTGTGCGCGTTCGTGCTCTTTCATCGAAGAGTACTTCGGCGGCCCCGTCGGCGTCGCGCGCGGCGCTAAAATCATAAACATATTTCGGCCTTCGAGTTTTGGTTCGCGTTCGAGGATCGCGAGAGGCATCATATCCTCCACCATGCGATCGAGCAGACGCTTTCCAAATCCCTGATACGTAATTTCCCGGCCACGGAACATGATCGTTACTTTGATTTTGCTTCCGTCGAGCAAGAGGCGTTCGGCCATGCGGGCCTTGGTCTCGTAATCGTGCTGCTCGATCTTCGGCCGCAGCTTCACTTCGCGTAAATCGACGTGGCGCTGCTTCTTGCGGGCATCTTTGTCTTTTTTCGCTTGTTCGTATTTGAGCCGCCCGAAATCGCCGATCTTGCAGACCGGAGGCTGCGCGTTCGGCGAAATCTCGATCAGATCGAGCCCTGCGGCGCGCGCTCGCGAGAGCGCCTCTTCCGTTGCCATGACGCCCAGCTGCTCGCCGTTGTCATCGATGACGCGGACCGATCGAATGCGGATTTGTTCGTTGACGCGTAGCGGTCGTGCTATGGCGATACTCCTAGTTGAAAAAAACGAAGAAAGGCCGCCGGAGCGACCTCACATCAACGGAACCTACCGTCGGTTCCCTCTCGTGAAGACCGGATCGCCCGCGGGCATCCGGTGAGCGCCCCCTCTCGGAGGTGCTGCTTCGGCTCGGTGAGGATAGCACGGTGGCGGGCGCCATGCAAGCGGGCGAGGCTCCGGAGCCCACTGCGCTTACGGATGCTGCACGCGCTCCAAGCCGTCGAGGCGGCGGTCGACGCTCAGGCGCCAGCCGTCGACGCTCAGACGCCAGTCGTCGACGCTCAGACGCCAACGTTGGAGTCCGGCGACCTCGCCGGCAATCGAGGTGAGTCGGGTCTCCACGCCGTCAAGTCGGCTTTCGACCCGGTCGAGTCGGCCTTCGACGCGGTCGAGTCGGTTTTCGACGCGGTCGAGTCGGCCTTCGACCATGGCGAAGCCACCGACCACCGCTCCGTGCAGGTCGAGGACGGCGGACATAAGCTCGCGAGGGCTCGGTTGCTCGTTCATTCTTAAGGGAGCATAGCGTACGGCGATTACTGGAAGCTCTCCTCGGTGTTGCCGAAAGGGTTCTGTGATTTCCGGGGGTATGAGTGCCGCGGCGAGCGGGCGAAACCGTCCGGCGCGGCGTCAGGAGCGCCCTCTATGGCAACAGCAATTATTACCGATAGCGCAGCCGATATCTCAGCCGACCAAGCACGCGAGTTCGGCGTCGAAGTTGCGCCGCTCTGGATTCACATCGACGGCGAGCGTCTACGTGACGGCGTCGACATTACGCGAGCGAGCTTTTATGCGCGCATGGCCGAAGCAAAAGATCTTCCAAGCAGCGAGCCGCTCGATGCGGCCGGCTTTACGGCGATCTTCGCCAAGCACGTCGACAAAGGCGATGAGTGCATCGTTCCGATCGTTTCCAGCAAACTCTCGAAAACGTACGAAAACGCATTGGCGGCGGCGTCGCGATTCGCGGGGAAAGTGCACGTTATCGATAGCGAAACGCTCTCGGGGGGGTTGCTTTTACTGACCTATGTCGCGGGTGAGATGGCAAAGAAGGGCGCGAGCGCCCAGGATATCGTCGCGACGCTCGAACGTGGAAAGCGCACGCAGAACGGTTATCAGATCATGCCGACGCTCGAATTTCTCGGGCGCAGCGGACGGCTGAATAAAGCGATCGTTGCCTTGGGGACGGTTCTCAAGGTGAACCCCATTCTTCAAGTGCGCGACGGTATCGTTGAAACCGCCGGACAGACGCGGACCTTTGATAAGGCCAAAGAGTTGGTTATCGATATCGCAACGCGTCACGTCACCGACGTGGCGGCGACGCGCTTTGCTATCGGCCACACCCATGCTCCGGCGCTCGCCGACGAGATGGCGAAGGCGTTGCACGCGAAATTCGCCTTGCCGCCGAAGAGCTTCATCGTGCATGAGGTCGGCCCGTCGGTTGCGGTGAACGTCGGTCCGGGTGCGATCGCAAT
>JAJYFM010000100.1 GCA_021790895.1 bacterium
GTCGGCTTTCTCACGTGGCAGAGCGCGAAAGCGCGCCTTCCCGCCGCACGGCTGCCGGTGCTTGGAACGGCGGTCGATCTTCCGCTCGCCTACGGCGCGCTCGCGCTGATGAGCGTCGGCGTTCTCGTGGCCGCTTCGCTCGTGCCCGTCACCGCGCGGCTCGCGCAGATCGGCTTCGATCTCTATGCGCTCGGTGGAATAGCGGCCGTCGTTGCGATCGTTCGGCTCGCAGCGCTCTATCTTTTTGTATCGGAGGCAGAACATGGAACCGCGATCGAGCACCGTGCGACTCGATAACCGGGGGCTCTCCCCGCCCGAGCCGATGATGCGCATTCTTGCAGCGCTCGAAGATCTTGCTGACGACGGCATGCTGGTTGCGAAGATGGATCGCGAGCCGATCTTTCTCTTCGCCGAGCTCCATGACCGCGGCTACAGCTACACCTGCAATCCCGACGATAGCGGCGGCTATCTCCTGGAGGTATTTCGTCCATGAATACATCGTTACACGAACGCGTCGAGGCAGCGCTCGGCACCGTCCTCGACCCCGAACTCGGCATCGACATCGTTTCCTTGGGGCTTATCTACGAAATCGAGGTCGATGCACTCGGTGTGGTCTGGATTCTGATGACGATGACGACGCCCGGTTGTCCGATGCATGAAACCATCGCCGCCGATGTCGAGCAAACGGTGCGCGCAGTTCCCGGCGTTCAGGATCTGCACCTCACCGTCACGTTCACGCCGGCCTGGACACCGGAACGATTGAAACCCAACGCGCGCCACATTTTAGGAAGATAGACGACCGATGATCCGTAATGAATACCGCGAACGGTGGGCTCGATGGATTCCATCGGCGCTCGAAGCGCTCGCCGGCGATGCTCCGGATTTCCCGGCGGTGATGCCGGCGTTCCCACTGCCGGATATCGACCGCACCGCGTTTACGGGGCCGCGCAGCGATCTGCGCGTCGCCCTCGTGAGCTCATCGGGAGCCTACGACATGTGCACGCAGGCGCCGTTCGCATCGCGATCGATCGTCGGTGATGCAAGCCATCGAAGCATCGAGAGCGCGTTACCAGCCGACCGCATCGCCTTTGCGCACGAACATTACGACCGTAGTGCCGCACTGCGCGACGCCGAATGCGTCCTGCCGCGCGAAGCGCTGCGCCGAGCCGGTGTAACGCTGACGCCGCATATCGTCAGTTGGAGCGGCTACCTCCTCGACTGGCCGACCTTTCTCGAAGCGACGATTCCACAGATGCTCGCGCGTGTGCGCGCCGACGACGCTAATGCCGCGGTGATCGTCCCGATATGACCGATGTGCCACAAGACGGCCGGTCTGGTCGCCAATATTTTTGAAGCCAACGGCATATCGACGATCGTCATCGGGACGATGCAAAGCCATCTTGAATCGGCTCCACGAGCGCTGCTGACCGCGCATAACGACGCGCCGATCGGCCCTGCCGGCGACGCGAAACGTCACGACGAAGTGATATCGAAGGCGGTCGAGGTGCTGCGCACCGCGACGCAACGCACCCTGGTGCGCATGTAGTCGGCAGATTCGGTCATTGACCTAGGTTCATGCACGCATTCGCTTCACCGCGTACACTCGGCGATAGAGCATAGTGCCGTCGCACCTATCGATGCGACAAAGGAGAACCCATGAACGACCTCGCCGAACTCGATGTCCGGACGATTCCGCCGGCCCGCAAGCACCCGACGATTCACGAGCGCCTCGAGCGCTTGGCGTCCGGCGAGACGCTAACGCTGATCAACGATCACGATCCTCGCCCGCTGCGTTTCGAACTCGAACACGACCACCCGGGCGCTTTCAGCTTCGAATATCTCGAAAGCGGGCCGGAGACTTGGCGCGTCGTTATCCGCCGAATGTAGTTATTCGTGCGAGAGCGCTTGTAGCACTTCGTTGTAGTTCATCGGATGCACGACGATCGTCACG
The DNA here is from genome assembly GCA_021790895.1 of bacterium. Lineage (GTDB taxonomy): Bacteria > Vulcanimicrobiota > Vulcanimicrobiia > Vulcanimicrobiales > Vulcanimicrobiaceae > JABEUX01. The sequence goes on from JAJYFM010000100.1 coordinate 1,952, forward strand.
GGACCTCCCGGCCGAAGGATGGTGAGACTCGCCGTCGGATTGTCGAGATATTTCGACAACTCGTCGAACGGCATCGACGTCGTCGGCTTCCCGTCGATGCTCGCAATGATGTCGTCGGTGCGCAACCCGGCCAGATCGGCTGGGCCGTTTTGAATGATGTTGGTGATGCGATATCCGTCGGGCACTTTATCGAGGAACATGAGCGGGTTTCGCCCTTTCGCTGCGGGGTCGAACGCGAGCCCAACGCTCGTCAAACTCTTCCAAGCGCCGAGGTGTTGCGCGCGGAACGTCGAGAATTCCGTTAGCAACTGATCCAGCAGATCGTTCCCCATGTCCACGATCTCGTCTGCGGGAGTCCGATGAGCGAATACCGGGCTCTCGCTCTTTTCTTTCGCGCTGCGGAAATAGGGAATTCCGTGGCAATCAGCGACGAGCATTTCTATTTTAACGCTCGCCAATTGCGGGGTGAAGCTCCACGTCGCGACCGGAATGATGACGCCGATGATGTTGTTGTCCTCACACTTTGCCGATAGCATGCTCAGTGTATCGAAATCTTGTTTTTGATAGTGAACCGTAACGAGATAGAGTTGATTGTGTTTGGTGAAAAACGCCGGTACACGCTCCAACACTTTTTTTGTAAACGTATCGAAGAAGGGTTTGGATGGGTTGTTGTTACTCATCGTCGGTAAGAAATAGCCCATGTGGTATGCGTTGGAGTTCTTGCCGGAAACACCGGAGGCAGTCGTTGCGGCGCCGCTTGCCGCGCCGTTGAGGACCAATGCGATCGTCGCCGCGCTCGGACCGAAGGCGGTTCCGGGAAGTGCTTTCTCGAGCCCGCGCGCATAATAACTCGGGTCGAGCGCCTCACCATGGACGATCGCGATGACATCCCCGGTATGCGCGTCGAGGATCGGCCCGCCGCTATCACCGTGAAAAGTTGCGGCGTCGAACTGGATCAATTCGCCTTTGAGGCGGATCGCACTGACGATGCCGGCGTGGACGGATGGCCGCAGGGTATCACCGGCAAATTTTTCGAAGACGAAGGTCGCCATGGGGTAGCCGATCAGGGCGATGCTCATGCCTTCCCGGATGCTCTCGGGGAGCGCGAGCTTCAGCGTCGGACGGTTGCCGACGCCGACGCTGAGGACGGCGACATCGCGCACGTGGTCGTGCCTGATGACACGCGCGGTGTATCGTTCGTGCTGGTTATTATCGAAAATAACGTCGACTTGCGATGCACCCTCAACGACATGGTTTGCCGTGACGATGGTGCTCTCCGTCGCGGTCGAGGCGATGACAAAGCCCGAGCCCGATAGGGTTCCAGCCGGCTCCTTGGCGAGGATAAAAACCACCGCCGGTTTTGCCGCGGCCACGATGGTTGAAAGATCGATCGGGGCGGTGGGCGCGGGCGTGCCCACACCGAGGAGCGCGAGCCCGAGAACGAACGAGAATAGGTAGCGCATCTGTCCCATCCTTCCAGCGCTACCGTATCGCCGAGGAGGCGCAATTTTGGGAAGGACTTGGGAATGCGCCCGCGGCGAGCAACCCTCGCGCCGACGATACGATTGAACGAGGTATGGATGCACATCGCGCAGCGGCCCAATTCCCCGACGAACAGAGCGAGGATGGCCGATTCGTCCGCCAGCAGGACGCCTTTCGCGAATGGGTCCGCGCAGACGGCAGCTCGCGCTACCCAGCCGTCCCCGATCGCTATCACCTCTACGTCTCGTTCGCGTGCCCGTGGGCGCATCGGACGATCGTCACGCGGAAGTTAAAAAAACTCGAACAGGCGATCCCGATGACCGTCGTCGACCCGATTCGCGACGAACGCGGTTGGCATTTCGGCGAGCGATTTCTCAGCGAACTCTACCTCGCGACCGACCCGAGGTATCGCGGGCGCGTGACCGTGCCCGTGCTCTGGGATACGCAGACGCAGCGCATCGTCAGCAACTCCGACGACGACATCATGCGGATGTTCGAAACGGAGTTCGATGCACTCGGAGATGCCTCGCTCGATCTCTACCCGCTCGCGCTGCGCAATGAGATCGATGCGTTGAACGAAGCGATCTTTACGGCGGTCAACGACGGTGTCTACAAAGCCGGGTTCGCGACCTCACAGCATGCATACGAAGCGGCGGCGCGGACGCTCTTTGCGATGCTCGATCGGCTCGACGAGCGACTCGCGACGCGTCGCTACCTTTTCGGAGATCGCCCGCTCGAAACCGATTGGCGTCTCTTCGTAACGCTGATTCGATTTGATGCGGTCTACGTCGGGCACTTTAAATGCAATCTGCGCCGCATCGCCGACTATCGGCA
>JAJYFM010000040.1 GCA_021790895.1 bacterium
GAGGGCGGGCGTTCGTCTTAAGTAGTTTCGCACGCTTGCTCGTTTTCGGTACGGTCGCGGTGGCCTTCGCGGCAAAGGGTCCGTGGTGGTCGCTCGGGCTCTATATCGTCGGACTTTTCACCCCGTTCGCCATGCGCGTCATCGGAAGCGCAGGCGACTCGCAAACGAAACGCTAGAAGATAACGGAACGTGCACGAACAGATTGGAGAGCATCCTCTTTGGAAGGTGCCGGTGCTTGGCACCGTGCATTCCGATACGGTATTGACGACGTGGATCGTTATGGCGATCACGTTGCCGCTGCTGTGGTGGGTCGCCGCGAGCTATCGTTCGCCGCAGGTGAATCGCCGGCAGACCGTCTTCGAGGGAATCGTCAACTATTTCGCCGATCTCGCGCATAGCACGATCGGGCCGCTCGCTGAGGGCTTCGTTCCGTTCCTCATCGCGTTGGTCGTCTTCATCTTTGCGCTCAACGAATTCGGGATGTTTCCGTTCAAGGCATTCGGGCTGCCCTTCGGCGGCTCGCCGACCGCCGATCTCAATACGGCGGCCGCGTACGCGGTGATGGTCTTCGTTCTGATTCAGGTGAGCGGCATCCGCAAGAGCGGGCTAAAGTTCTACAAGCATCTTTTGCAGCCGTTCTGGCCGATGGTCATTATCAATTTGCTCGAAGAGGTGCTGCGCCCGACGACGCTCGCCTTACGTCTCTTCTTCAATATCCTCATCGGCGAATTGCTCATTCTCGTCGTCTACCAAATTGTTTCGTCGCATATTAAAATCGGTGCCTTCGATCTCTCGCTCACGGCCGCGATCGGCCCGTTCTTCGTTCAAATCTTCAATTTTCTCGTCGGCATCCTTCAGGCTTTCGTCTTCGTCCTGCTGACGATCGTTTATCTCTCGCTCGCCCTCGCGGACGAGGCGCATTAGTATCACTCGATTGGAAAGGCCATCTACGTGAACGTTCAACTCATCATCGCCGCCGCTACCGTCGTCGGCTTCTCCCTGGTCGCCGCCGCATTCGCAATCGGCACCACGATCGGCAACGGTCTCGTCAGCTCGCGCGCGGTTGAAGCGATCGCCCGCCAGCCCGAAGCGCGCCCGAATATCTTCCAGTTCCTCATCATCGGCGTCGGCTTCGTCGAAGCGAACGGCTTTATCGCCCTCGGCCTCGCGCTTTATCTCTTCTTCGTCGTTGCCAACGTGCCGTCGCTCGTGGCGACATTACTCTCCGGCGCAAAGTAAGCGAACCCTAAAGGAAACCTCGCTCGATGCTCTTCTCTTTCGACGGGACGTTCGTCGTCCAGCTGATCAACTTCGCGATCTTTTTCGCGCTGTTGAACGTGCTGTTCTTGCGCCCGGTCGGGAAGGCCGTCGCGCGTCGCCGCGCCTACCTCGATGGGCTCGTTAACGGCTACGAAAAAGCGCAGAGCGAGGCGAATGCGCTGCGTCGCGAGGCCGAAGACGTACGCAACGAAGCGCGTCGTGAGGCGGATGTAGCGATTGCCAGGGAACGCGCCCGCATGCATGAGGACGGCGTCAGTCTCCTCGCGGAGTTCTCGAAGAAAGCGAACGATACGATCGACGCGGCGAACGACCGCGTCCACAGTGAAGTGGAAGCGCTCTCGGGCGACCTCAAAGAACTGCGCGAGCAACTTGCGGGGCAACTCCTTGCGCAAGCGATTCCGGAGTTGAAGCGATGAATTACGAACTGATCGCCGTTTGGAGCCAGGTCGTCTGCTTCATCGCATTTGCGGTCTTTGCCGTATGGATTTGGCAGAAGGCCGTGACGCCGGCGATCGCAGGCGCGCAAGAAGCCCAGAACCAGCGCCTCGCCGAACTCGAGACGCGCTTGGCCAAGATGGAAGCCGATCGCGAAGAGGCGCGCGCGCTCGCATTGCGGGCCAAGGACGAGGCGAAACTGATCGTGAGTCGGGTGGACGATCTCGTCGCCCGCGAGCGCGAGAAATATCTTGCCGAGATTCGAAGCGAAGGCGAGCGCGAACTGCGGAGCGCCGAAGGCGAACTCGAACGTGCCCGCCACTCGGCGCGCGAACGCCTGCGCGAAGAGACGCTGGCGAGCGCATTGGAGATCGCGCGCGCACGCGCGCTCGCTGAGATCGATGCGTCGGCCGAGCGCACCTTGCGCGAACGCTTCGTGTCGGCGCTTGGGGAGTTAGGGTAAGCATGGCAGAGGAAAAAGCGGCTCGCCGCTACGCCACGGCGATATTCGAACTCGCGCGCGATGCGAAGGCCGAAACACGCATCGGCGAAGAGCTCAAGAGCATCAGCGATGCCATCGAGGGCGATCCCACGTTGCACGGCTTCTTTGTCTCGCCGGTGCTCTCGCGGACGCTGAAGGAACGCGCGCTTACGGCGAGCTTCGGCACGAACGTGCACGAAATCGTCCTCAATTCCGTCGTGCTGCTGGTCCGTAAGCGGCGCGAAACGCTGCTCGCCGAGATCGTGCGCCAGTATCACGCAATCGAGCGCGCGGCTCGCGGCGGAGAACCGCTCACCGTGACCACGGCGACGGCGCTCTCAGCCGGCGATCTCGACGCGCTGGTCAAACAGCTCGAAACGCGCTTCGGGAAGAAATTCGACGTAGAAACCAACGTCGACCCGCACGCCATCGGCGGCGTGCGCGTGATGATGGGGGACCGCCTGATCGATGCAACGGTCGCGGGCCGCTTGGACGACCTCGCTCGCAATCTTTTCGCTCAACGTACGTAAACGCACGATTTATCAAGGAACCGTAGGAAAAAGCACATGATAAAAGCCGACGAAATCGCCGGAATACTCAAACAGCAGATCGCGGACTTCAAAGGCGAGGTTCGTGAGGACGAGGTCGGAACCGTCATCGAAGTCGGTGCGAACCTCGCGCGCGTTTATGGATTGCGCGGTGTGCGCGCATCCGAACTCGTCGAGTTCCCGAACGGGCTTCAAGGTATCGCGCTGAATCTCGAAGAGGATAACGTCGGCGTCGTCATCATGGGCTCCGATGCGGAGATCAAAGAGGGCGACCGCGTGCGCCGCACCGGGCGCATTGCGTCGGTGCCGGTCGGCACCGCGCTGCTTGGGCGTGTCGTCAATCCGCTCGGCCAGCCGGTCGACGGAAAAGGCCCGATCGAGACCACGCGTTTCCGCACGATTGAAAACACCGCACCGTCGGTGGTCGAGCGCCAACCGGTGAAGCAGCCGCTGCAGACCGGTATCCGCGCGATCGACGCGTTGATTCCCATCGGCAAGGGCCAACGCGAGCTGATCATCGGCGATCGTTCGACCGGCAAAACGGCAATCGCGATCGATACCATTATCAATCAGAAGGGGCGCAACGTCTTCTGCATCTACGTGGCGATCGGGCAGAAGAACTCGACGGTTGCCGCGCTGGCGCAGATCCTCGAGCAGAAGGGCGCGATGGAGTACACCACCATCGTCGCGTCGAGCCCGTCGGAAGCGGCGGCGCTGCGTTGGCTCGCGCCGTTCGCCGGTTGTTCGATGGGCGAAGAATTGATGGCCGAAGGGAAAGACGTGCTGATCGTGTACGACGATCTCACCAAGCACGCGCAGTCCTATCGCGAGATGGCGCTCTTGCTGCGCCGCCCGCCGGGCCGCGAAGCCTACCCGGGCGACGTCTTCTACCTGCATTCGCGCTTGCTGGAACGCGCGGCGAAGCTCTCCGACGAACTCGGCGGCGGCTCGATGACGGCGCTGCCGGTCATCGAAACGCAAGCGGGCGACTTTTCGGCGTACATCCCGACCAACGTGATCTCGATTACCGACGGACAGATCTATCTCACACCCAACCTGTTCTTCCAAGGTATTCGCCCGGCAGTCGACGTCGGTCTCTCGGTCTCACGCGTCGGTGGTTCGGCGCAGACCAAAGCGATGAAATCGGTCGCCGGACAGTTGAAACTCGAACTCGCGCAGTACCGCGATCTCGCGGCATTCGCAAAACTCGCCAGCGATCTCGATAAGGGAACGCAGATGCAGCTGATGCGCGGTGAAAAACTGACCGAGTTGCTCAAACAGGCGCAGTACCAGCCGCAGCCGGTCGAAGAGCAGGTCGCACTGCTCTACGGCGCGACGAACGGATATGCCAACGATATTCCCACGCCGAAGCTGCAAGCATGGGCGCGCGGCGTCATCGATTTCTTGCATCAGAAGCATGCCGATGCGCTTGATTCCATCCGCAGCAGCAACCAGCTAGGTGACGATGTGAAAGCGAAGCTCAACGCAGCTTTCACGGAGTTTAATACTTCGTTCTAATGGCGAGCGTTAAAGATCTTCGCGACCAAATACGTTCGCTGAAGAATACCCAGCAAATCACCAAGGCGATGAAACAAGTCGCTGCGGCGAAAATTCGTCGTGCGGAGACGGCCCAAAAACAGGCGCGCCCGTACGCCGATACGCTCGGTGAGATGCTTCGCGAATTGGTTGCGGCGGTCTCACGCGTCGATCATCCCTTTATGAACCCCGGAAAAACCTCGGCGCCCAGCGGCATGATTCTCATGACCGCCGACAAAGGGCTCTGCGGGGCATTCAATGCCAACGTCATTCGCCAGGGTGAAGCGTTTCTTCGCGAGCATCCCGGTGCGGTGATGTACTCGGTCGGCGTGAAAGCGCGCCAGGCGGTCCGACGCTTCGGCGGCGGTGACCATCCGTCGTGGCCGTTAAACGCAGCCTCGAAGCTGGAAGCTGCGCGCGAAGTTGCGCGAACTGCAAGTGCCGCGTTCGTCGAAGGCAAGATCTCCGAGATCGTGCTGGTCTCCTCGAAAATGCTTTCGATGCTCGTGCAACGCCCGCAGACGCTGCGCTTGGTGCCGATCGCTCGCGACGGAATGGCCGACGCAACCGTCAATCAGGGTCCCAAGGCGATGGTCGAATTCGCGCCGACACCCGAAGCGGTGCTCTCGCAGTTACTTCCGAAGTATCTGGAATTCACGATTTTCTCGGCAATGCTCGAGACCGATGCCGCGTTTTTTGCCGCCCAGCTCGTGGCGATGAATAATGCGACCGATAACGCCGGTAAACTCATCGACGAATATACGATTCAAATGAACAATGCCCGACAGGCCGCGATTACCAAGGAGCTCTTGGAAATCGTCGGTGGTGCCGAGGCGCTCAACGGTTGATAGAAGGAACCAAGAACATGACCGCTACCGGTAAAGTCGTGCAGGTGCTCGGGAACGTCGTCGACGTCGAGTTTACCCCTGAGACGCTGCCCAAAATCACCGAAGCACTGACCGTTCGCGTCAATGAAGACGCTGCCGATTCCGCGGCGAAAGCCGACGCGAAACTCGGTGGAACGGCGATGCAGAAGCGCGATCTCACACTTGAGGTGCAAGACGAACTCGGCAACAACCAAGTCCGTTGCCTTGCGATGGGTTCTACCGACGGTCTCGTGCGCGGCGCCAAGGTGACCGCAACGGGGAGCCCGATAGCGGTTCCGGTCGGCGAAGGTACGCTGGGTCGCATCTTCAACGTTCTTGGGAAAGCGATCGATACCGATGCGCCGGTAAGTGCAGCTGCGACATGGCCGATTCATCGGCCCGCTCCGGAATTCAAGCATCAGGATCCGACGCCGAAAATTTTCGAGACCGGCATTAAAGTGATCGATCTCATGGCGCCGTACACACGTGGTGGGAAGGTCGGTCTCTTCGGCGGTGCGGGCGTCGGTAAAACGGTGCTCATTCAAGAACTCATTCGCAATATCGCGAACGTTCACAAAGGCTTCTCGGTCTTCACCGGCGTCGGCGAGCGCACGCGCGAAGGAAACGATCTTTGGCTCGAGATGAAAGAGTCGGGCGTGCTCGCGCAGACGACCTTGGTCTTCGGACAGATGGACGAGCCCCCGGGCGTTCGCTTCCGCATCGCGCAGACCGGCGTGACGATGGCCGAATATTTCCGCGACGAACTCGGCGCGGACGTGCTGCTGTTCATGGATAACATCTTCCGATATCTGCAAGCGGGCTCCGAAGTCTCGGCGCTGATGGGCCGCATGCCGTCGGCGGTCGGCTATCAACCGACGCTCTCGACCGACATGGGTGCGCTCGAAGAGCGCATCACCTCGACGCGCAAAGGGTCGATCACCTCGGTGCAGGCGGTCTACGTACCGGCAGACGATTACACCGACCCCGCCGTTGCGACGACCTTCGCGCATCTCGATGCGACGACGGCGCTTTCGCGGCCGATCTCCGAGCTCGGTATCTACCCCGCAGTCGATCCGCTCGCATCGAGCTCGCGCATTCTCGACCCACAGATTATCGGTGACGATCATTATGCCGTCGCGCGCGGCGTGCAAGAAACACTGCAACGCTATCGCGACCTGCAGGATATCATCGCGATTCTCGGCGTCGAAGAGCTCTCCGAAGAAGATAAAATCGCGGTCGGTCGCGCGCGTCGCATCCAGCGCTTCTTCTCGCAGCCGTTCTTTGTTGCCGAGCAATTCACCGGACGCGCCGGCAAATATGTCAAGCTCAGCGATACGATCGCATCGTTCAAGGAAGTGCTCGACGGCAAGGTCGACCATCTGCCCGAGAGCGCGTTCTTCTACGCCGGCGGCATCGACGAAGTGAAAGAGAACGCCGATAAGATGGGCGCGAAGGTCTAGCGTCGCCGACGATGTCCACCTTTGCACTGAAGCTCATCGCTCCGACGCGCGTCCTCTTCGACGGCCAAGCCTCGCTGGTCATCGCCGCGACGACCGAAGGCGAGGAGGGCATTCTCGCCGGACACGCTCCTTTTGTGGGCGCGCTCAAGCCCGGCGTCTTGCGGGCCGAGGTGAGCGACGAAATGGGGAGCCGCCGCCTCGAACTCGCAACCGATGAAGGTTTCATCCAGGCGCTTCCCGATCGCGTGACGGTTCTGCTGGAACGGGCCCTCTCGCTCGAGGAGATCGACCTCGAGGCGACCCGCGCGGAACTCGCCGCGGCGACCGAGCCCGCCGCGATCGCCTTTGCCGAGGCGAAACTCCGGCTCGCGCGAAGCGCGTAGGCGCTCGGTCCGGGCGGGGCGCTCCGCTCTCGGGCGCGAAGCATCGCAATACAGGCATGATTGATCGCTTCGATACGGTTTTGCGCGTTCGCGGAGGCGGCGCGCTGGTAGGTTCGGTTGAGACACACGGCGCGAAAAATGCCGCGCTGCCGATTATGGCTGCTGCGCTTCTCGCCAGCGGGCCGGTGACGCTCCGTCGCGTTCCGCGCATTACCGATGTTTCGGTGATGTGGTCGCTGCTCGAAGCGCTCGGCGCGCGCCTGCGTTACGACGGAGATGCGCTCGTCGTTGATGCGAGCAACGTCGCGACCTATCGCGCACCCTATGCGTTGGTTCGCAAACTCGCCGCTTCTTTCGATCTTGTCGGCCCGCTGCTCGGGCGCTTCGGCCGCGCGGAGGTTCCACTCCCGGGCGGTTGTGTATTGGGCACGCGCGCGACCGATATGCACGAACAGGCGTTCAGAACGCTCGGTTGTGAAGTGCGCAACGAACACGGATATCTTCTCGCCGCAGCGCGCGACGGACGCTTGCGCGGCGGCGAAATCGAGTTTCGCATGCCCAGCGTCGGAGCGACGAAAAATGCGTTGCTCGCCGCGGTGCTTGCTGAGGGAACGACGACGCTCCGGAACGTTGCGCTCGAACCCGAAGTCGTCGATCTCGCGCGCTTTCTCGTTGCGATGGGCGCGAAGATCGCAGGCATTGAAACCGATACGCTCGTCATCGATGGTGTCGAGACGTTGTATGGCGTCGAGTACGAAATTATTCCCGATCGCATCGTTGCAGGAACGCTGTTGGTTGCCGGCGTCGCAACGCGCGGCGACGTCACGGTGCGTCGCTGCATTCCAGCCCATTTGCTCGCGCTCACCGAAAAACTCACCGAATGCGGAGCATCAGTCACACAAGGTGATGATTGGGTGCGCGTTGACGGAAAACGCGTCACCGGCGGCACCTCGATCGTTACCGCGCCCTACCCGGCTTTCCCAACCGACCTTCAGCCGCAGATGACGGCGATGCTGTGCACCTGCCCGGGAAAGTCATTCGTCGAAGAATCGATTTTCAATGCGCGCTTCTCTTACGTCAACGAACTCGCGCGTATGGGTGCCGATATCAAAGTTGCGATGGAGAGCAATACGGCAACGATTACCGGCGTCGAACGCTTATCGGGCGCTCCTGTCGAAGCTCCCGATATCCGCGCCGGTGCGGGCTTGGTCGTCGCCGGGCTCGCCGCATCAGGTGAGACCGAGATCATCGGGTTAGAATATATCGACCGCGGGTACGAACACCTCGAAACGATGCTCTCGGCGTTGGGCGCACAAGCGCAACGTTCCAGCGGCATCACTCCGCTCGAAGAGCCGAACGGGCTTTTTGAGACACAAAGCTTTCCCCGTGTCGCTACGGGCACCACCTCTTCAACGGGAGTCTAAATTGGAAATCGGTATCGATCTCGGCACGGCAAACGTGCTCGTCAACGTTAAAGGCAAAGGGATCGTCTTGCGCGAGCCGTCGGTTGTTGCCAAAGACATGAACACCGGCAAGGTGCTCGCAGTCGGCGAAGAGGCGCGCCAAATGCTCGGAAAAACGCCGGCACATATTCAAGCGATCCGCCCGCTACGCGACGGCGTTATCGCCGATTTCGAAGTAACGGAGGCGATGCTTTCGTATTTCATCAAAAAAGTGATGAAAGATCGCTCGTGGCTAAGTTCGCTCTTCGCACCGAAACCGTTTGTGACGATTTGCGTTCCTGCCGAAATCACCAGCGTTGAAGAACGCGCGGTGAAAGATGCGGCGAAACTCGCCGGCGCGCGCGCCGTGGAGATTGTCGAAGAACCGATGGCTGCGGCGATCGGAGCGGGGCTTCCGATCGACGGACCCTCGGGTAGCATGGTCGTCGATATCGGCGGAGGCACGACCGACGTAGCGGTAATTTCTTTGGGCGGGGTCGTCGTCTCGCAATCGTTGCGCGTCGCCGGCAATAAGCTCGACGAAGCGATCACGCGCTATATCCGGCGCGTCCACAACCTCACGATCGGCGAGCGGACAGCCGAGGAAATTAAAATCAAGGTCGGCTCCGCCTTCAAACTCGAACAAGAGCTTGCGATGGAGATTCGCGGACGCGATCTCATCAACGGTCTGCCCAAGACCGTGAAAATAACGAGCGAAGAGATTCGCGAAGCACTCGGCGAGCCGATCGGCGCGATCGTTGAAGCCGTGAAGGGCGTGCTCGAAAAGACTCCGCCCGAACTCTCTGCCGATATCATCGATCGCGGCGTGATTCTGACCGGCGGCGGAGCGCTGTTGCGCGGCCTCGACCGCCTCCTCTCCGAGGTGACCGGCGTGCCGGCGATCATTGCCGAAGATCCGCTCTCCTGCGTGGCGCTCGGCACGGGGATGCGCATTCGCGTCTAGCCACGATGGCCGTTACACTCGACGCACGGACGATGCCGCGCGATCTCCTCATCGAGGAGGTCGCGCGCGTTATCTTTGCCGGGGGTACGATCATTTTTCCGCACGATACGAGTTATGGGCTCGCCTGTGATCCGCTGCGTCTCGATGCCGTCGATCGTGTCTACCTGGAGAAGCGGCGCCCCGATCACAAGCCGCTCACGTTGCATGTCGCCGGTGTCGCTGAACTTCTTGAGTACGCACCGGGAAATGTCGTGGCGGCGACCGTTGCGAAGCGGCTTCTCCCCGGACCGGTGACGCTGCTCGTTGCGCGCCCATCGTTCATCAGCGAAGAGATTACCGCAGGGCAGCCGACGCTGGGCGTACGTGTTCCCGACGATACGCTCGCGCGCGCCATCCTCGACCGCTGCGGGCCACTGGCGGTCAGTAGCGCGAACGCCAGCGGCGACCCGCCCTATCGGGGGCGCGGCGGCTCGGAACGTCTTCCTGCAGCGGATCTCATCGTCGAAAACGGGCCGACCCGTTACGACGGCGAAGCAGCAATTGTGGATTGTACGAGAGAGCGCCCGTTGGTAATACGCGAAGGAACGCTGAGTTTCGAACTCATCGAGGCACGCCTTGGGGTGGCGGAGCGGCACGTCGTAAAGGCGCGCCGATGAGGTCGCTAGCGCGACTTGCGCCGTTGTTCGCGGCGGCGTTGGTGCTGCTTGCCGCTGCACAGCCTGCCGCCCATCCGACGGCAAGCCCCGCCGCGAAATCGCAGACGCATTTCACGTTCGGCGAATGGAACATCCATACGGCGCTCGTCGACTTTAATTTAAAAACGAACGCTTTTAGCGCTCCGCAACACGTCCTTGTGACGCGTGATGGAACCACCATCGATGCGGATCGCGCGAATGGAAACGCAAAAAGTGGGCAGGCGACGCTCTTCGGGCATGTCGTGTTGCACGACAAAAACGGCGATCTCGGTGGACTGAGCAGCGCCAAGAAAGCCTCCGGACGCGGCCCGGCGACGCTCACCGCCGATAAAATGACGATCGACGAAAAAACGCGCATCTATACCGCCGTCGGACACATGCACTACACGCAAGCGGATACGACCGTCGATGCGCAGAGTGGGAAACTCAACGACGTCACGCACGAACTCGATTTACATGGTGACGTGCACGTGCGCCAGGGCGCGCGTTCCCTGATCGCCGACCATGTGATCTACAATACGATTACCGGGCAGGCCCAGGCCGAGGGAAATGTGATCCTCCGCTTCCCGAGCCAAATTCGTGAATCGGTAGCGACCCCCAAGCCGATCATTATCAAGAACCCGAAGATTATCCATGATTAGGATGCTGAGTTAGCAGTTCAATGGAGCGCTCGCTCTTCGAAGAATCGATGTCGGGGAGCGTGCCGCTCGCGGCGCGGATGCGTCCGCGTACGCTTGAAGAGATTCTCGGCCACGAAGAAGTGCTCGGCAGCGGAAGTCCGCTACGCGTTTCCCTCGACCGCGGCGCGTTGCCCTCGCTCTTGCTCTGGGGCCCGCCGGGAAGCGGAAAAACGACGATTGCGCGTGCGATCGCTGCATCCATCGGCGCGCATTTCGAACAAATCTCGGCAGTGAACGCTGGACTCGCCGATGTGCGGCGCATCGTCGGCGACGCTCGCGAGCGCCGCGCGGTAGGGCGGAGTACGCTGCTCTTTCTCGACGAAATTCATCGCTTCAATAAAGCGCAGCAAGACGCGCTTTTACCCGATGTCGAGGAAGGAACGATCGCGCTGATCGGCGCGACGACGGAGAATCCTTCGTTCGAGGTGAACCCCGCGCTGCTATCGCGCCTGCGCGTCGTCGTGCTCGCACCGCTCGATGACACGGCGATGCAACGGATCATCGAGCGTGCCGTCTCCGATAGCGAGCGCGGACTCGGCGCGCAGCACATTGAGTTCGAGCCCGAGGCGCTTGCGGCGCTCGTCGCGATGGCGAGCGGCGACGCGCGCTCGGCGCTCGGCGGCTTAGAGTTCGCGGCGAGCATCGCACCGATGCACGAAGGGGTGCGAAGGATCGATATCGAGAGCGTGCGAGCGGCGATGCTGCATCGCGGCGCCCACGATAAGAGCGGCGACCGGCACTTCGATACGATTAGTGCGTTTATTAAATCGATTCGTGGAAGCGATGCCGATGCAAGCATCTACTGGTTGGCGCGTCTGCTCGACGCCGGCGAGGATCCGCTCTTCATTGCGCGGCGCCTGGTGATTCTTGCCTCTGAAGATGTTGGGCTCGCCGACGCAGCGGCGCTTCCGTTGGTTATCGCTGCGCAGCAATCGGTGCATTTCGTCGGGATGCCGGAAGGCTATTACCCGCTCGCGCATGCAACGCTCTACCTCGCGCGAGCGCCGAAAAGCAATGCGGTCGGCCGCGCGTATTCCGCTGCGCTCGCCGACGTTACGCAGGGTGCGCGCGACCCGGTGCCGCTCCACTTACGCAATGCGCCGACCGGCCTGATGCGATCGCTAGGCTACGGACGCGATTATATTTATACGCACGACGACCCCGAGAAACCGCAAGAGTTTTTGCCGGAGCGGTTGCGCGGGCGCCGCTATTTCGAACCGTAATGAGCGAACGCTTCTATCTCGACCATGCCGCAACGACGCCGATCTCGGCTGCTGCGCGTGATGCCTATCTCCAGGCGCTAGCAAGCGATTATAATCCGAGTTCGTTGCACGCCGAGGGGCGCGCGGCGCATGCGCTGCTCGATACCGCCCGCGACCGCGTTGCAAGCGCGCTCGGCGTACCGCGAAAACAGATTCGCTTTACCGGCGGCGGTTCGGAGAGCGATTCACTGGCGATCCTCGGCGTCGCCGAAGCGAGACGCGACGACCGCCGCCGCCGCATATTGATCGGCGCGACCGAACATCACGCCGTGTTGCACGCCGCGCGCGCGCTCGGACGCGAAGGCTTTGAAATCGTCACCCTCCCGGTCGATCGCGAAGGTCGCATCGATGCCGATGCCTATCGGCGCGAACTCGACGAGCGATGTTTGCTCGTTTCGATCCACCTCGCCAATAACGAGACCGGCGTGCTGCAGCCGATCCCGCTTTTGGCGGCAGAGGCGCACGCGGCAGGCGCGCTTTTTCACACCGATGCGGTGCAGGGGGCGCGCTGGCTCGATTGCCGCCTCGATGTGTTGGGGAGCGATCTACTCTCGATCTCCGGGCATAAATTCGGCGCCCCCAAAGGCGTCGGCGTCCTCGCGCTGCGCAGCGAGATCCCGCTCGAGCCGCGGATCTACGGCGGCGGCCAAGAGTACGGATCGCGGGCGGGAACCGAGAACGTTCCCGGCATCTTCGCCTTTGCCGCCGCGCTCGAGCTCGCCGTCGAGCGCCGGGCGGAGGCGGTGCGGCGGGTGACGGCGCTCCGCAGCGACTTCGAGGAGGGCGCCCGGCGCTCGATCGCGGCGCTCCACATCAACGGTGCCGGCGCCGAGCGGTTGCCCAATATTTCGAGTTTCGCGATCCCCGGTATCGAATCGGAGACGCTCCTCATGCGACTCGATCTCGACGGCGTCGCCGCCTCAGCCGGAAGTGCATGTACCTCCGGGGTCTTCGAGCCGAGCCACGTGATCGCCGCGATGGGGCTCGAGAGCTCGCTGCAGCGCGGGGTCGTGCGTTTTTCCTTCGCTCCGGAGAGCGAGGAGCGCGCGGTGCGGGCCGCCGGCGAGATCCTCGCCGCCGCAGTCGAGCGCTTGCGTTAGCAAGCCTCCGGGGGGGTGGTCGCGAAAGGGGGGGTATTATGACCAATGACGCCTCTACACTTCACGCGGTTCTCGATTACGGTGTCGGCGGCGGCGCTTTTCTCGCCGGCCTCGCGCTGATCATCGCTGCAATTGCGTTCGCTCGAACCTTCGGTCGCCTGAACAAGACGCTCGACGTCGTCGATAGCCAGATTGGTGATATCGGCCCCGCCGCCGCATCGACGCTGCAACATGTCAGCGGTGCGGCAAGCGGCGCCGAACAAGCCGTCGGCCACCTGGCAACGGCGGCAAAATCGCTTGAGGGTGCGGCGTCGGCGCTCGCGCAAACCGCCGAGCTATCGAAGAGTGCGGTCGTGCCGGGCGTGACGAGTTTCGGCGAGAGCATCAATATCGTTGCCGACCGTTTGAAACGCTTCGTCGGTGGGAACGATCCTCGTGGAGGAAATGCGGCGTGAGTAATCGCCCCAACGGCGGTGGATTCGTTATCGGCTTATTGATCGGTGCCGCAATCGGTGCGGCCGCCGCAATTTTGCTCTCCGATGAAGAGACGCGCGATGTGGTCATCGGAAGAGCGCGCGAAGCGAGTAACCAAGCTGTCGATGCGACCGAAGATCTTCGCGACCGAGTCGGTGAAGCGACGGCGGCGTGGCAAAGTAATGCAGCCGATCTCTACGAACGGGGTCGAACGATCTTGGAGCAAGCGCGTGCGACGGGGAACGGCCATTCCGAGAATGGCCACACCGAGCAGCGAGCGGACGGGGCGTAGTGGCGCGCGTGGATATCAATATGCAGGTACGATCGGTGAACGGCTCCATTGCGGTGGTATCGCTCGACGGCGAAATCGATGTTTATACATCTCCGAAGGTCAAAGATTTTATCGGAAAACTTATCGATAAAGGCACTTATACATTTGCAATCGATTTGCAAAACGTTCGCTATATCGATTCAACCGGTTTAGGCGTCCTTATCGGCGGGCTAAAACGCGTACGCGAGCACGGCGGTGCGGTAACGCTCGTTTCCACTAACCCGCAGACGCGAAAAATATTCGATATTACCGGCCTCATTAAAGTGTTCGATATCTACGACAGCGTCGATGATGCGGTCAACGCTTTGAAATGATGCAAGCGCGAGAAGTCGGCGCAGAAGCTCCAGAGATTGAAGTTCGGATTCCATCTCGCCCCGAGTGGGTTGCACTCGCACGGCTTTCGGTCGCGACCGTCGCCGCGCGCATGCATTTCAATGTCGACGAAATCGCCGATCTCAAACTTGCCGTCGCCGAAGCCTGTACCAATGCAATCCAACATGCTCGCGAGAGCGACGAAATCGTCATCACTTGTCGCATTTACAGCAACGGTCTGCAAATTTGCGTTCGCGATTTTGGTATCGGCACCGAGGCCGAGCGAATTCGCTCGCGCGATCTCGGCGAACCGCGTGTCGGCGGCCTCGGCGTCTATCTCATCCGCGCGTTGATGGACGAAGTGGAGTATAGCGTCGAAGCCGAGAGCGGAACCGTTCTGATGATGTTCAAGAAACTTGGTGATAGCGCTCGATAGGGGAGGGCTTTATAGGTTCGGTCGGGATACCGAAGCTATCGAAGCGCTCCGATAGACAACAATGAGTGAGGGAGAATCGGCGGAGGCGCTGCTTGCGCGTTTTCTTGCTCTCAAGCAGGCCGGGAATGACGACAGCCTTGCTGCGGAGCGATCGGCGCTGCGCTCGCAACTCGTCGAGCGACATCTCGGGCTCGTCCGTTTTCTTGCGAAACGCTTCGTCGATCGCGGCGAGCCCTACGACGATCTTCTGCAGATCGCCACGCTCGGGCTGATCAACGCGATCGATCGCTATCAACCGGCGTTCGGCACGCAGTTTGCGACCTTCGCAACGCCGACGATTCTCGGCGAGTTGAAGCGCTATTTTCGCGATAAGCGCTGGTCGGTTCACGTGCCGCGCCGATTGAAAGAGCTCGCGCTCTCGATCGGCTCTGCGACCGATCGGCTGACCGCCGAGCTCGGCAGGAAGCCGACCCCGGCGGAGATCGCCGAGCTGCTCGGAGTCGAGATCGAGGCGGTGCTTGAGGCGATGGAGGCCGGGAGCGCGCTCTCGCCCTTCTCGCTCGACGCCGGTTTCGAGAGCGAGGAGGGGGCCCGGCGCCTCGAGCCCAGCATCGGCGTCCAGGATGGGGACCTCGAGCTGATTCCGGAGCGCGCGGAGATCGCCGATGCCCTCGAGCGGCTCCCAGGGCGCGAGCGCATCGTGCTGCGCCTGCGCTTTTTCGAGGGGCAGACCCAGCGCGAGGTCGGCGAGCGGATCGGGACCTCGCAGATGCAGATCTCCCGAATCGAGCAGCGGGCGCTGGCCCGCCTGCGCAGCTTGCTGGCACCACCGTCGTAGCGCAACCCGCGGCACTCTGCTACCATACGGGGTGCCTATGCCGATGACGAGCCAAGAACTCCGCCAAGCGTGG
>JAJYFM010000041.1 GCA_021790895.1 bacterium
ACGCGACGACGACGAGCGGTCGCCCCGCGGAGGGCGGAAGACCGATTTCGGGCTTTCCAACCTGCAGCGCGCTGAGGTGGAAAAGCGCTCGCGGCATCGCCGCCAGGAGCAAAACAGCGAGCGACGCGGTCGTTACAAAACGCAACTTCATGAGACGATATTCGCCGGAGGGCGAAGCCATCCCGGGTGCTATGGGTGCGGCTGATTCTGCGGGCGAACGACGATCCTCGTCGTGCTGCCGTCGCTTCCCCGAATCGTGATGCGCATCGTCCGCACCTTCGTGGTGCTTTCCTGAATCAAACCGAACTCTAGGCGCTCGTGTCCATCGGTCGGCAGCGTCAGGCGTGCCTGCATCGGCATACACACCTCATCGGTGCAGAAGGCTGCGATCCATCCGTCCGGGAGTCCCTGCGCGAAAAGCGTCAGGTGCTCTTTCGAACGCCCCGCAACGCGCAACTCGTAGCGATACGCCTCTCCGCTGACCGTAGGCAGGTTCTTTCCGTGCCATGCGGAGAGCGATAACGTTACCATCTATCGCTCTCCGTCGATCGTGATATCGCCGCTGGCGGTGGAGAGTTCGGCCTTCGTCGTTCCGGTTCCAAGTTGTGCTGACGCATATCGAGAGGCGTAGCGCCCGTGAACGCGGATGCCGAGGTTTGTGTCGATCGAACCCGACGAGGTACGAGCGGTAAGGCGTATCGAGGGCGATCGCGGTAAATACAACGCCACATCGCCGCTGCTACTGGAAAGGCGGACTTGCGCAAGCTCGCTCATCGACGGATCGCGGAAGCTGACGTCTCCGCTTGAAGTCTCGGCGATGACGGTGCCGCCGGTATCGCGCAGTTGGATGTCGCCGGAGGCATCGGCGACCCGAATGTTATCGTTGCGTGAAGCCGCCGCGCCATCGATACGAACGTCGCCGCTCGAAGTCGCCGCATTGAGGTTTGCACGCATGGCGCGAACGGTCAGGTCGCCCGAACTCGTGCGGAGCGTTAGCGTTGTATCGGCGGGCACCGATATCCGGAAAGAAATATCTCCGCAATTCCACCGGCAGTTGTCGCCCAAGAGCGTCGTGAGGCGAATCGAACGCGCGCCGATGTGTCGATCGACATGCATGTCGGCAAGCTGCGCCTGCGATGATGCGCGCTTGATGACGGTGACGACGATCTCGCGTTGCGAACCGCCGACGACGGTAATGTCGCCGCTGCTCGTTGTTACGCTGAGCGGCAGCACCCGCGAGAGCGGAATCGTGAAGTGTTCGGTGGATTTTAGCGAGCCGCCAAAATGAATACCAAAGATCGTTACAGCGAGGAGCGCGGCTGATAGTTGCATCGAAGGTCTCCTTTGCGGTGATGTGTCCCCTTGAGTACGCGCGGGGGTTGCTCTTTGTTTCAGGATCGTTGCTTCGTTTTTCAAGCGGCGGGCATGCGGTTCTTTCCGACCCCAGGTGAAGAAGAACGTTGCGACCACGAAACCGGGGTCAGGGCGGATGCTTCACGGCTTATTCTCCTGTGGGAAATCTGTCGCGGCATGGGCGCCGCGGTCAGCGACCTGGAATAAGGATCCTGCATGAGAGTCTTGATCGCTCCCGCCGGGTCGCATGGCGATATTCTGCCGTTCATTGCCGTGGGTCGTGAGTTCCAACGCCGTGGGCATGAGGTGCGGTTTTTCACGAATGAGATCTTTGCGGCGACGGTCGAAGGCGCCGGCCTACCGTTTCGGCCGATCGGTACCGCCGAAGAGTATCTCGGCTTGTTGAAAAAGCCCGGCCTCAATCATCCCTTGCGCAGCCTCAAAATCATCGCCGAAGCGATGGACGAAGCGGATCCGGCGGTAGTCGACGCTTTTGTCGCCGAGATCGTGCCGGGCGAGAGCATCATCGTGAACTCCGCGCTCGCGTTCGGCGCCCGCGCCGTTGCGGAAATCTACGGTATCCCGTGTGCGAGCATCCATCTGCAACCCGCCGTCTTGCGCGGCGGCAGCGAGCTCACACACGCCGACGGCCTCACTGCGGCGCTGCGCGCCGTGCAACGTCTGTTTCGTCGAGTGGTGTGGTATCTCGCCGATCGGTTGCTGCTCGGTCCGAGCATCGAGCGGGTGGTGAATCGCCGTCGCGTGGCGCGTGCGTTGCCGCCCGTCGATCGTCCGTTCCATCGCTGGATTCACGAGACCGATGCCCTCGTCGGGCTCTTTCCGCCGTGGTTTGCGATGCGCGAGCACGATTGGCCCGCAAACCTCGCTCTCACCGGATTCCCGTTGTACGACGGCGATGCCGACGAGCTTCCGGCAGCGCTGGAAGCCTTTCTCGAATGCGGCGAGCCGCCGATTGCGTTCACTGCGGGTACGGCGACTGCGGCCTCGCATGCGTTTTTTGTGGAGTCCGTTGAAGCATGCCGGCGCAGCGGGCGACGCGGCATTCTCCTCACTCACGTCGCCGAGCAGATTCCGCAGAACCTTCCCGCCGATGTGGTGCACGTTCCGTACGTGCCGTTTAGCAGATTGCTGCCGCGCGTCGCAGCGTTCGTTCATCACGGCGGTATCGGCACGCTCAGCCAGGCATTACGCGCGGGGGTGCCGCAGTTGATTCGTCCGATGGCGCACGATCAGTTCGATAACGCCGCGCGCGCCGTTGCGCTCGGTGTGGCGATAAAAATCCCGGCACGAAAGTATCGCGCGGAGCGGGTGGTGAAGGCGCTCGAACGCCTGACGACCGATCTCGCGCTGCGCGAGCGCTGCGCGCAGGTCGCGGCAAAGGTCACCGGCGACGGCGTCTCGGCTGCGTGCACGCATATCCTCGCAACGCTTGCGCCGATGCATCTGCATCTCATCACCGAGGACGATTGGGAGCGCTGGCGCGATCTACGGTTGGCAGCGTTGCGCGACTCGCCCGAGGCGTTCTGTGCGAGCCTTCGCGATTGGGAGGATGCCGATGAAGCGCGTTGGCGCAGGCGCCTTCGCGAGGTGCCGTTCAACACGATCCTCGAGCTCGAAGGTGTACCGGTGGGAATGGTGAGTGCGGAGCCGATCGATGGCGATGGCGTCGAGTTGCTCTCGCTCTGGGTTGCGCCGCAGGCGCGCGGACGCGGGGCCGGCGATGCACTCGTTCGTGCGGTCATCGATTGGGCGGCCGCGCGCGAAGCATCGCACGTCGAGTTGGAGGCGATCGTGGGGAACGACCCCGCGCTTGAGCTCTATCGACGGAGCGGATTTGTCGCGCTGGGAGAAGTGCTGCAAGAGCCGTCGCGACAACGCTATCGACGACTGCTGTAGTCGCTAGCGGTTGCTTCCGAAGCGATAGCGCTCGAAGAACCACAGCTCCGCGTCGTCGACCATCGCCGGGTGAAAGCGCGCATAGCCGCATTTGTCGGCGACCCGAATCGAGGCATCGTTGCGCGCATTGATGATGCCGACGCTTCGAGCGGCGGGGAGATGCTCGTCGCCCCACGCGAGGATCGCGCGCAGCGCCTCGGTGGCGAAACCCTTTCCGCTGGCATCGGCAGTCAACGCCCAGCCCGCCTCGGGAATCCCTTCGAGTGACGGCGCGATCTCTCGATGAAAATCGGCAAAGCCGATCTCGCCGATAAAGCGCTGCGTGCGTTGTTCTTCAATCGCCCAATAACCGTAGCCTAAGAATTCCCACAGCCCGACGTAGCCGCGCATGCGCGCCCAGGTTTGCATGCGCGTCGAGGGCGCGCAGATATGCCGCGTCACGCGCGGGTCCGCCCACATCGCCGCGCATGCCTCGAAGTCGGCGGGCGCATGGGGGCGTAGGCGCAGGCGCGCGGTCTCGATGGTGGGCACGCGGTCGAATCGCATCGCTTGCTACCTTACGCGACGGCGCATGCGCTCCTACGTCGCTGCAACGAAAGGGAAGCGCCGCCTGCCATCGCAAGAGCCTGCTATGAGCATCTCCGCGTTTTACGACCGCAGCGACGCCCTCGAGATGGCGCGCGCCGTGCGCTCCGGCGATGTAACGCCGAGCGAACTGCTCGATGAAGCGATCGCACGCGCGGAACGGGTAAACCCGCAGCTCAACGCCATTGCGGCGCGGCGTTACGACGATGCGCGCGTCGATGCGGAACGCAGTTCGCGCGACGGCGCCTTCGCCGGCGTTCCCTTCATTGCCAAGGATCTCGGCCCACCGCTTGCCGGGCTTCCGTTGACGATGGGCAGCCGCTATTTCGCAGGGTACATTCCCACCGAAGATCACGAATTTTTTCGTCGCGTGAAACGAAGCGGGGCCGTCGTGTTCGCGAAATCGACGACGCCGGAATTCGGGCTCTCGCCGTATACCGAAACCGTGCTCTTCGGTGCGACGCGCAATCCGTGGGATCTCACGCGCACGCCGGGCGGTTCGAGCGGCGGCAGCGCCGCGCTCTGCGCCGCGGGCGTCGTGCCGATCGCGCACGGCAACGATATGGGCGGCTCGATTCGTATTCCCGCCAGTTGCACCGGGCTCTTCGGGCTCAAACCGAGTCGGGGGCGCACGCCGGGCGTCGGCGGTGTCGTCGGCCACGCCAACATCGATCACGCCATCGCGCGCAGCGTACGCGATAGCGCCGCGATGCTCGATGTGGTGCGCTCCGACGACGGCCCGCGCTTTCTTCCCGAAGTCGCACGCGATCCACGGCCGCTGCGCATCGCGGTGATTCGCGGGGCGTTGCTCGGGCACGGTTACTCCGCCGATGCGCGCGCTGCACTCGATGCCGCAGCGTCGCTCTGCACCGCGCTCGGCCATCATGTCGTCGAGGACGAACCGAGCGGGATCGATTATGCGGCGATGTCGTACGCGTTGCTGTTACTCTTCGCCAGCAACGTCGGCTGGATACTCGGTGCCGGAAATCCGACGCCGCAGCAGCGCGTGCGCGGCGGCGATCTCGAACCGATCGCTGCGGCGATGCTTGCAATCGCCCGCACGATCGCGCTCGACGAACTCACCACCGCCGTCGCCGACCAGCAAAAACTCAGCGCCGCCTACGAGGCGTTCTTCGAACGCTACGACGTCGTGCTGACGCCGACGCTCGCAGCGCCACCGGTGAAGATCGGCGAACTCGCCCTCACGCGCGCCGAGGTACTGCAGATCGGGGTGCTCACTCGGCTGCGGGCGCCGGCGCTCATCGGCAGAGCCGCCCGCGAGATCGCTGGACGGATGTTCGATTGGCTCCCAACGACGCCGGTCTTCAACTTGACCGGGCAGCCGGCGATGTCGGTGCCGCTGCATTGGAGCGCCGACGGCCTGCCGGTCGGCGTGCAGTTTGCCGCCCGCCGCAACGATGAGGCGACGCTCTTCGCGCTCGCGGGGCAGCTCGAGCGGGCGCAGCCCTGGTGGGATCGCCGCCCCGCCCTCTGGAGCGCCGCCTCTTAGCGCGCCGCGCCCCGGCCGCACTCGGCCACCCTGTTGGCACAGAGCGGTGCAAAGATGCCCCCATGGTCGCCCTTCATCGCTTGCCGAGCCCCCGCGGGGGTGGTAGACTCTCCGGGTTGCCCTCACGGGCACCTGTGCGTGCGTTTTCGCACGAACGCTCTTGCCCTGCCGCTAGAGGTCAGGGTCGTCCGGGTCTGCATCCGGCGTCCAGAGGAGTCATTCGGTTGAGTCAGTTTGAGGCTTCCCTGTGGCGTGGCTGCGGATCACCAGATCTGCGAACGAAAGGCTGAACCGATGTCCACCCAAACGAAAGTGAAACGCGCGACAAAAGATCGCCGTCCAAAAAAGAAACCTTGCTCGCTTTGCATCGAGAAGGCTGTCGATGTCGTCTATCGCGACGTCAGCCGTCTGCGTAAATATGTCTCGGAGCGCGGCAAGATCGTTCCGCGCCGCATCTCCGGCGCATGCTCGAAGCATCAGCGTATGGTCACCGTCGCCGTCAAACGCGCGCGCGTCATTGCGTTCCTCCCCTTCGTTGCAGACTAGGCGGAGACGTAGTGAAAGTTATCCTCTCTCAGGATGTCAAGTCGCTCGGCAAAACCGGCGATGTGGTCGAGGTAGCCGAGGGCTACGGTCGCAATTACTTGTTGCCGCGCGGCCTCGCCGCCGAAGCGAGTAAAGGTGCGATCGCGCAACTCGGACAGCAGCGCGCCGCCGCAGCGAAACGCGAAGCGAGTGCGCTCGCCGATGCCGAGGCGCTCGCCTCACGCATCGCCGAAGCGAAGATCGCGGTTCCCGCGAAGGCGGGCGGTAACGGGAAGCTCTTCGGTGCGGTGACGAACGCTGATATCGCCGAGGCGCTCGAGCGCGAACTCGCCGTCGCCGTCGACAAGCACAAAATCGAGATCAAGGCGCAGATCAAGGCGCTCGGGTCCTACCCGGTGGAAATCAAGTTGCATCGCAACGTCACCGCGAAGGGCACCGTGAGCGTCGTCGCGGCCTAACCGAAAGCGCAACGAGATGGCGTCGGGCGCCGACACGCGCACCGAGCGACGCCTCCGACGGCGCGTCGGCGCTGAAGAAGAGCTGCTGCGCCATGTCGGCGCACTGCTCGATCTTCTCGCCGGAGCGATCGGACAAGACCAGGTCGTCTTGCGCGCTGGAAAACTCAGCGCGCTCAAACTCCTTCGCTCGGCCTCACTGCCCGATCGCCTCTGTGCGCTCGGGCGTTTGGTCTTCGAAGATCCGACGCTCGAACGCGTAACGACGCGCACCGCGCAACGCAAAGCGATCGCTGAGATCGAAGAGGCGCTCGCTGAGTTACTCGCGCAGCGCTCGGTCGAAGATGCAATCGATCGCAAGGTCAACGAAAAGGTCAGTGCGCGCCACCAGAGTTATCTCAACGATCTCAAAGTCGAGGCGCTGCGCGAAGACGGCGGCCCGGAGACGCCGGCAACGCAGGCCAAACTCGCCGAACTCGATGCACTCTCCTCGCGCAAACTCGCAATCGATGCGATGGCGCGTCTGCGTCCCGCGCACCTCCGTGATCTTGTCGGGCAAGATGAAGCGGTCGCGGCGCTCATCGCCAAAATCTCCTCGCCCTATCCGCAGCACGTCATTCTCTACGGCCCGCCCGGCGTCGGCAAGACGACCGCCGCGCGGCTGGCCTTAGAGGCCGCAAAAGCGCGCCCCTACGCGCCGTTTGCCAAAGATGCACCCTTCGTCGAAGCGAACGGCACGACGCTGCGCTGGGATCCGCGCGAGACGACCAACCCGCTCTTGGGCAGCGTGCACGATCCGATCTATCAGGGCAGCCGCCGCGAATTTGCCGAGAGCGGCATCCCCGAGCCGAAATTAGGGCTCGTATCGCGCGCGCACGGCGGCGTGCTCTTTATCGACGAAATCGGCGAACTCGATCCGGTGCTGCAGACGCGGTTGCTCAAAGTTCTCGAAGATAAACGCGTGCACTTCGAATCGTCGTACTTCGACGAAAGCGCTCCGAACGTGCCGGAGTACGTGAAGCGCCTCTTCCGCGAAGGCGCGCCCGCCGATTTCATTCTCATCGGCGCGACGACGCGCGAGCCCGACGAGATCGACCCGGCGATTCGTTCGCGCTGCGCCGAGCTCTATTTTTCGCCGCTCACCCAGAACCAGATCGTTACCATCGCGCAGGCAGCGATGCGACGACTCGGCGCGACCGCAGCGCGTGGAATCGCGCAACAGATCGCGACCTACACCATCGAAGGGCGCAAGGCGGTGCAACTCGTCGCCGACGCCTACGGTGTCGCGCTCGCGCGCAGCAGCACCGGGAAGCGGCGTGCTGATGCGCTTCCCGCTCACGTCACGATCTCCCAGGACGATCTGCAAGCGGTGCTGCGCAGCGGACGATTCGTCGCCCATACGCCGGCGCGCGCTCGCGCGCGGCGCGAGATCGGCAAAACCTTCGGTTTAGGCGTGCTCCACCATGTCGGCAGCCTCATTGAAATCGAGGCGCTCGCCTTCCCCGCCTCGGCCCCAGGCAAGGGGAGCGTTCGCTTTAACGAGACCGCCGGAACGATGGCGCGCGACTCGGTCTTCAACGCCGGAAGCGTGCTGCGTTCGTTGCTCGGCACCGATCCCGCCGACTTCGATCTGCACGTCAACGTGATCGGCGGCGGAAATATCGACGGTCCCTCGGCGGGGCTCGCGATTTTGCTCGCGCTCTACTCCGCACTCGCGCGCGTGCCGCTTCCGCAAGATGTCGCCGTCACCGGCGAACTCTCGTTGGCGGGAAAGGTGCGCGGCGTCGGCGGCGTCGTCGAGAAACTCTACGCCGCGCGTCAGGCGGGCATGCGCGCGATCGTGCTGCCGGCGGAGAACGCCCGCGAGATCGATGCGCGGCTCTCGGGTATCGATGTCGTCGCGGCGCACGATGTCGGCGAAGTGCTGCGCGCCCTGCGGATCAAGCGGACGCCGAAGTTGTTCGCAACAAAGAGCCCCGTTTCGGTTAAGACTCGCAAGCGTTCCACAGCCTCGCGCGGGAACTAATAGGCCATGAGTTTCGCGCAACCCGATCTCGCCCGTGCCGTCGAACGCATCCCTCCACAGAACGTCGACGCGGAACGCGTCTGTATCGGTTCGGTTTTAATCGACCGTGAGATCATGGGAACGATCTCGGAGATCGTGCGTGCGAGCGATTTCTACGTACACGCCCACGAAACGATTTTTTCGGCGCTGCTCGCGCTCTACGAACGGAACGAACCGCTCGACCGTATCACGCTCGCCGAGGAACTGAAACGGCGTGGGGCGCTCGAACGCGTCGGCGGCCCGGCCTTTCTCGGGACGCTGGTCAATTCGGTGCAAACTGCGGCCTCGGCGGCCTATTATGCGAAATTGGTGCGCGAAAAATCGACGCTGCGTTCGCTGATTCACGCCGGAACCGAGATCGTACAGACCGGTTTCGAAGCCGAAGAGGATGTCGAAGGCGCGATCGATCGCTCCGAGCAGATGATTTTCTCGATCAGCCAGCGGCAGATGGGCGGGGATTTCGCTCATGTCGGATCGCTGATGAAGCCGGCGCTCGACGAACTCGAAGAGTATTATTATCGGCGCGGCGAGTTAAGCGGCGTCACGACCGGTTTCCCCGATATCGATGCCATTACGACGGGGTTCAAACCGGGAAATTTCGTCATCGTCGCGGCGCGCCCCGGCATGGGCAAGACCTCCTTTGCGCTAAACATGGCGATGGCGGCGGCGCGCAGCGCGGGGCAGCCGGTCGCGTTCTTCTCGCTCGAAATGTCGAATAGCGAGTTGGTGTTGCGCCTGCTCTCGGCAACGGTGCGTATCTCGATGCATGATATTCGACGCGGGAATATCGGCGATCGCGATTGGGGACGTATTCCGAAGGTGATGGACGAACTCGACGCGCTGCCGATCTATCTCGACGATTCGGGTGGTTTGAGCGTGAGCGAACTGCGCAGCCGTTGTCGGCGGCTCAAGGCGACGCGCGGTCTCGGCGCGGTCTTCGTCGACTACCTCCAGCTCTTGCATCCAAGCTCGATGCAACGACAGATGAACCGCAACGAAGAGATCAGTGAGATCTGCCGTACGTTGAAAGTGACGGCGAAGGACCTCGACGTGCCGATTATCGCGCTCGCGCAGCTCAATCGCGGCGTCGAAACGCGCAACGAAAAGCGCCCGATGCTCGCCGACCTGCGCGATTCAGGCTCGCTTGAACAGGAGGCCGACTTCGTCGCCTTCCTCTACCGCGAGGGTTACTACAACAAAGAGGCGGCCGACGCCGAACGCACCGAGTTCATCATCGCCAAGCACCGGAACGGCCCGACCGGGAAAGTGGACCTCCGTTTCGAGGCGGAGTACACGCTCTTCCAGCCGTACGGCGACGAGGCGAACTACCCGGCTCCATAGAATCGCCCGCCTATGAACGCGACGTCTGCCATGACGCTCACGCGGTTGGTGCTCGGTGTCTCGAATATCGAGACCTCCGAGCGATTCTACCGCGACGTCCTCGGCCTCCCAACCCAACGCACCGCCGATACCGTGACGGTACGCTGGCCCGCATTTACACTGGAGCTCAAAGAGCGCCCGCCGTCGGAGCGAGGGAAGTTCTCGTTCGGGTTCGAGGCGGGAACGGCCGCCGATGTCGATACGTGGGCGCAGCGCTTGCGCGCGGCACGGGTCGAAATCGTTTCCGGGCCGGCGACGCACGGCAACTCGCGCTCGCTTTTTTGCGTCGACCCCGATAACTACGAGATCGAGATTTTTTTCGTCGGTTAAGGCTCGTCGTCGCCGCGTAGCGTCGTGAAAAAACTCTGCGCCGTGTCGCGGAGAACGTCGAGAATGCGTTCCATGTGCTGCTGAATCTCGTCACCAGTCGCCGCGAGCGTCTCGATGGTGAACAGCACGTCGCGCTCCGCTTCCCAGATCGCGACTTTCACGAGTTTTTTTCGCGCGTTCAATTGGTTGGCGAGTTCGATTGCATCGGCAAACTCCACATCGTCGGGGAGCGTCCAACCCGATCCCACCATCACAAACGTGGGATCATCGCGATAGGCGATGGCAAAATAACGCGCTCCCTCGCTTTTGAAGGAAACGCGGAAGGCATCTTCATCGTCATCACGTTCGTGAAGCAGCCACTCCTCGTCGAGCGCCGCTTCGATGCCGCGAACGACTTCCTCGATCACCGGCTTCCTCGCATAAATGCGTCGATAAATTTTTCTGCCGCCGATTTACTCTCGGTGCGGTCGAGTATGCGCGCGACGGCGCTCGCCCCGCTCTCGCGAACCAGTTCGACGAGCTTCCAAAAGTGCTGCATAAATTCTTCGGGAGAGCTGGAGAATTGTTCGACTGCGGCGACGATGCCGGTGCGGTCTTGCGACGGGTAGAATTTCACCGCCTTCATCGATTCTTGCAACTCGAGCAGCAGCGCCGCATTTTGCTTCGCATCGCGAGCCCACAATGGGAGTTCGTGCATTGCGGCGACGACGTAAAACGTGTCATCGTCTTCACTCACCGATACCCAGATCTGTTGGCCGCGCGCGCGCAGCGAAATCGCGGCGACATCGGCGTTCTCGCCGTGAATATCAATCGTGGTGCGATGCCCTTCGTCGGCGATAAAACGAGCGATTCGGTCGCGAAGAAACTCCATTACGCCTTCGGATCCACCTCGTGCGCCGCGGGATCGCCGATGCCTTCGGAACGATAGGCCCGCGTGAGTTGGATGTATTCATCGGATGCGACCTCGATCCAACGCCGCGCCTCGCCTTCGATCGCTTTCTTGACCTTCGCGGGTGCTCCGGCGACGAGAACGTTCGCCGGAACGACGACACGCTCGCCGACAACGCTCCCGGCAGCAACCAGCGAGCCGCGGCCGATCGTGCAACCGTTGAGCAGCACGGCATTGCTGCCGATCAGTGCTTTGGATTCGATGGTGCAGTCTTCCATGACCGCCGCATGGCCGATCGTCACATCGTCACCGATGTTCGTGGCGATGGTAACGTGAATGACCGCGTTATCTTGGACGGAGCTGCGCGCTCCCACGCGAATCGGGCCGTTGTCGCCGCGCAAGACGGCGCCGAACCAGATACTCGATTCGGGGCCCACTTCGACATCGCCGATTAAGACGGCGGTTGGGGCGATAAAGGCCGACGGATCGACCCGCGGCGTCTTGCCGCGAAAGGGTACCAGCATGACGACGAGGCTTCGTTTTCAGCCGGGGAGAACCCCGCAACTATGCCGATGATGACACCGCCGCCGATCGTTGCGGCCTCGACCAAAGTGCAGGTTCCGGGGAAGGGCTATTACGATTATTTTACCGCCGACGGGAAGCGCCGACGTATCTACGCTGCGCACTCCGGCGCGCGTGAGCTCGTCGTGATCGACGCCGATAGCAAGCGGGTGCTGCGCACGGTGCGCGTCGGCCCCTTGCACGGCGTAGCGGTGAATCCCGAAAACGGTCATGTCTTTACCGGCAACGGCACCGATATGAGCGTGAGCGAGATCGATCCGGTTGCCGGACGTATTCTGCGCACGGTACGCGTCGGCGGCCCCGTCGATGCGATCGCCTACGATCCGGCGACGAAACACATCTATGCCGACGAAGACGACGGCTCGCACCTGTATGTCGTCGATGCACGTTCAATGAGGTTGCTGAAAACACTCACGTTGCCGGCGAAGAAACTCGAATATCTTGCGGTGAACCCGCGCACGCACACCCTCTATCAGAATCTTACCGATGTGCGAGCGATTGCAGCGATCGACGCCACGACGCTCGCCGTCAAGCGCGTCATGCCGACACCCTTGCTGAAGGGGAATCATCCGCTGATTTTTGATGCTGCCGACGATGCAATTATCGATATCGGTGAGAACGGGAAGCTCGGCGTCTATTCAACGCAAGGCAAGCTGCTGCACCAAGCGAGCTTTCCCGGCAAGGTCGATCAATGCAGCTTCAGCGCGCGGCGCCGATTGCTCGCGTGCTTTGGCACCTCGCTGACGCTCTTCTCGATTCGCGCCGGCGGGACGCCGCTGTTGATCGGGCAGCGCAAGATCGCGCGCGGCATGCATACCGGCACCTTCGATCCGCGGAACGGCAATATTTGGGTCGGTTGGCCGGAGGGCGGTCGTTCCTATGCCCAAGCCTTCCGTCTCGCCTCGCCGAAGTCGTAGCATGGCCGAGCATCGCCACCAGACACCGTTACGGGGCGTCCGGGCAACGCCGAAGCCGAAACCGGAGGGCGACCCCACCTACGGCCCAATGAACCGCCGCTACATCGGCGTCCCCGGGCACATTCACGAGGTCGTCGAGATCGACGGGAAGCACCTGGCAAAGGTCGGTTTCGACGACCGCAAGATCGTCTATTATCTGCTGGATGACCTCGAGCTCGAAGAGGGCGCGCAACGAGGAACCTTCCACGACCGGGAGGGCTAACGCGCGGGTCGCGCAGAATAGCCGGGCTCGGTCTCCACGTGCCGACGTAGCTCAGTTGGTAGAGCAGCTGATTCGTAATCAGCAGGTCAGCGGTTCAAGTCCGCTCGTCGGCTCCATATAAAAACCGCCAAGTTTTTCGTTTGGCGGTTTTTCTGTTTCGATCTCAGAATTTCGAGCGAGGTGCGAAATCCTTGAGCACTTTTGCTGTAGTGTAGACGGCGAAAGCAGACCCGAACATCAACGAGTAGAAACCTAAGGAAAGTCCAAGTCACTTACTAGAATCGTATTTTCGAAATGGGCGTAATGTTGTGATGAAATACAACGAAAAGGAACGAGGGGAGCGCTACGGCTGTGTTTACGCTGCCGACATACGGCGTCGCTTGATCAAGAATGCGATCGAAGCGATGAGCACGAGAATAATCGCAATAATCGCTCCCGTGATGTTCTCTACGGCAGGCGCTTTGACGACGTAAGAAATTGGTGTTGGCGCATTCGGGTTCAGACGCCATTGTACGTACCCGTTCTTGAGGCGAGCACCATTTGTTTCCATAATTGCGCCTGGTGCGCGAAGCTGGAAATATAAACCGAGCATCGATTCCCCTATCGCAGTACCCATGCTTGAAAACGGCGTCTTCGAAGATCTGCCGTTGGCAATCATCGCCGGAAGAACCGCGTGTACTGAATAGGTGTCTGAGAAAAAATTAGCCCGCTTCGCAATTTCTACGTTTGGGGCCCCGATCGGTCCGGTCCCCGGCATGTGTTGAACGACTTCAGCGAATGCGTTGGATAGAGCTGCCGTGGGAATCAAGCGGCGAAGCTCTATCACGTGACTCCCATTCGGAAGCCTGCGTTGAGATACGCTCCACCCGGCCTTACGGGCATCATCGAGTCCGAATGGATCGGTTTTCCCGATTCCAAGAGCCATCTGATAAAGTGCGCTATCGAAGGTTTCGCGCAGCGTCAACGTCGTCGTGTTATTTGAATGGACGTCAAGTCGATAGAGAATATCGGCATGACAAGCGCTGAGTAGGCTGATGGAGACAAGGAAGAGTACTGCGCGTGCAAGAGCCTTCATTGCCTGTCGTGCTTCGAAGGCGCTCTTGCGCGTCCTCTTTTCGGGGGCGTTGGCTCTTGTTTACAGCCCCTTGAACGCAATCCCGACCCCTAGTAGACGGTGATTTTTCCGATCTCGCCGACATTCTCGAGTACAAACCACATATTCCCATCGGGACCGGGCGTGATGCTGTTTGGGTCGGCTTCGTCCGGCAGCGTATAGGAATATTCGGTGAGGGTCCCCGTCGGCGTCATACGACCGATTTTATCGGCAAGACTTTCGGTAAACCAAAGATTGCCGTCGGGCCCCTCTGCGATGGACGTTGGGTACGAGTACTTCGTCATTCCGGAAGAGAATTCAGTGACGGTGCCGCTCGGCGTAATACGACCGATGCGATCGCCGTTGAACTCGGTAAACCAAAGGTTTCCGTCAGGGCCTGCCGTTATATCGAACGGCCCTGCGGAATTGCTGATGCCGTTCGTGAATTCGGTGATGACGCCGCTCGGTGTAATTCGGCCGATGCGGTTGCCGCCTGCTTCGGTGAACCACATATTGCCGTCCGGGCCGGCGGTGATGTCCTCAAGCTCAGCATTCGGGCTGATGCCCTTCGAGAATTCCGTTATCACCCCATTCGGTGTGATGCGTCCGATACGATTGCCGGAGATTTCGGTGAACCAAATATTGCCGTCGGGGCCCGCCGCGATACTGTTGAGCCCCGCTTGCGTACTGATGCCCGCTCTAAATTCCGTCACGACGCCGGTTGGTGTTATGCGGCCGATACCCTCAACGTTGGCCTCTGTGAACCAGAGATTCCCGTCGGGGCCGGCGGTGATGTTGACGGGATACGCGTTCGCGCTAATTCCGTGCGCGAAGATCGTAACGACTCCGCTAGGTGTGATCCGCCCAATTTGCGGAAGCCCGTTGGTAAACCAAAGATTGCCGTCGGGGCCCTTGACGATATACATCAACTGGCCTCCGGAGGGAATGACGTGAGGAATCTCGGTGATAAAACCAGGCTGTGTCGGCCCGATCCCTGCGTTCGGCGAAACGTTTGACCCGCCGCCGCAGCCCGTCAGAAAGAGCGCGAATCCGATGACGGGAACAGAAAACGAGCGAAATAGCAAAACAATATTCGATTTCATCGGGGGTCATATTATCGATTGGCGACGGCAACCCTTGTCGCCGGTGCGTTGAATTTTCCCCCGGCCGCTACCTGTGTGTGGCCTTTGCGAGGCGGAGTATAGCTCGCCGGGCTCACTACGCCTTGCCCCGGCCACGTGCATGCGTCGCCGAGGCAGAGGTTGCTGGAAAATCGACCGTTACCGAAATGCTCTGGCCGTTTCGTTCGACGGAGATTGGGATTTTTGCTCCGGCGGATTCAAGGGGTCAACGCAACACTACGCCGATGACCGACATTGGAGGTATTGCGAGTGGCTCGTACAGGACGGCCAGGTCTTCCCCCATCGCAGAAAGCGGAGCTTTGGCAACGCTGGAGAG
>JAJYFM010000042.1 GCA_021790895.1 bacterium
ATCTCGCCGCCGACGGCACGAGCGATGCGCATCGCCACCTCGCTCTTCCCCGACGCCGTCGCGCCGACGATCACGCAGAGATCGGTCACGCGCGTTTGAAGAGCCGTGCCACCATCTCGGGCTCTATGCGTAGCATGGTGGGGCGCCCATGCGGGCAATGCATCGGATTGGCGCACTGCTGAAGATCCTCGACTAAGCGCACCATCTCCGTAAATGCGAGCCGTTCGCCCGCCGTCGTTACCGAGTGACACGCAAGCGAAGCCCAGACCCGCTCTCGTAGGTCGCGTTGCGGCGCTTCGTCGGCGAGATCGTCGAGAAAGCCCGCAATATCGAACGCCCGCGCGCCGTAACCGGCAGGGGTCGCGGTGATCCGGAAGCTCCGCTCGCCGAAAGGCTCGATCGCGAGCCCCCCGTCGCGCAGCGATTCGAGCGCGCTCTCGAGCCGCTCGCTCTGCGCGATATCGAGTTCGAGGATCGTCGGCACGAGCAGCGGCTCGCTCGGTGCATGCGCCGCAGCGGCTGCGACGATGCGTTCGTACGCGATGCGTTCGTGCGCTGCATGTTGGTCGACGAGCAGAATCGTGCTGCCGTCGCTTGCGAGAATGTAGGTGCTATCGATCTGCGCGAGCACGCGCAGTCCGCTCGTTCCCGTGCTCCCGGCATGTGCGGAGACGGAATCGATCGGCAAGAGTTGCGCCTGTTCGTAGGACTCTGCGGGAGCAAGCGAGATGCCGTTATCGGGATCGGCGCGAAGGCTTTGCGCCAAACGTTCGCGCGCATCGCCACGTAACGTCGCCGCGAGCGCGTGCCGAACGCTATCGGCGACCTGCGAGCCGAAGCGCAGCCGAACGTCGCTCTTTGTCGGGTGGACGTTCGCATCGACGTGCTCGGGCGGGAGATCGAGCATCAGCACGCCGTACGGCTGCCGACCGATCATCGCAAACGTTTGGTAGCCGGCGCTCCAGGCTCCGGCGAGCAGCGAGCTGCGCAACAGGCGTCGGTTCACGAAGAGCAGTTGCATGCGTCGGTCGGCGCGTTCGTTGCCGGGTGCGCTGATAAAGCCGCGCAGTTTTCCGTGCATCGATGCCGCCGCCGCGCCGTCGATCTCCAACATCGTCTGCGCCGCTGCGCGCCCGAAGACCGCTGCGAGCCGTTCCCGCGCCTCGCTCGTCGCAGGCATCGCCCACTGCTGCTCGCCGTCGTTGCGCAAGAGAAACGCGATTTCGGGATAGGCGAGCGCAAAGGCGCTCAGCCAAGCGTTGATGCGCGCGAACTCCGTTCCCGGGGCTTTCAAATACTCGCGTCGCACCGGCACGTTCTCAAAGAGACCTTCGGCGACGACGCTCGTCCCCACCGGAGCGGCGATCTTCACGACGGGTTCGATGCTTTCGCCATAGGCAACGATCTTCGCTCCGATCTCTTCCTGGCGGGTGCGCGAAACGATCGTCAATCGCGCTACTGCAGCGATGCTTGCGAGCCCTTCACCGCGAAAGCCGAGCGTTGCAACCGATTGCAGATCCTCCGCGTCACGCAATTTGCTCGTCGCGTGCCGCGCCGGTGCGAGCGCCAGATCCGCAAAGGTTATGCCGACGCCGTCATCGTCGACTTCGATGCGCGCGATGCCGCCGCGTTGCAACGACACCTCGATGCGGCATGCGCCGGCATCGACGGCATTCTCCACCAACTCCTTCACTACCGAGAGCGGACGCTCGACGATCTCACCTGCGGCGATCTGCCCGATCGTCCGTTCGTCGAGCGCTGCGATCTGCGCCATTACAGCAGCCGTAACTGTTCGCGGCTCTCGGTCGCGTTCGGACGTTTTCGCATCGGAACCCGCGTCTCGAGGTCGGGGCCGGCGCCGAGATTTTCGGCGATCTCTTGTGCGCGCTCGACGACACCGGTTGGAAGACCGGCCATGCGCGCGACCTCGATGCCGAACGAGCGCGACGAACTTCCCGGCTGCACGCGATGCGAAAAGACCGGTGCATTCCCGCGCCCGAGATTTTCAACGGCGGTGATGTGATAGTTCGCGACCCCCGCCCAATGCTCGGCGAGCGCGCAGAGTTCGTGGAAATGCGTTGCAAAACAGGTCATCGGCGCGCCGTCGCCGAGCGCGAGAATATATTCGCAGATCGCCTGCGCGATCGCGAGCCCGTCGATCGTTCCGGTACCGCGACCGATCTCGTCGACGAGCAAGAGCGAGCGTGCGGTGCAGCGACGGAGGATATTCGCCGCCTCGGCCATCTCCATATAGAAGGTCGATTGCCCCGATGCAAGGTCGTCGCCGGCACCGATGCGCGTGAAGATGCGGTCGACGATCCCGAGTTTCATACTCTTCGCCGGCACGAACGAGCCGATCTGCGCGAGGATCGTCAACAAACCGATCTGGCGCAGATAGGTCGACTTTCCACCCATATTCGGTCCGGTCAACAGAATGAAGCGATGCTCTTTTTCCAGCAGGCGCGTATCGTTAGGGACGAAGCGCCGCTGCACGACCGCCTCCATGACCGGGTGACGTCCGTCGACGATCTCGATGCGCGACTCGTCGAGAAACGTCGGGCGCACGTAGCCGCGTTCGGCGGATTTTTCCGCCAACGCAACGCTAACGTCGATCGCCGCAAGCGCGGCGCCCGCAGCGGCGAGCGCATCGGCCTCCAACGCGATTCGTTCGACGAGCTCGGCAAAGAGGCGTTGTTCGATGCGCTCCTGTCGGCTCTGCGCGCTCGCGATCGCGCTCTCGAGATCTTTGAGCTCCGGCGTCGTGTAGCGTTCGCTTCCTGCAAGCGTCTGGCGACGGACATACTCCGTCGGAACGCGCGCGGCATAGGCATGCCCAACTTCGATAGCGTAGCCGAAGGCGCTCGCGTACTTCACTTTGAGGCTCTTGATTCCGGTGCGTTCGCGTTCGCGCTCCTCCAACGCCGAGATGCGTCCGCGCGCATCCCCGCGCAAGGAAATACATTCGGCGAGTTCTGGATCGGCTTCGGGGCGGATCGCTCCGCCGTCGCTCAGCCGTGCCGGCGGCTCTTCGACGAGCGTCGCGTGGAGATCGGCGAGCACTGCATCGAAGCCCACCAACGCCGCGCGACGACGTGCGAGCGCTTCGGGCAAGAGCGAGGGAATCTCGACCATCGCTTCGAGCGTGCGCCGTAACGAGGCGAGATCGCGTGGATTCGCGCGCCGAAGAGCGATCTTTTGCGCGATTCGTTCCAAATCAAAACAACGGCGAAGAATTTCGTGCAGGTTTCCGCGCAGTGAATGCGTTTCGACGAGCGCCGCAATATCGTCGAGGCGGCGTTCGATTTTCGCGCGGTCGACCGAGGGGGCGGAGATGCGCCGAGCGAGCAGCCGCGAGCCCATCGAGGTCGCGCAGCCGTCGAGCGTCGCCAACAACGTCGCGCGGTCGTTCGCCCCTTCGGCGCGGAGCAACTCGAGATGTTTGCGTGTCGAGGGATCGATCGCGACATGCGCCGCATCGCGACGATACTCCGTGCGCGCTCGCAACGCCGTCCCGTCGGTAACGATGCCGGTGCGCGCGAGAAAGCGGTCGAGCACCTCACCCGCGCGCGCCATGGCGAGCGATTCGACGAGCGAAAACCCCGCCACGGCATCGACCGCGCGTGCCGAGGCGCCACCGATCGGCAACGTCGCGATGCGCGCGCCGAGATTTTCGATCTGCTGCCGGAGCGCCGCATAACCGCCTTCGGGAATATCGAAGACGATCTCCGCAGGCGCAATGCGCGCGAGCTCGGCGACGAGTTCTTCTTCACCGAGCTCGTTGGCAAATGCGGTGCCGAAGCTCTCGCCGGTCGAAACGTCGCAATACATCAGGCCGAAGGTATCGTCGAGAAAACTCAGCGCGGCGAGAAAATTGTTGCGCTTCCCGTCGAGGAGATGCTCCTCGACGAGCGTCCCCGGCGTTACCACGCGCACGATATCGCGACGCACGAGTTTATTGGGGCGCGGCTCCTCCATCTGCTCCGCGAGCGCGACGACGAAGCGCTGGTCGACGAGTCGACGCAGATAGTTATCGAGCGCGTGGTGCGGCACGCCGGCCATCGCGACACGCGTGCCGCTGCCGGAATCTTTCCCGGTTAACGCGATCTGCAGCGCGCGCGAGATCGTTTCAGCATCCTCGCCGTAGGCTTCGTAGAAGTCGCCGACGCGCGAAAGCAGAATCGCCTCGGGGTTGCGCGCCTTCATTTCGAAATACTGCTCGATCATCGGCGAGCGTTTTGTCGGTGCACTCACGCGTGAGGTCGCCTAACCATCGATCATAAAAGCGAGAGTACCGGCAGGGCGACCGGCGAGCCGCGGTCGGCAAAACGCGCGGCCCGTCCGCGGATGCTGCCGGAGTTTCCCCACACGTGCGCCGTGGCGATCTCGATATCGAGCCAGGGCTCGCGCGCGTAGAGCGCTGCATCGTAATCGGGGGGCATCGGTGCGTTGACAGTCACGTTGTCGAGCGCCTTTGCCGTTAACCGCGTCGGATCTTTCTTCGAGGGCCCGACGACGAGACAGCGTTCGATACGCCCGATTTTGCGCGTGTGGTATGCGGTGCTGGCATCGTTCTGCGCGGCGATGAGCCGTTCGAAGCGTTCGTGCGCGACGTCACGAGGAACTTGCTCCCAATTCGCAGCCGGCGTTCCACGCCGAATCGAATAGATGAAGGAATACGCATTGGCGAAGAGGCCGCTGCGAACGTAAGCCAAGGTCGCTTCGAAATCGGCATCGCTCTCGCCGGGGAATCCGACGATGATATCGGTGGTGATCGCCCAATCGGGAAGATACCGGGTTATCCATGCCACGCGTTCATCGAATTGCGCGCGCGTATATTTTCGATTCATCCGTCGCAGCACGGGATCGCTCGCCGACTGCATCGGCAGGTGAATCCGCGGATCGAGCGCGGCGACCTCGGCGAATCCGGCGATCGTCGCTTCGGTGAAATCCTTGGGGTGCGGCGAGATGAACGAAAGGCGCTCCAAGCCCGGTAACGCTGCGACCGAGCGAACGAGCTCGAGAAAATCGGTTCCCTCGGCGGGATCGCGCCAGGCGTTGACGGTCTGACCGACGAGCATCACCTCGCGCGCGCCAGCGGCGATCTTCTCGGCGACCTCGGCACGAATCTCCGCAGCGGGGCGGTGATCGAAGCGCCCGCGCACGTGCGGCACGATGCAGAACGAACAATAATACGAACAGCCGCGTTGCACGTTTACGAAGGCGCGCAGATGCGAGAAGGCATCGATGACGCCGTCGGCGGTGCCGCCCATCGGTTCGAGCAAAGCGCGCTGCTCGATCGCTTCGAGATCGGGATCTTCCCCGAAATCTTCGCGCCAGCGTTCGAGGCGATCGCCGAGCGCGCGTAATTCTTTTGTGCCGTAGATCGCATCGACGTGCGGCGCGAGCTTCGCCATGCGGTCGCGATCCTGTTCGGCGAGGCAGCCCATGACGACGATGCGCACGCTTGGGTCGGCGCTTTTGAGCGCTCGGAAGTGATTCATCCGCCCGTAGGCGCGACGTTCGGCATTATCGCGCACG
The DNA here is from genome assembly GCA_021790895.1 of bacterium. GTDB lineage: Bacteria > Vulcanimicrobiota > Vulcanimicrobiia > Vulcanimicrobiales > Vulcanimicrobiaceae > JABEUX01. The sequence goes on from JAJYFM010000042.1 coordinate 5,539, forward strand.
GTGCAGGTATTGAGCAGCACGACCTGCGCATCTTCGGGGCGCGTGACGATCGCGTACCCCGCGGCGCTTGCGCGCTGCGCGATCTCTTGGGAATCGGCCTCGTTCATCTGACAGCCGAAGGTCTCAATATAGAGTGCAGCCATGGAAGAACGCCTCTGTTCGGCGCGAGGCGGGCAAACTCCGACCGGACCGCTAATCTCCCGCCGGTGGATTTAGAAGCATCGGAGGCGCCGGTTCTCGCGCGCGTCGAACCGGCGACCGTCGCCATCGTCGGCCGCCCCAACGTCGGGAAGAGCGCGCTCTTCAACCGGCTCGTCGGCGCTCGCCTGGCGATCGTCGAGGACACCCCGGGCGTCACGCGCGACCGGCTCTACGCCCTCGCGGAATGGCAGGGGCGCACCTTTAACCTCGTCGATACCGCCGGCATCGACGCCGAGGCGGCGGTCGCTCATGGGGATGCCTTCGCCGAAACGACCCGCCGACAGGCCGAGGCGGCGGCCGCGGCCGCCGATGCGATTCTCTTCGTCGTCGATGCTCGGGAGGGGGCGAACCCACTCGATGAAGAGGTCGCCACGATCCTCCGGCGCATTCGCCGGAAAATCATCCTGGTCGCCAATAAGGCGGAGTCCCCGAACGCTGCCGATAGCGCGACCGCGGAGTTTTCGCGCCTGGGCTTCGGCGTTCCGATCGTCGTCTCGGCGATCCACGGTGAAGGAACCGGCGATCTGCTCGACCGCATCGTCGAAGCGCTCCCCGAAAACACCCCGAATGCGATGCGCAGCGATGAAATATCGCTGGCGATCGTCGGCCGCCCCAACGTCGGCAAGTCCTCGCTCCTCAATGCACTCGTCGGCCAAGAACGCGCGATCGTCTCCGACGTGGCGGGCACGACCCGCGATGCAATCGATACCGAGTTGATCTGGCGCGGCGGAAAATATCGGCTCGTCGATACCGCCGGAATGCGCAAACGCCCCGAGGCAATCGGCGATATCGAATACTATGCAACGCTGCGCAGTCTCAACGCGCTGGCACGCTGCGATATCGCGCTGGTCGTCTTCGATTCGATGCACGGCATTACGGCGCAAGATCGCCGGCTCGTCGGCTTGGCCATCGAAGAGCGCAAGGGCGTGATTCTCGTCGGCAATAAGTGGGATATCGTCCGCGAGCAGGGCGAGTACCAACAGGGCGATCTCAAGAACGCGATCTACGATATGCTGCCCTTCGCGCGCTTCGCACCGATCACGTTTCTCTCGGCGATGACGCACCGAAAACTCGGTGGGCTGATGCCGCTGGTCGCTCACGTCTGCGAAAACCTCGACCGACGCGCGCCGACGGGGCAACTCAATGCTCTCATCCGCGATGCGGTGATGGCGCACCCGGCACCGATCTCCGGCGGAAAAGCGCTGCGTATCTTCTATGCCGCACAGGTTGCGGCGCATCCGCCGCTCTTTATCATGCACTGCAACGATCCCGACCTGGTGCAGCCTTCCTATCGGCGCTTCCTGGAGCACACGATTCGCGAAGCATACGATTTCGAGGGCGTGCCGGTGACGATTGAATTCCGCCCGCGCCGCAGTGAAGAACGCGAGGAAACGACATGGCCGACGCAGTCATAGCGATCTTCGCCTTCGCTATCGGTTCGATTCCGTTCGGACTCATCGTCGGGCGCGTCTTTTTCTCCACCGATATCCGCGCGCAGGGCTCGGGGAATATCGGAGCGATGAACGCACTGCGATCGCTGGGAACGCGCGGCGCCGTCGCCGTTTTATTGCTCGACGTCGCGAAAGGCGCGCTCCCGGTGCTGCTCGCCGCGCGCTTCGGAAGCGGCGCGGCGATCGATGCGATCGCCGCAATGGCAGCGGTTCTCGGCCACTGCTTCTCTCCGTGGCTCCGATTCAACGGCGGCAAAGGCGTTGCCACGATGCTCGGAGCGACGCTCGCGCTTAGCCCAATCGCCGTTGCGTTCGCCGTCGCCGGTTGGTTGCTCGGCGCACTCGTCCTGACGCCGTACTCCTCGGTCGGTTCGATGCTCGCCGGCGTACTCGTCATTCCTTCGCTGGCGTTCTTCACGCGTTCGCTTTGGGAGACGCTCTACGGCGTTGCGGTGGCCGTACTCATCATCTTCCGTCACCGCGAAAATATCGAACGATTACGTACCGGCACCGAGAACCCGATCCCATTTTTGAAGGGACGCGTCACGAAAAATCGTTAGAGCGGGTCGAGACCCTGTTCGGGAGGGAAGATCGTCGGCCGACAGCTCCTCGCCGGACGGGCTGGGCCCGGAGCCATCTCGAAATCGCCGTTCTCGCCCGGGCCGACGCCGCATGAGAGACTTTTCTCGCACTCGTCCGTTCGCTCGGCGCACAGGGCTTCGCGAGGTTCGGCCCGTATTGTGGCGGGCTATGATCTCATCGAACGATTTTCGTAATGGCGTCACGATTCTGTTGGACAACAACCTCTGGACCGTGATCGAATTTCTCCACGTGAAGCCCGGCAAGGGGTCGGCCTTCGTTCGCACCCGTCTCAAGAACGTCCGCACCGGAGCGACGGTCGAGCGCACGTTCCGTGCCGGTGAAAAAGTCGAACGGGCGACGCTCGACAATCGGACGATGCAGATGCTCTATAACGACGACGAAGGCTTCCATTTTATGGATCAAGAGTCGTTCGAGAACGTCACGATCCAGCGCGAGCTCATCGGTGGTCCAGCCGACTTCTTGAAAGACGGCATGTCCGTCGACGTTCAGTTCCACGATGGGACGGCGATCGGCGTCGAACTTCCGCCGCACGTCGAACTGCGCATCGTCGAGACCGACCCGGGCTTCAAGGGCGATACCGCGACGAATACGACGAAGCCGGCGAAGCTCGAGACCGGCGCGACCGTCCAAGTACCGCTCTTCATCGAACCTGACACCGTCATTCGAATCGACACGCGCGATCGACGCTATATCGGCCGCGTGAACTAATAGCGCCGTCGGCGTTCGCGCCGGAGAGGGCAGACCGTGAAGAAGAAACTGCAGCCGCTCGGCATCGCATTAGCGCTCGCACTCGTCGCGAGCGGCATCGGTATCGCGACTTTCTACTCGCAAAATCCGCAGCTCTCGCGACTCGCCGACTACATCGCGCACATTACGGTTCTCGCCCACTCCGATCGCATCGGCCTAAAAAATCCGGGCTACGGACGCCCAAACAACAATCTTGCAATGATCACGCTCGACGATTATTCGCTGAGCGGGCACACCAGTGCGGGGCTTGGAACCTGGCCCTTCCGCCGAGGCGTCTACGGGAAGCTGCTCGATCGGCTTGCAAAAGCCGGGGCGAAAACCGTCGTCTTCGATATCGATTTCCTCGACCCCAGCCCGAGCGCTCGCCAGGATGCAATCTTCGGCAAAGCGATCGCGAAGATTCCAACGGTGCTCGCCTACGTGCTCAATACGACGACGACCGGGCAGATCGGCATCGAACCCGTGATTCCCGTCTTGGCGCAGCATACCGCAGCGATGGGTTTTTCGAGTTCCGATAGCGTCGGCAGTTATACATCGGGGCAATTCCCGAAGATTCGCACGAGCGGCACGGGCTTCTTCTCCGATGAGACGTTCTATTCGCTCGCGGCGGCGGCGGCGCAGACCTATCTCGGGCACACGATCGACTTCAAAAAAGTCCCGCGACTGCACGGGCGCATTCTATTACTTCCGCCGCATTACGCCTCGACCCAAGCGGTGAGCGGTCGCGTCGGCAGCGAGCAGAGCACCGCTCCGACGTTCATCGGCGGGGGGCAGATGTCGCTTGCGGATGCGTTGACGGTGCCGATCTCGCAACTACGCCTTTTCGTCAAAGGGCGGCTGATTTATATCGGAGCGACCGCGCAGGCCCTCGGCGACTTCGTGATTACCGCGCGCGGCAAGATGCCGGGAGTCTATGTTAACGCGCGGCTTACCGACCAGATGTTGCGCGGAATCTACATCAAAACGCTGCCGACCTGGGTCGACATTACCTTAATCGTCGTTCTCCCGCTTCTTCTTGCATTCTTTCTCATGTCGGCACGCTTCGGTATCGCGCTCGTGGTTTCGGCGGCAACGATCCTTGCTTATGGGTGGATCGATATGGCGATTTTCGTTCGCCAACTCGTCTGGTTCGATTTCATCCACGTCGTCGTGGCGATGGTTCTCGCCGTCACGTTCGTCGCCGCATTCAGAACGATTCTCGAAGGTTCGCAACGCCGTATCGTCACGAATCTCTTCGGCATGCACGTCAGCCCGGCGGTCGTCGCCGAGATTCTTGATTCCGAGGATCCCTCCGGGGCGCTCTCGCTCAAAGGGAAACGCGTCAAATCGACGATTTTCTACAGCGATATACGCGGATTTACCGCGATGTCGGAGACGATGAGCCCCGAAGATATCTACCATCAACTCAACGAGTATTTCGAAGAGATGGTGAAGATCATTTTCAAGTACGGCGGCTACGTCGACAAATTCATCGGCGACTGCGTCATGGCGGTTTTTTCCGCGCCCTATCAAACCCCCGATGACGCAAAAAACGCCGTCCTGGCCGCCATCGAGCAACAGCAACGCATCGCCGAACTCGCCGACAAATGGTCGGCACAGGGGCGCAAGGTCTTCACCGTCGGCATGGGCATCAACACCGGCGAAGTGGTGATGGGGAACCTCGGCGCGAGTTCGCGGATGAATTACACGGTGATCGGCGATAACGTCAACACCGCGGCGCGTCTCTACAACGTCGCCAAGGGCGGCCAGATCATCATCAGCGAGACGACCTACAACGAAGTGCGCGATCTGATCGCCGTCAGCGAACTCGATCCCGTCACCGTCAAAGGAAAAGTCGAACCGCTGCGCATCTTCGACGTCGTCGTACCGACCCGCGAGGCTCCGGCCGAAGCACCGACGGCGTGATCGTCGACCTCGCGCTCTTCCTCGCGGCAATCGCCGCGAGCGCGTTGGGCTCGATGGTCGGGCTCGGCGGCGGTTTTCTCATGGTGCCGATTCTCCGGCTCGCATTTAGTTTTGCCCCCGCCCAAGCCGCGGGAATGTCGCTTGCGATGGTGGTCGCAAATGGAGCAAGCAGCACGATTGCAAACTTTCGCGCCCGGCGCATCAACGTGCGCGTGGGGCTCTTGGTGGCCGCCGGTGCAATTCCGGGCGCACTTCTCGGCTCGCACATCGTCGAAGAGATCGCGAGCCCAATTTTCGACTGGCTCTTCGCCGCGCTCGTCGTCGGGGTCGCGATCGATTTCGGACTGCGCCGCTCGCGATTAGCGCTCGCGGGAACGAATCGCGACGGAGCTCCGCGGACGATGCACCCGGTCGTATCGCTACTCGCCGGTTTTAGTGCCGGCATTCTCGGCGGCCTCTTCGGCATCGGCGGCGGCATTGCGATCGTTCCGTCGCTCGCCTATTTCTCCGACGTCCCCATACACAGCATCACCGCAACCTCACAGTTCGCCATCGCGCTCACATCGCCGATCGCGTTCGTCGCGCACGCCGCGGCAGGCGACGTCGATTTTCTCCGCGCGATTCCGCTCTTTCTCGGCGGAATCGTCGGCGGGACGCTCGGCCCTCGTATCGGCGCTCGGCTCCATGCTGCGCAGTTGCTCGGCGTCGTCTCGCTCGCGCTTTTGCTCGCCGCAGCTGCGATGTTGCTGCGTGACACGCACGTCATCTGAAGGGTACGCTAGACGGCAATGAACGATAGTACGCCGACATCGCCCCCCTCGACGCATTGGGAGCCCGGCCCGCTTGCTTCACTGGCGCGCATGGAGAGCTATCCGTGGCTCGTCGTCGGAACCGTTTGCATCGGCGCGTTTATGGGGCAGCTCGATGCGAGCATCGCGCAACTGGTGCTGCCGACGCTGCAGACGACGTTTCGCTCCTCGCTCGCCGACGTCAGTTGGGTCTCGCTTGCGTATTTACTCGTCCTCGCCTCGACGCTGCCGATCTTCGGCCGACTCGCCGATATCTACGGCCGAAAACTCCTCTACACCGGCGGTTTCCTCGTCTTCATTCTCGGCTCGGGGCTCTGCGGTTTCGCGCATTCACTCGGCATCCTTATCGCCGCGCGCGTTTTGCAAGCGATCGGCGCGGGGCTGTTGCAGGCCAATAGCGTCGCGATCATTACCGCTGCGGCGGGGGCGCAACGCCGCGGCCGAGCGATCGGCATTCAGGGAGCAGCGCAGGCGATCGGGCTATCGCTGGGGCCGGCGCTCGGCGGTCTGCTCATTCAAGCGATCGGTTGGCGCTGGGTCTTCTGGATCAACGTTCCCGCCGGCATCATCGGCACGATTCTCGGCTGGTTCGTTCTTCCGCGCACCGAGGGTATGCATCTTCACGATCGCGGCTTCGATTGGCTCGGAGCATGGCTGTTGACGCCGGCACTTGCACTGGTGCTGATCGCGTTAAGCGAAGCGCCGAGTTGGGGGCTCGCATCGCCACTCTTTATCGGGTGCGCGCTCGCCGGAATCGCGCTGATCGTTGTGTTCGTGCTCCATCAACGCCGGGCCAAGCCGCCGCTCATCGATCTCACACTCTTTCAATCGCACGCGTTTAGCGCGGGAAATCTCGCCGGCTTGATTTCGTACGGCCTACTCTTCGGCGTCTTCTTATTGGTGCCGTTCGCCCTTGAAGGCGGCTATCACGACGCGCCATTCGCCGCCGGTCTTCGTTTGGCGACGATCCCCATCGCGCTGGGCATCATTGCGCCCTTTGCCGGCGCACTCTCCGATCGACTCGGCCCGCGCTGGCTCACCGCAATCGGCATGGCAATTGCAGCGCTCTCACTCGTTGGATTAGCATTCGCACTCGACGGCGCACCGGGCTCGCTCATCGCCGTCACCGCACTGCTCGCGATCTTCGGAATCGGTCAGGGGCTTTTCACTTCCCCAAACAACAGCGCGATCATGGGAGCGGCACCGATGCATCGACTCGGTGCAGCAGGCGGCGTCCTCAACGTCACGCGAACGTTGGGAACGAGCCTCGGCGTTGCGGTCGCCTCTTCGTTACTTTCGTGGGCGATCGCGAGTTACGGCCACTTCCGCGATACGCTCGATGCGCCGCGCGCAGATCTGCTCGCGGGCATTCACGATGTCCTCTTCGCCTTCGCCGCACTCGCGCTGGTCGCCGCAGGGATATCGATGATGCGCGGTCGCGAAGAAGCGATCGATGAAGCGCACCGCGAAGAGATCGCGCTGATCGAACGCTCCGGCGGCGTATGAGGCGACGCGTTCGGCGTGGACTTGCGGTCGCACTAGCGATCGCCTTCGGCCTTCTCGGTATTCGAACGGCACTTGCCGCCCATCCGGGGCAGCCGGAGAGGCTTCGGGATATCGACGCGCTTATCCAGATCGTCCATCGACTTGCGCCACGAATTCATCCACAGAATATCGACGTTGAAAGTATCGACATCGTCAAGTCGTTTGCAATCGTCGAGTGGTTCGCGCAACCAACTCGTCAATCGATTGCACACAATTCGCAGAACGAAGGCGGCACATTCCTCGCACGCAAGAGCGTGCACGAATGGATACTCGTCCGTCAACTCCCGCTGAGCTATACGGCCGCCACGCTGACCCGTACCGCTCCGGGTCTTTCGCCCGCCATTGCCCGCGCCCTCATCCATGGCTACCGCATTGGAGCGAGCCTTCAGGGTTGCAATCGCGATGGCAAGTGCCGCAGCACATCGCAAGAGATCGCCTTCGCGGTCGAACACGAAAGCATGGCCCAGGATCGCTTTATGTTTGCCCCGGTCGTAGCTCCGATCGCTCGCGACGGGAATTTCGCGCTCGCCGATTACACGGTGGGGGAGAGTGGCGGAGAGGCGATGCTTCAACGAAAAAACGATCGCTGGAAGGTTCTTGGCATGGGCGGAGGGAGTATGAACTCCATTCGCTGGCTTTCCTCTGGATTTCGCCTATCTCTCGCCGTGGCCCGCACGCTTGTCACCTCCATGAAGAAAAATGAAGCGGCGACCTTTTCGGACCTCTGCGTGCCGAAACGTCAATGCCTCGATCGAGCGCGTTCGGCGACCTCGGCATTCTTGACTCGCTTTGCAAAGGCAGGCGGCGCTCCTCCCAACGCGGCCGTTCGTGAGGTCGCAATTGCCGGCACGAATGCTCTTCTCTACTACAACAACGGCGAGACGGGGGGCGAAGCACTGCTCCAACTGCGAAACAATCGCTGGGAACTTCGGGCGATGGGGCCGGTCTCACTCGCCGATTCGGATCTCCTCGTGAAGAGCCTCGGCATGTCGCCGACCGACGCAGCGCGGCTCGCTTACAGAATGACCGATCTCGTGCGGTAGCGACTCATTGCGAGCACGCCGAAAACCAAGAATGGCCGAGCGTTACTGCTCGGCCATTCTCTGATTTCGCAAGAGTGGTCTTACTTCGGGTAGGTCATTTCCTTGGGTACGACGATCTTGTCGAACTCGTCGGAGGTGACGTAACCGAGTTTGAGCGCTGTCTCTTTGAGCGTCGCGCCGTCGTGGTGGGCTTTCTTCGCGATCTCGGCAGCCTTGTCGTAGCCGATCTTCGGCGAGAGCGCCGTCACCGTCATCAGCGATTCGGCAAGATACTTCGCGATCACCGGTTCGTTGGCTTGTAGACCTTCGATGCAATGCTCGCGGAACATCGTGCAGGCGTCGCGGAGCAACGTCGTGCTGTGGAGGAAGTTCGAAATCATCACCGGGTTGAAGACGTTGAGTTCGAAGTTTCCTTGGCTCGCGCCCATCGTGATGGCGACATCGTTGCCGAAGACCTGAACGCAGACCATCGTCATCGCTTCCGACTGCGTCGGGTTCACTTTTCCGGGCATGATCGAGCTACCGGGCTCGTTCTCGGGAAGGACGAGTTCACCGATGCCGGCGCGCGGGCCGGAGCCGAGCCAACGCACGTCGTTGGCGATCTTCATCAGTGCCGCGCCGAGCGTCTTGAGCGCTCCGGAGGCGAAGACGAAATCGTCGTGCGATGCAAGCGCCGTGAATTTGTTCGGATGCGAACGGAACGGGAGCTTCGTGAGTTCGGCGAGTTTCGCCGAAGCGCGATTCGCGAATTCGGGGTGCGCATTGAGCCCCGTGCCGACCGCCGTGCCGCCGATCGCGAGATCGTAGAGATGGTCGAGTGCTTCGCGACAGGCGACCATCGCCCGATCGAGCTGGGTCACATAGCCGGAGAACTCTTGCCCTAACGTGAGCGGCGTCGCATCTTGTAAGTGCGTGCGCCCGACCTTCACGATATCTTTCCACGCCTTCGCTTTGACGTCGAGAGCATCGCGCAATTTCTGCACCGGAGGCAGCATCGCGACCATCGCTTCGGCGGCAGCCATGTGCATCGCCGTCGGGAAGGTGTCGTTGCTCGACTGCGACATGTTCACATGATCGTTGGGGTGGATCGGTTTTTTGCTGCCCATCTCGCCGCCGGCGATCTCGATCGCACGGTTGGAGATCACTTCGTTGACGTTCATGTTGGTCTGCGTGCCCGAGCCCGTCTGCCAAATCCGCAACGGGAAGTGCGCGTCGAGTTTGCCGGCGATCACTTCGTCGGCAGCCGCGACGATGAGCTTGGTCTTCTCGGCGTCGAGTTTCCCAAGATCGTGATTGACGAGTGCGGCAGCTTTCTTCAACTGCGCCATCGCAACGATGACCTGCTTGGGCATCACATCGCGGGGCCAGCTACCCTCGCCGATCTCGAAATGGATGAGCGAGCGCGCGGACT
>JAJYFM010000005.1 GCA_021790895.1 bacterium
ACGCCGTCCTCTTCGAAGATCTCGACCGCGACGACCTTCGCCGGAGCGAGCGCGTTCATGATGAAGGTCGTCGCATCGTCATCCCACTTGATGATGTCGACCTTTTCACCGCGCAGATTATCGGTGACGTTGGCGATGCGGCTCGATTTCGGCCCCAAGCATGCGCCGATCGGATCGATCTCGGCACGCGTGCTGCGCACCGCAACCTTCGAACGACTTCCCGCTTCGCGCGCGATCGCCATAATTTCGACGAGTCCGTCGGCGATCTCCGGCACCTCGGCCTCGAGCAGTCGCTGCACGAGCCCCTCGGCGGCGCGCGAGAGAATGACCTGCGGTCCCTTCGCCGATTTTTTGACGTCGAGCACGTACGCGCGCACGAAGTCGTTGATGCGATACATCTCGCCGGGAACTTGTTCGGACTGCGGCAGCACCGCTTCGTCCTTGCCCTCGAGCAATACGTACATGTTGCGCTGTTCGTAGCGCTGCACCGTTCCGGTGACCAGATCGTTCAGTCGCCGCGCGTACTTATGAAAAACGGTATCGCGCTCCGCTTCGCGGATGCGCTGCACGATCACTTGCTTGGCGGTCTGCGCGGCGATGCGACCGAAATCTTTGGGCTGCACCGTCTCGTCGAAGAAATCGCCGATTTGATACGGCGCGCCGGCTTCTTGAATGGAGACTTCGGTCTTGGGATCGACCACCTCGGCAACGACGGCACGTCGATGGAAGACCATGTACGCCCCTGTTGTCCGGTCGACGCTCACGATTGCATTCGCTTCGGCGCCGTAATGACGTTTGTACGCATTGAGCAGCGCTGCTTCGAGCGCTTCCAACAACATCTCAAAACCGATGTTTCGTTCTTTTTCAACGATGCGTAGAACGTCGATGAGACTTTCGGGAGCTTCTTCTTGCGTTTTCGTATTTCGAGTCGTGCGTTTAGCCATGGCGTTTGCGTTCTCTCTTGTTGGCGGCGAGGTCGGCGCGTGGGTCGTATTCGAGGTTGGCGCTGCGGATGGCAGCGAGTGGGATCGGGAGCGGCCCCGAGGAGGTGAGGAGTTCGACGTTGCTCCCAAAGACACCGCGCAGGGTACCGCGGTGCGTCTTTGCTCCCCCGATCGCGAGCGTCGTGACGATACGCGCGTTCTTCCCGGCGAAGCGTTGGTAATCACCCGGACGGAGCAGCGGCCGTTCGAGCCCCGCCGACTCCACTTCCAAGGAGTAGGGCTCCGGGCAGCTCTCCAGGGCCTCGTTCACGCGCGCGGCGACCCGCTCGCAGGAACCGATATCGACCCCACCGACCCGGTCGATCGTGAGGGTGAGGGCGAGCCCCGCTCCACGACGGCCGACGCTGTGCGTGACGACCTCGATATCGGCAAAGGCGGGGTCGTGTTCGAGCTGGGTAACGACCGCCTCGAAGGCTTGCTGAACTTCCGACAACTCCGACTCCTCCTTTCCCTTTTTCGATGGCGCCGCCCCGGAAGCAACGAAGCGCGGGACATGCCCACGCTCCTTCTTGAAACGACCATCCCATTCTACGCAAAAAAACGACGGGCCGCAACCCTATGGCTGCCGCCCCTCGCTTGGATCATCTCCGCTCTGCGGTCGCGCGCCTGCCGGAAAGTCCGGCTTGCCTAGGCGCTACGCGAACGCCTTACAACGCGTGGCGCGACTCGCTGAGATGGTGACCCGGTGGATCTTGCGGTGACAAACCGCCCTCCTTCTGCGTGACGCGCACGACGTGCGTTGTGCTTGTACCGATCGCGTCGGTACGTTTTTATGCTACTCCCATCCGCGGCGGGTTGCAAGAGGCTTCGGCGTCGATGTCGCCGCAGCCGCTGGGGCGAATCCGCGCACGGCCGATCCGCGCCGCGTGACCGCGACGTACACGCTTTGGTTGACGAACGCATGGTAGGTATGTGCATCGTCGATCGTCACATCTTTGCCGCGCACGAAATTATGCGCGAACAATCCCGGAATACCTAAGAATACCGCCGAAACGACGGTAATCGTCGATGCTTTCCCCTTCTCGCTTTTACCGTGCTCCGTCCGGTCTTGATCGGTGAGGCGAATTTTGTTGCCGTCGGCGCCGTAGATCCAGTCCATCTGCAGTTTCAAGCTTCCCGCGTGCCCATGCGGGCCCGCACGGTCGACCGCAACGACATCGCCTTGCCCCGTCGCCCCGCGTGGGATGACGACCCATCCATCGACGACGACGTTGTGTGCGGCCCGAATCGGAAACGTATCACCCACTCGTGCATTCGCAGAAGAGAGATCTCCGACAACGTGATACGCGACCGAGGTGCCGCCTGGTAGCGTCACACGGTGCCCTGGAGATGCGGCGAGTCGGTGTGGCACCGCGAAAAGAAAGACCCCCAAAAAAAATGCCGCGAGGCGCCAAGATACTTGCATGCTGACAACGATCCTCGACTTTCTAAAGAAAAGCGAATGAAGTGCAAAAGCCTGCGCTCCTTCGCTACGGCGAAGGAGGTGTGAACGGCTCGAGGAGGTGGGGATTACAGGTGTAGGAGACGTTCGCCTGTACGATCGGTCGTTCTCCGCCACGCATCGGATTGAGAAATGGGCGCGTCCCTCCGGCGAAGACCCCGCCGAGCGGCCCCGGGGGTGCGGCATAGCGCGGCGGCGGCACGCGCACTAACCACCCATGGCAGACGGTGAACGGGCCGCGGTGGGAGACTCCGGTCACCCACATCTCGATCTGCCCGTCGCTGCCGTTGTGGCGATAGAGAAACTTCGTCGCCGCGAGCACGCTGCTCGGCGGCGACGGCCCAAGGTTGCGTCCGAGGTGATAGACCGTCCGAACCTGCGTCATGCCTCTCGGGGTCGCATGCACGTGGGGGATCAGTGCATTGAGTCGCTGCTGGTACGGGTTGGCGCCACGCTTCGAATGCGGCTTCGGGGTCGGAGCGACCGCGATCGGGCGCGGCGGAGCCGCGATGGGATGCGCGACCGGCCCTTTTGCCTCCGGAGCCGCCGAGCGCTTCGGCCCGGGGGTCGCGACGCTGCGCACCGGGTGCGGCATCGGCGAGGGCACCGGTCGCGGCGCCGGCGATGGCGCGTGGGTCGGCTGCGGCGAGGGCGCGACGGTCGGCACCGGTGAGGGCACCTGGGTCGGCTGCGGTGAGGGAATCGGGCGCGGCGTCATCGTCGGCCGCGGCGAGGGCCGCGGGGCGAGTGTCGGCTGGGGGCTTGGATGCGGAGCGACCCGCGCGACGAGCGGGGCGGCGCTCGGGCGGATGCGCGGCGCGGCGCGCGGCGGTGCCGGCGAAGGGCGCGGCGTGCGAATCGGGCGAGGCGGCGGCTTCGGCGAGGCTTTCGGGCGCGTCACCGAGAGCAGACGCGGCTGATGCGGGGGGCGCGGCGGCTGCGGCGGGCGCGGGAGGCTCTTCGGCTGCGGCGGCTGCGGGCGCGGATTCGCTTTCACCGCGGCGACCATGCGTTCGACGATCACCACCGTACTTGTGCTCGCGTTTGCTTCGGGTTGCTCTGCGGAGGGAGCGATCGAGATTGTGAAGAGCGTCGCCGCCATCAACGCGTGCAAGAGCAGCGAACCGAACGCGCTGAGCGCATGGCGTCGGCGTCGCTCGCTTCGGTCGTCGTTACCGCTCAAATGCTCGCTCATCGCTCCGACGCGTATTGCGCGCCGCAGCACGCAGGAGCCTGCAATCTCGGGCGCGCAACGCAAAGATGATGGAACCGATCATGCAAAAACGGACGAAGATCGTCGCAACGATCGGCCCCGCCTCGCGCGACCGAAGCGTTATGCGCTCGTTACTGGTCTCCGGCGCGAATGTCTTTCGCCTGAATTTTTCTCACGGCACTCCGGACGAACATGCGGCCGTTATTCGCACGGCGCGCGAACTCGCCGCCGAACTCGGCATCCACATCGCGCTCTTGCAAGATCTTCCCGGCCCGAAAGTGCGCACCGGAAGTTTCGCCGAGGGCAAAGAGAGCGTGCACCTCGAACGCGGCGACCGTTTCGAACTCTACGTCGACGATCGTGTCGGCGATGCGGAGGGCGTTAGCGTTTCGTATGCTGCCCTTCCGCACGACGTCGAGGTCGGCAAACGCATCTATCTTCAAGATGGGTCGATCGCGCTGCGCATCGTCGAAAAGGATGCCGAACGCATCGTCACCACCGTCGAATTCGGCGGCGATCTCCGGGCGCGCCAAGGCATCAACTACCCCGACGGATCCCTCAATATCGACGCGGTCACCGATCGCGACCTCGAGTTCCTCGCATTCGGGCTCGAGCAACAGGTCGATTATGTCGCCGTCTCGTTCGTTCGCAGCGTCGCCGATATCGAACGCGTAAAAAACTTCATGAACGAGCGCGGCAAGCGCGTACCCGTTCTTGCCAAGATCGAGAAGCACGAAGCGCTTGAAGATATCGATCGCATCATCGCTGCCGCAGACGGGATCATGGTTGCGCGCGGTGACCTCGGTATCGAGATTCCGCTCGAGCAGGTGCCGCTGGTTCAGAAAGATCTCATCGCGCGTTGTAATCGCGCGAGCAAACCGGTCGTGACGGCGACGCAGATGCTCGAATCAATGACCTCGAATTCGCGCCCGACGCGCGCCGAGGTCGCCGACGTCGCCAACGCCATCCTCGACGGCACCGACGCGATCATGCTCTCCGGGGAGACCGCTCGCGGTTCGTACCCCACCGAAGCGGTTCGCACGATGGCCGAGATCGCTCGCGAGGTCGAGAAGCATTATCCGCATGCAACGCTACGCGATCGGCGGTTGGAAAAGAGCGAGCCGACGATCGCGAGTTCGATCGCCGAAGCGGCGACGAGAGCGAGTAGCGAACTCGGCATACCTTTTATCGTCACCGGCACGACCACCGGCAACACCGCACACCATATTGCGGCATTCCGCCCGAGCGCGCGCATCGTCGCACTCACGCCGCATCGCAAGGTCGCGCAGCGGCTCGCATTGGTCTGGGGAGTCGAGGCGCTGCTGATCGATCAATACGCCTCGATCGATGTGCTCCTCTACGTCACCGAGCGCCGCATGCAAGAAGAGGGCTTCGTGCAACGCGGCGATCTCATCGCTTTCACGACCGGGATGCCGGTCGGCGCGGGCGGGACGAACGTCCTAAAGATTCACCAGATCCCGTAGCGGCGGCGCGCGCGATCATCTCGCGTGCGTGGTCGAGCGCCTGTCGGTGCGGTTCGCCGGAAAGCATGCGCGCGATCTCGCTTTCGCGCGCACTCGCGTCGGCGACCGGGTTGAGCGCAATCGCGGTCCCTTCGCCGAGGGGTACTTTCTCGAGCACGATCTGGGCACGCGCATGCACGGCGATCTGCGCGAGATGGGTAACGCAGATAACCTGCGCATCGTTTGCTAGGCGCGCGAGCCGTTCGCCGACGGCAACGGCGACCGCGCCGCCGATGCCCGCATCGACCTCGTCGAAAACGTAGCTCGCCCCGCGACGCACGCCGGCAAGCGCGAGCACCAATGCCAGTAAGACGCGCGAACGCTCGCCACCCGACGCAATCTTCGCCAGCGCTCGCTCCGGCTCGCCCGGGTTCGGCGCAAACGTAAATATCGTGCGCTCGCTACCGTGCACACCACACTCGCCGCGCGCTTCGAAGCTCACGCCGAAATGCGCTCCTGCAAGCGCGAGCGCCGCGAACTCCGCATCGATCGTCGCACTCAATCGTCCTGCCGCCTCGCGGCGCGCCGAGCGTTGGCGAGCATCGGCTTCGGAGAGAATCTCCCGTGCCGTGCGTTCCTCTTCTCGTGCCGCCGCGAGCAGCGCTTCGCCGTTCTCGAGTAGATCGACCGCCGCGCGCATCTCTTCCCAGAGCATAGCGAGTGCATCGGCCTCTCCGTTGCCGTAGAGCCGCGCGAGCCGTTCGAACTCCGCCGAACGCGATTCAAGCGTTTCGAGTTCGCCCGGTGCGCGTTCGAGGCTTTCGAGCGCGCGTGAAATTTCAAGCGCAAGGTCGCCGCACTCCCCTTGCAACGCCTCCATGCGCGCGAGCATCTCGGCGATCTCCGGAAGGAGCGGGAGAATCGATCGCAACGCTGCGTCGGCACCGCCAATCGCGCTCTCGACGGATCCTTCCTCGCCGCGCAGCGCTTCGTGTGCGGAGCGCAGGGCGACGGCGATTCGTTCGCCGTGTGCGAGCACCGTGCGACGCTCGCGCATCGTTGCATACTCCCCGGCCTCCGGGCGCAGTGCTTCGAACGCGCGCAGTGCGTCGTGAACGAATGCCGCCCGCTCTCGTTCCGTCCTGCGCCCTGCTTCCAACTCCGTTAATCGGTTGCGGGCCGCTTCGACCGCTCGATACGCGGTGGCGACCGCGCTCGCCGCCGCAAGCGTAACGTCGCCGCCGAAGCGGTCGAGCATGCTTCGCTGAAAACTTGCGGCGGTCAACCGCTGCGCTTCGTGCTGACCGACGAGATCGACGATCTCGCGCCCGAAATCGCGCAGCACCGCGAGGCTCGCGCTGCGGCCGCAGATGCGCGCGGCACTCTTTCCACTGCGCGAAATCTCGCGTTCGAGCGTAATATCCTCATCCTCTTCGATCTCGTAGCCGCGCTCGTCGAGCCAGGCCTTGAGCTCCGCGTCGGCGTCGACACGAAGCGTTACCAACGTGCGCTCGTCCGGGCGCGCGATGCTTTCGCTATCGTTACGCGCTCCGCACGCAAAGGCAAGCGCTCCGAGAAGCATCGACTTCCCCGAACCCGTCTCGCCGGTAAATGCGGTGAGACCCGCTCCGAACTCCACGTCGGCGCTCCGAATGAGTGCGAAGTTCTCGATGCGCAAGGAACGAAGCACGAATCGCGCCTACCGAACGGTTTCGACGATCGAGGCGCCCCAGCGAAGTTTCGCTTCGAGACGTTCGAAGAATCGCAGTGCCTCGACGCGGGCGAACCGCACCAATCGTGGATATCGAGAGACGACGATGGGTTCGTTCGGTGCGATCTCGGTCACGACATCACCGTCGCACTCCAAGTGCGCCCCACCGAGATCGGCATCGCAAAAAATCGTGACGCGCGCATCGCCCGCGACGATGAGCGGGCGTGAAAACAAGGTGTGCGGCAGAAGCGGAACGACGCCGAATGCGTCGACGCGCGGCGAAATCAGCGAGCCCCCTGCCGAGAGAAAATACGCCGTCGAACCGGTCGGCGTGCAGACGCAGATACCGTCGGCTGGAACGCCGACCGCTTCCTCGTCATCGAGATGGAGCCGAAAGGGGACGACGCGCGCGATATCGCCTTTGCGAACGACGACGTCGTTCAGCGCAAAATGCTTCTTCCCGCAGACCTCGACTTGCAGGGCGACGCGCTCTTCGATGAGGAGCCCGCGTTCGAGAAGGTCGGGGAGCGCCTCGATACGGGGATCGTTGCTATCGAACTCGGTGAGAAACCCCAAGCGACCGGTATTGATACCGAGAATCGGAATACCGAGATCGACGACGCGCCGCGCCGCGCGGAGGAGCGTGCCGTCCCCGCCGATGCTCACGAGGAGATCGGCGCGTTCGAGGAGCTTGGGATCGGCCGCTCCCTCTTCGAGAACCACGCACGAGATCGAGCGCTTCTCGAGGAGGTCGATAAAATGTTCGGCATACGCATGCGCGGACTCGCGCGACGAGAGGTGGACGGCGACCGAACGCCGCGCGAACGAAAGCGTTTTCATGGTGCCGAGAGTCCTTCGCCGACGACCTCCTCGATTCGTCCCTCCGCAAGCGGTTCTCCTGAACGCCGTAGCTCCAGCAAGAACTCGCGGTTCCCGGCGGGCCCCGTCAACGGCGAGGCGATCAACGCCGTCGGCAGCAGGCCGAGCGCGGTCGAGGAGTTCGCGACCTCGTGCAGGACGGCACGGTGGACGGAGGGGTCGCGCACGACGCCGCCGCGCCCGAGACGCTCTCTACCCGCTTCGAATTGCGGTTTCACCAACGCAACGACCGTGCCGTCGGGTGCAAGAAAGCGTATCGCCGAGGCGAGAATCGTATGCAGCGAGATAAACGAGACGTCGATCACGATGATCTCGAATGGTACCGCAAACGCATCGACGGAAAGATTGCGCGCGTGTGTCCGCTCCATGACCGTGACGCGGGGATCGTTCCGAAGACGCCAGTCGAGCTGCCCGTAGCCGACGTCGAGCGCGGTCACGTGCGCGGCGCCGCGTTGGAGCAGGCAATCGGTGAAGCCGCCGGTCGAGGCACCGATATCGAGCGCCCGCAGTTCGCGAACATCGATCGCGAATGCATCGAGCGCCGCCTCAAGTTTCTCCCCTCCACGGCTCACGAACCGACGCGGCTGACGCAGCTCGATCGCGGCACCCGGCCGGACATTGGCGCCGGCTTTCTGCGCCGGCGCGCCGTCGACACGTACCCGCCCTTCGAGAATCAGGCTGCGCGCGTGCGAACGCGAGAGCGCGAATTGCTCGGCAACTGCATCGTCGAGTCGCGTTCCTTTCATCTACTGCTCCTTCGCGAAGCGCGACGCAATGCTTGCAGCGGCTCTGCTTGCTCAGGCAGGAGGGGTCGCTGCAGGCGCCGCAGCCGGATGCGACGGAGGTCGTACATCATGAGTGCTGTCCGCGTTCTCGCCGGTACAAAAAAAGGCGCCTTCATTCTGCAAGCAGATGCAAAGCGCGACCGTTGGAAGATCGATGGTCCCTTTTTCGCCGGTTGGGAGATCTATCACGTCACAGGCTCCCCCGCCGATCCCCAACGCCTCTACGCCTCGCAGAACAGTTCGTGGTTCGGACAGGTGATGCAACGCTCGGATGACGGCGGGCAGACGTGGCGCACGGTCAATAATGAATTCAGCTATGCCGGCACTCCCGGCACGCATCAATGGTTCGACGGCACCGCCCGACCGTGGGAGTTCAAACGCGTTTGGCACATCGAACCCTCGCTCGCGAACCCCGATGTGCTCTACGCCGGGGTCGAGGATGCAGCGCTCTTTCGCTCCGATGACGGGGGCGAGAGCTGGCGCGAACTCGATGCGCTTCGCACGAGCAGCACCGGGAGCACGTGGCACCCCGGAGCCGGCGGCCTCTGCCTGCACACGATTCTTCTCGATCCGAAGGATTCGCAACGGATCTATGTCGCGATCTCCGCGGCCGGAGCGTTTCGCACCGATGACGGTGGTGCCAACTGGCGACCGATCAATCGCGGCCTGCATTCGGAGTATATTCCCGATCCCAATGCAGAGGTCGGGCATTGCGTGCATCGGCTTGCCATGCATCCGGCGAAGCCGCAGGTGCTTTTCATGCAGAAGCACTGGGATGTTCTGCGCAGCGACGACGGAGGCGATCGCTGGTACGAGATCAGCGGGAACCTCCCCACGGATTTCGGATTTGCAATCGACGTTCACGCTCACGAACCCGATACGATCTACGTCGTTCCCATTACGAGCGACCGCGAACACTTTCCGCTCGATGGTGCGCTGCGCGTTTACCGGAGCAAGAGCGGCGGCAATGAATGGGAGGCGCTGACGAAGGGGCTGCCGCAAGAGCACTGCTACGTGAACGTTCTGCGCGATGCGATGGACGTCGATCGGCTCGATTCCTGCGGCATCTATTTCGGGACGACCGGCGGACAGATCTACGCGTCATCCGATAGTGGCGATTCCTGGACGGCGATCGCGCGCGATCTTCCCCCGGTGCTCTCGGTGGAGGTGCAAACGCTCGAATGATCCGCGTCATTCTTCCCGCCCATCTCAAAGTGTTGGCAAATATCGGTGGGGAGATCGACGTCGAGCCGAAAGGCGAGCCGACGATCGCCGCGGTGATTGGCGCAATCGAGGAACGGTATCCGGCGCTGCGCGGGACGATGCTTCACCACGATACGCGCATGCGTCGAGCGATGGTTCGCTTCTATGCCTGTAACACCGATCTCTCGCAGAGCGATCCCGCGAGTCTCCTCCCCGACGCCGTCGTCGACGGCGACGAGCCGTTGCTGATTATCGGTGCGATCGCCGGCGGCTAGCGCGAGCGTTGGAAATGCGTGACAGCCTCAGCCTGTTCTTGTGCGCGCTAGCGCGGCGCCAAGGAGGCTGCGAACACGAAAATCGCCACGACCAGAACGAGGCCAACGCCGATAAGAATGGTGCCGACGGCCGATCGCCCCGGCCACGCCTGCTCCGCTCCTCGTCGATCTGCCGTCGCGCTTTCGGCAGCAATCGCACCGATGAACGCGCCGCACGCGGTGCACGAAATCGCCGATGTCGCACATGCGGCTCCGCATGCGGTGCAACATCCGCCGCTCATGCCTTGCTCTCGCCCTTCGTGGAAGCCTCGACCTGTTCTTGAGCGCCTTTGAGCAGCGCTTCGCAGGCGGTAATCAGCGCGCGCCCCTCCTGAAAGAGCGCGACGCCGCGGTCGAGCGTCGTCTGTTCGTTTGCCAACTCCTTGACGATCGCATCGATGCGTGCGAGTTTTTGTTCGAAGGGCTCGCCGGGTTCGCTCATGCCTGTTCCTCCTCTGTTTCGATACGTTCGATACGCGCGCGTGCAGCCCCGCGCCCGAAGCGGGCACGCACTTCGTCGCCGACCTGCAATTGAAGCGCGCTACGGACGGCAACGCCGTCGCGAAGAACGATTGCATAGCCGCGCTCCAACGGAGCGTGGGGATCGAATCCTCGCAGTGCAGCCGAGCGCAGATCGAGCAGCGATCGCTTTCGCAATGCAAGTCCGGCAACACGATCCGGAAGGCGTTCGCCACGAACGTCGATCTGCGTACGCGCTCTGCGTAAAAGTGCGGCTGCCGATGCCTGGAGTTGCTCGCTTTTCGTCGCGACCGCCGCCGCGCGGGCAGCGAGGCGAGCGCGCGGGTCGAGCGCCACAAGCGAACGCTCGCGTTGCACGATCTTCGTCTGGATCGCCGCGAGGCGACCGACGATCGCTGTCTCGACGGCACGCGAATGCATTTCGAGATCGCGCGTCGCCCGGTCGAGCCCCCGCTGCGCCGCATAGCGAAGCCGCTCGCTCATCTTCGGTAGCCATTCAGCCGCCTTGCTCCACCCCTCCAGCACGCGATCGGCGGCAAGGCTCGGCGTATTGGCACGCTCGTCGGCTGCGATATCGGCGAGGTGAATATCTGCGCTGTGGCCGATCGCCGTCAGTATCGGCGTCTGCGCAGCAACGATCGCGCGCACGACCTCCTCGCGGTTGAAAGGAAAGAGATCTTCGTAGGACCCGCCGCCGCGCCCGAGCACGATAAGATCGGCGCCACTGCGATCGGCACGCTCGATAGCAGCGGCGATATCGCGCTCCGCGCCGATCCCTTGCACGCGCGTATCGAAGATGTGCAGGCGCACGAAGGGCGCGCGTTTTTCGATCACGCGAACGAAATCGTCGATGCCCTTCCCTTCGCGCGTCGAAACGACGGCGACCTTGCGCGGGAAGCGCGGCAGCGCGCGTTTTCGGTCATCATTAAAGAGGCCCTCGCGTTGCAAACGATCCTTGAGCGCTTGAAATTCAAGGAAGAGCAATCCGAGCCCGGTCGCCGCAATTTCACGAACGGTTAACGAGTAGCGGCTGCGTGGCCCATAGTTGATTATCTCTCCGCGCGCAACCACGGCCAAGCCGTCGGCGAGTTTCACGTCGTTCGGAAGCCGATCGGCGCGCAGAAAACACGATAGCAATGGACCGCCCTGCGCTCCCTGATCTTTCAGATCGAAGTAGATCGCGTTCGCTGATGGGCGCATGCCGGTAATCTCGCCGCTAACGGCGATATCGCGAAATCGTGAAATTCGCGCAAAAAGGTTGCTCATGCGTTGCGAGAATTCCGCAACGGTCATCGGAATATGAAGCTTTTCCCCCTCGCTCACGGCGTTGCACTCGCCTGCGGGGTCGGCGTCGGCGCCTGCGCGGTATCGCTGTTTGACGTCGGCGCCGGTGTCATCGAAGGGAGCGGAGTCGAGCCGAGCGGGATATAATTCGTTCCATCTCCGGCAGTATTCGGCGGTGGCGTCGCATCCGGATTCGGAGTCGCCGAAGACGTCGGGGAGGGCAGCACTTTCGGGTGTCCGCAATGCACGGATTTTTGATTCCCCGCCAAGAAAAAGTCGGCGCCGCCGTTGCAGGTCGGCTCTCTGACCACACCCTTCGGTACGGAGAACGGATGCGGCGGAGTCTCGGCGAGTGCAGCGCGCATGAAGCGCGCCCAGATGCGCGCCGGAACGTTGCCTCCGTACGACTCGATCATCCGCGAATCGTTATCGTTACCCATCCAAACGGCGGTGACGAGATCGGGCGTATATCCGACGAACCACGCGTCGCGAAAATCAGAGGTCGTTCCCGTCTTCCCCGCAGCGGGGCGCCCGATGTTCGCGTTAACGCCCGTACCGTAGGCGATGGTATCTTCGAGCATCGAGGTCATCAGGAACGCGACCGCCGGAGAAACGACGCGCCGTTCGCGCGGGGTGCGGTCGTCGAGAACGACGTTCCCGTATGCGTCGCGAACCATCAATATCGAGCGCGGCGTTATATGCAACCCTTGATTCGCTAACGTCTGAAATCCGCTCGCCTGGTCGAGTACGCTCACCGAGGAAGTGCCGAGCGCCAACGAGAGATTCGGCTCCAAGGGGGCGCGTACGCCCATTGCATGGGCATACGAAATGAACTTATCGAGCCCAATGCGGTCGGCGAGTTTCACCGCCACGACATTGCGCGAGAGCGCGAGCGCGCGGCGAAGCGTAATAGGTCCCATAAAGCGGTTATCGTCATCGTGAGGCGACCACGTCTTCCCATCGAACATGGGATAGGTTACCGGCGTGTCATCCATCACCGTTGACGGCGAGAGACCACTATTCATCGCCGCAGTATAGAGGTAAATTTTAAACGACGACCCAGGCTGACGCAGCGCCTGCCACGCTCGATTGAACTGATCGTCGGCAGAGAATTTCTTTCCCCCGATCATCGCGACGATCTCGCCGGTAGACGGACGTATTGCAACGAGCGCAGCTTGATGCGCGCCGATTCCCTCGGCCTTTGCCGCGCGTAGCCCCCAGTCGATCGCCGACTGCGCATCGCTCTCCATGCGCGGGTCGAGACTCGTATAGACCTGCAACCCACCTTCGCGAACCGCGCGATTTCCAAAAAGACGGCGTAAACGGGCAATGACGTAGGTGGTAAACCACGGTGCGCGATAGCCAAGCGGCCCCGCACTACGCTCTTTTACGAAATGCAGCGGCGCCGCAAACGCCGCGTGTGCTTGTGCCCGCGTGATATATCCGCTTGCCACCATGCGGCCGAGCACGTGGCGTTGGCGCTCTCGTGCGAGCTTGAGATTGACGAACGGCGAATAATCGGAAGGAGCGGCGACGACACCGGCGATCATAGCGGCCTGCCCGATTGTTAATTGCGAAACACTATGACCGAAATAGGTCCGCGCGGCAGCATCGACGCCGTAGGCTCCGGCGCCGAGATAGATAAGGTTGAGGTATCGGTCGAGGATTTGATCTTTTGTGTAGTAATGTTCGATTTTCAGCGCCAACAGGGCTTCTTCTATTTTTCGCGTGATCGTTATGCGATCGTTGAGAAAGAGGCCACGAGCGAGCTGTTGCGTGATCGTCGAAGCGCCTTCGAGCGGTTGATGGAGCGCATCGGCAATAGCGGCGCGGATGATGCCGACAACATCGATACCGGGATTTGTATAAAACGTGTGATCTTCGTTGGCAATAAACGCATCACGAACGATCGGGGGAATTTTCGCGAGTGGAACGTAGACACGGTTCTGTTTGTAAACGCTACCCAGCACGCTACCGTCGGCGGCAAAGATTCGCGTTGCGCCTTCAGGTTGATAATCGGAGAGCTCGCGGACGTCGGGAAGGTTACGTGATATCACCAACACCATGCCCGCCAACGTGCCCACCCCGAATATAACGAGGAGGGAGACGATCATCCAGATGCTTCTCCATCGCACGGGGCGACGGGGTTTACGCTTCGGCGCTCGTCGCATCGCCTAGAATGCCGGAGAGAACACCGTTGACAAAGCGCGCGGCCTCCGGCGTTGAGTAGCGTTTAGCAAGTTCGACGGCCTCGTTAATAATGACCGCCCGCGGCGGAGCCTCGCTTCGTTCCGACTCGCAGACTGCCAAACGCAGAATCGTTCGGTCGACGATCGCGAGACGGTCGAGCGTCCACCCCTGGAGTGCCGGACCGATGCGCTCGTCGGCGGCGTCTGCACCGGCGATCGTTCCAAGAACGAGTTCGCGTACGAACGCGCGCTCCTCGCTCGCGCCGCCGTTTCCGAATACTTCGTCGAGCACCTCTGTCGGCTCGCGACCTCCGACTTCGATTGCGTAGAGCGCCTGTAAAGCACGCTCCCGCAACATGCGCCGAGAAGGCATCGTTTATCCGACGCGCTGCGCGAGCATGCGGGGGAGGAAACCGATATCGTACGTTCCGTTACGAAACCCTTCGGTGGCAAGAATTTCCAAGCACATCTCCGTCGTCGTCGCAACGCCTTCGACCAGCGTTTCGCGGAGCGCACGCTCCATGCGTGCAATCGCTTGATCGCGGGTGTTCGCAAACGCAATCACCTTTGCCAACATCGAATCGTAGTACGGCGGAACGCTCGCGCCGGAGAAAATGTGCGTATCGATGCGGATACCCGGTCCACCCGGGAAAAGAACGGCACCCAAGGTGCCGGCCTGCGGCGCGAAATTATTCCGTGCATCTTCGGCATTGATACGGCACTCGATGGCGTGCCCGCGCGGTTCGAGATCGGCCTGTGTGTAGCCGAGATGCTCTCCCGACGCGATGCGAATTTGCTCTTTGACTAAGTCGATGCCGTAGACCATCTCGGTAACCGGATGCTCGACCTGAATGCGCGTGTTCATTTCCATGAAAAACACGTCGTCGCCGCTTGAAAGAAACTCCAGCGTTCCCGCATTGCTGTAGCCGACGTGGCGGCATGCAAGGATCGCCATTTCGTGCAGCCGAGCGCGAGCGCGCTCGGTGAGATTGGGAGCACCGGCCTCTTCGATGAGTTTTTGGTGCGAGGGTTTTTGAATCGAACAGTCGCGCTCGCCGAGATGCACCACCTGGCCATGTTCGTCGGCGAGCACCTGCACTTCGATATGGCGTGGATCGCGGATGAGCTTTTCCATATAGACGCGACCGTCTTTAAACGATGCCTCCGCCTCTGCCGTCGCGCCGAGAAACGCGCGCTCTAAATCTTCCGGACGCTCGACGACGCGCATCCCTTTGCCGCCCCCGCCGGCCGTCGCTTTGAGGAGCACCGGATAGCCGACCTGCTCGGCGGCTTCGCGCGCGAGTTCAACGGTGGCGAGAATATCGGTTCCCGGCGTCGTTGCGACACCGGCATCGGCCATGACGCGCTTCGCGGTCGCCTTATCGCCCATCGCGGTGATGATCTCGGGGCGCGGGCCGATGAATTTCAAGCCGTGATCGGCGCAGATCTCGGCGAAGCGCGCGTTCTCGGCGAGAAAACCGTAACCGGGATGAATGGCGTCGCAGCCCGATACCAGTGCCGCAGAGATAATGTTCGGAACGTTGAGATAGGAGCGCGGTACGGGACCGGGGCCGACGCAAAAGGCTTCGTCCGCAACGCGGACGTGCGTCGAGGCACGATCCGCCTCGGAGAAAATCGCGACGCTGCCGATGCCGAGCTCGCGACAAGCGCGCACGATCCGTAACGCGATCTCACCTCGGTTCGCAACAAGGACCTTCCGCAGCATCGCTCCTATCCTCGCTCGATCTCGAAGAGAGCGCGGCCATAGTCGACCGCGGCGCCGTCCTGGCAGAGAATCGCCTTGAGCCGTCCGGTCGAGCGGGCTCGCACCGAGGTGCGAATGCCCAACGCTTCGATTGCGGCGAGTTCACGCTCCTCGACGATCTCCTCGCCGAGCGACGGGGCGTTACGCCCGAAGCGCACGATGCCGACGACATCGGCTCGGAGGATATCGACGGGGAGCTCGGCGGCAGGTTCGGGGGATTGCGCCGCCTCGGAGCTATGCGAGGCATGGGTCGGTGAGGAGCGCGCAAACTCGAACTCCTCGTCCTCACGCTCGATTCGCAAGCGGAGGAGCGGAGTACCGACGAAAAATTCGGCCAGACGCTGCGCACGTGCCGATGCTGCGTCCTCGGGAGAGTACTCGGAGGTCATCGCGCCGCCTTTTCGGGGAG
The DNA here is from genome assembly GCA_021790895.1 of bacterium. Lineage (GTDB taxonomy): Bacteria > Vulcanimicrobiota > Vulcanimicrobiia > Vulcanimicrobiales > Vulcanimicrobiaceae > JABEUX01. Next base: position 16,141 of record JAJYFM010000005.1, read on the forward strand.
CTACCCCGAACACCCCTTCGCCGGGAGTTCCCTCGGCTGTAGCCGAACCTCAAAGCTGTGCTCTCGTACTTTCTCTACGCTCGGGGCGCAGAGGTTGGGGATGTCGCGTCCCTTCTCCACACCGCGGGTTTTGAAACCTATGAGGTCGAGTTCGATCGCTTGCTCGACGAAGGCGGCCTCGCCGCGTTCGGGGAGCCCGGCCCGACGATCCTCGTCGGCGACCCTCGCAACCACGACCTTGCAAAGCTCGCTGAGGATCCGCACGTTGTCGCGGTGCTCACGCCGCCGATCGAGCGCGTCTCGCTCGTCGCCGCCACCAGGGCGGCGACCCAGCTTGCCGCCGAGCGGTCGCAGACGGCGACCCTGCTCAATGTCAGCCGCTCGCTCTCTTCGGAACGAGACCTCCCCACCCTCGAACGTTCGATCGTCCACAATGCGCGCGAGCTCACCGGCGCCGACGCCGGCAGCCTCTACCTCATCGAAGAGGTCGACGGCGTCAAGCATCTGCGCTTCGTCGTCGCGCAGACCGGACCAACCGACGAAGGGACGCTCTTCAATCGCGAGTTGCCGCTCAATACCGACTCCATCGCGGGCTACGTGGCGGTAACCGGCGAGAGCATCACGATCGACGACGCGTACCAACTCGATGCCAGCCATCCCTATTCGTTCAATCGCAGCTTCGACGAGAGCAATAATTATCGTTCGAAATCGATGATTGCGGTTGCCATGCGCAACCTCCGCGGTACGGTCATCGGAGCGATTCAGTTAATCAATCGAAAGCCGGCGTTCGAAATCGTTCTCGACACACCGACACATACCGAGTCAATCGTCCGCCCCTTCGATCTTCACGATAGACGGGTTTTGGAAGCACTCGCATCGCAGGCCGCCATCGCCATTGAAAACGCGCGGCTCGTTGAATCGATTCAAAATCTTTTCGAGCGCTTCGTTCGCGCTTCTGTCAAGGCCATCGAAGTCCGCGACCGCTCGACACAGGGTCATTCGGAACGCGTCGCAGCTCTCACCGTCGCGCAAGCCGAGGCCGTCAATCACGTCCATTCGGGTCCGCTTTCCGATATGTATTTTACCTCCGACCAGTTACGGGAGCTGCGCTACGCGTCGCTCCTTCACGACTTCGGCAAAGTTGCGGTTCCGGAATATATTTTTGGGAAAGCGAAAAAACTTCCGGACGGGCGACTCGATACCGTGCGACTTCGCTTTCTTCTTGCAATCGAGCAATGTCGCGATGAGGCGATGCGCGAAGAGTTGCGCGAACTGTTGGAGAAAATCCAGGCCGCAAACGAACCGAATGTCGTTGCCTCAGATGCCGATGACGCAATCGGACGCGCGATGCGTCACGCCTACCAGGATAGCGGGGCGACACATCCGCTGCTCGATGATGTCGAACTCGCGTACTTGCGGATTCCGCGCGGATCGCTCTCGGATGCCGAGCGCGACCGCATGCAAGAGCACGTAACGCAATCCTATCTTTTTCTGCGCGAGATTCCCTGGGGGGAGACCCCCTGGTACAACGTCGCCGAGTATGCCTACGGACATCACGAGCATCTCGACGGCACCGGCTATCCGCGCAAACTTTCCGGCGACGCGATCTCACCGCAAGTGCGCATGATGACGATCAGCGACGTCTACGATGCGTTGACGGCGACCGATCGCCCCTACAAAAAAGCGATGTCGATCGAACGCTCTCTCGATATTCTCACGAAGGAGTTCGCCGAACGAGGAAAGATCGATCGGCTCTTCCTCGATCTCTTCATCGAAAAGAAACTCTACGAAGCGAAGCTCGCGTAACGAGCGCGCTTGTCAGCCCGAGTAGGGCGCCTGTTGTCAGCCCGAGTAGCGGCCGAAGGCCGCGTATCGAGGGCCCGATACGTCGCGCCTCGATACGCCGCGGAGCCTGTCCTGAGCGAGCGAAGCGAGTCGAAGGGGCGGCTACTCGGCGTGACAAGAGGGAGCGCTACTCGGCGGGGCCGACGATACGCTCGACCGACTCGCGTTCGCGGCGCGGCAACGCATCGCGCCACGCTTCGAACGCCGCGTCAATCTCGGCAAGCGGAACCAACACGAACGCGCGCTCGAAGAGATGACGATGCGGTATGCGCAAAAGATCGTCTTCGAAGCCGAGATCGTCGTAGAGAAGGATATCGAGATCGATCGCGCGCGGCCCCCAGTGCTCTCCAGGAACGCGCCCCAAGCGGCGTTCGATCGTTTGGAGAGCAGCGAGCAACGCACGCGGTGCCAGCGCAGTCTCGATGCGCGCGACGGCGTTCGTGAAGTCAGGCTGATCGCGCTTCCCCCACGGGTCGGAACGATAGAGCGACGAGCGCGCGATCACGCGACCGAGTTCATGCAACGCATCGATCGCGCGTTCCACGGTCGCTGCGGCATCGCCGATATTTCCACCGATGCCGATCGTCGCGAGTGCCATTAACGACGCTGCGAGCAGCGCACTCCCGGCGTCGCTCCGTCGAGCAACCCGGGCTTCTCGATCGTCACCACCGCTTCGCGAACGCGCGCATCCTCGAAGCAGAGATCGAGGAGACGCTGCGCGAGCCGTTCGAGCAACGCATACGATTCCTCGGCGACTAACGCAACGATTCGTCGATGCAATGCAGCATAATCGAGCGTCGCCGCGAGGTCGTCGTTCAAACGTGCCCCACTTGCATCGAGTTCGCAGTGCACCTCGATTTCAAAACACTGCGCGCGCGAGCGTTCGCCCGGATCCGCGCCGTGTCGACCGTAGGCGCGGATACCGCGCAACGTTATGCGATCCATGTCGTCGGCCTCCAGCCGCGAACGATCGCATCGGAGACCGCGACGACGTCGCGGGTCGCCGCGACATCGTGAACGCGCACGATATCGATGCCGGCGGAGACGGCGAGCGCCGTGGTTGCCGCGGTCGCGAAAATTCGCTCTTCGGGGCGACTGCGCCCGGCGAGCATCCCCAACGTCGATTTTCGCGAGGTACCCAAGAGCGTGGGAAATCCCAACGCAACGAGACGTTCCAGATGCGCGAGCAGCGTAACATTCTGCTCCGGCGTCTTTCCGAAGCCGATGCCGGGATCGAGCATGATGCGATCCGCCGGAATGCCCCTCTGTTGCGCGCGAACGGCATCGGCGAGCAACGCACGAAGCACCTCCTCGACGATATCGCCGTCGAAGAGTTGCTCGCGGTTATGCATGATCGCAATCGACGCCCCGCTTTCGAGGGTGAGGTCGAGCATTTCGTCACTCGCGCCCCAGATTGAATTGACGCAATCTGCACCGGCGGCGAGCGCAGCTCGCGCGACCTCGGGTTTGTAGGTGTCGATGGAGATCGGCCAATCGGGATAGCGCTCGCGCACCGCGCGAACCACGGGCAATACCCGCTCCAATTCCTCAGCGACGGCGACCGGCGCGTGCCCCGGGCGCGTCGACTCACCACCGATATCGATCGTGTCGGCACCGGCGTCGTGCTGCGCTTCCGCTCGCTGCACCGCCTCACGCACGGCGAGCCTCCCGTCTCCAGAGAACGAGTCGGGGGTGACGTTGAGAATCCCCATGACGAGCGTCTTTTTGTTTCGCTCGAAACTCCGGTCGCGAAACCGCACTGCTACCGCGCTCATCCGATCGACGAAAGACGCTGTTGCGTCTCGAGAAGACTCGGGCGCAGCGCGGCGACGACGAAAGTCGACCCGGTGACGACGACGATGCCGGAGGGCCCGGCGCGTTCGCGCGCACGCGCGAGTGCTTCGCCGGGGTCGTCGCAGCATTCGTTTGCGATTCCCAACTCATCGGCGATTCGCGCGAGATATTCGGGCGACCGCGCGGGGCGCCCGTCGGCATCAAACGATGTGAGCACGAAAAATCGTCCCGGCTGCGCGAAAGCGGCGAGAATCGCCCGCGCATTTTTGCTTTCACCAACGCCGATGACGAAGGTCTGCGCGCGCTCGCCGAAGCGTTCGCGCAACGCATCAGCGAGCGAACGCGCCTTCTGTTCGTTGTGCGCGATATCGACGAGCACGGAGGGTGCGCCCGGAAAGATCTCCATGCGCCCGGGGATACGAACCTCCGCCAAGCCGTCCTCGATCTCGGTGCGACTCGGACGGAGTGCCGGCGGCAAGGCTTCCAACGCAAGCACGGCAGTTACGGCATTCGTCCGCTGAAAGCCGCCGAGGATCGGCAAACGAATGCGATAGTTCTCGACTGCGGTGCGAATGGCGAATCGCTGTTCGAATGCTTCGACTTCGATCTCGTCGATCCGGGCATGCGTCGCACTCTCGATCAGCGGTGCGCCGACCCGTGCACAGATCGTCGCAATCGTCGAACGCGCGGGCTCCTCCGAGACCGAGCTGACGAGCGGAACGCCGCTTTTTGCGATCCCCGCTTTTTCAGCGGCGATCGCCTCGAGCGTGTCGCCGAGAATCTCCTGATGGTCGTAGCCGATGCTCGTGATCGCACAGACGGTCGGGGAAACGACATTTGTTCCATCGAGCCGCCCACCCAAACCCACTTCGATGACCGCGACATCGACTGCTTCGCGCGCGAAATAGAGAAACGTCAGCGCGAGCAGCATTTCGTAGTAGCTCGCCGCTCCATAGCGCCCTGCAATGCTCTCGAACGCGGGAAGCATCTCCGAAAAAAGTTCGGCGAAGCGTTCGCGCGCGATCGGTACGCCGCCGATCCGAGCGCGCTCGGTCATCGATTGCAAATGTGGTTTGACGTGCAGGCCGACACGCAGCGCGTGCCGCCGCAAAACGCGCTCGATCATCGTCGCCGTCGAGCCTTTGCCGCTGGTGCCGGCGACATGGACGACGGGGTAACGTCGGTGCGGGTCGCCAAGCATCTCCAGCAGCGCCGTCATACGTTCTAATCCGTAATTCGTGTGTCCGGAGCGGTGCTCGCCGATACTCGCGAGTAAATAACGCTCCGCCTCTTCAAACCTCATGAGTGATCGGTCGGTCGCTCCGAAAGCAGCTCCATTGCATGCGGTAACGTCGGGAGAAGGACGTCGAGCGACTCTGCAACGGCTCGCGGGCTACCGGGAAGATTCACGATGAGCGTACGATGGCGCACCCCCGCCAACGCACGCGAGAGCATCGCCGTGCGCACGCGAGGCAACGCCGCGGCGCGAATCGCTTCGGCGATCCCGGGAACCTCGTAGTCGAGCACAGCAGCCGTCGCCTGCGGTGTGCGGTCGCGCGGAGCGATCCCGGTGCCGCCGCTCGTGAGGATACAATCGGCGCGTTCCCCATCGGCTAGGTCGATAAGCTCGGCTTGCAGCGCGGCTGGATCGTCGGGAAGAACGATCGCGCGCACGATCTCGTAGACAGGCTCAAGGCGTTCGCGAAAGACCGGAAGGCAGCCGTCCTCGCGTTCACCCGCGGCAGCGCGGTCGGAGAGCACGATGCACGCAACGCGGTACTTCATCGTTCGGCGGTCCACGTGCCGCTCTTCCCGCCGCGTTTCTCCAGCAAGCGCACCCCCTCGATGACGATCGCTCGATCGAGTGCTTTGCACATATCGTAGATCGTCAGCGCGGCGAGATTCGCCGCCATCAACGCTTCCATCTCGACGCCGGTCTGCCCCGAGGTACGCGCCTCGCTCTCGATCCGCAGCCGAGCGGGCTCGGCCCACGTCAACGTGACCGCGATGTGGCTGAGCGCAACCGGGTGCGCCAGCGGGATCAGGTTCGCGGTCTGCTTTGCGGCCATGATGCCGGCGATTTGAGCCGTCACGAAGGCGTCCCCCTTCGGTCCCATCGCCCTCCGGAGCGATTCCGCCGCTTCGGGAGCGAGGCGAACGAACGCCTCGGCACGGGCGAAGCGTTCGGTCGTTGCTTTCTTGCCGACGTCGACCATCGAAATAGCTCCGTCGGTGTTTAAGTGTGAGGGTTTCGGCACATCAGTCGTCAAAGAGGGTCGCTAATGGCGCTATTCCAGGAAGCAGACGGCGATCCTCGGGTCGCGCTCGATCGGCTCGCCGATGTGCTGTCGTACTACGGAGCAGTCGGAGATGCGGCCGCCGAGCTAGCTTTTGGCTTTTCGTTGCGAAAGGCTGCATTTGCGCGTTCCATCGCCGTCGCCCTCGACGTCGACGAACGGCTTCTCGATGCCGTTACGATCGCCGGACTGATGCACGCCGTCGGCTCGCTCGGAAACCCGGCGTTGGTGCGCGATAGCGATCTTCCCGAACGCCTTGCGACGATGGAACGCTGGGATATTCCCGCCTCGGGGGCACGCGTCTGTGCGGCGATCGGTGCGATTCCGGAGGCGGTCGCCGATATCGTGCGCTGGCAAAGCGAGGCCTGGGACGGCACCGGATTCCCCGACCAGCTCCGCTGGAACGGCATTCCGGTTCCTTCGGTCGCACTCGCACTCGCCGACCGACTCGTTCGCGCAAACGAACCGGAGGAAGCGCTCGCAAGTATCTCCGAGGAAGCGGGGCGCACCTTCGCTCCAGCACACGCGCGCGCATTCATGTTGTGGTTTCATCAGAGCGGAGCCGAAGCGGAGCCTTTCAGCTTCCCGCGCAGCATATTGCGTCCCGAAGCGAGCGATCCCGGAGATCTTCTCCTGGAGATCGCCGACCGCATCGATCGGCATCTCGGGGTTCCGGGTCGCGCGCGCAACGTATTGCGCCTCTCCGAAGCAAGCGCTCGCTCCTTAGGTTGCAGCGCCGGCGAGATCGAAGCGCTGCGCATCGCCGCGCTCGCGTTTGGAGCCGGCGAACTTCACGACAGTTTTGAGAGCACGCTCGACCCGCTCGTTCGCCTGGGCCTCGAGCGGCGCGCCGAACATGCACGCGAAGGGGCGCGCCTTCTCGCGAACCTGCCGTCGCTCGCCGCCGCGGCTCCGCTCGTAGCCGCGCGCGCCGAGTGGTTCGACGGAACCGGAAAACCCGCAGGGCTCGGGCGCGACGCGATTCCCATCGGCGCGCGCATCCTTGCCACCGCGATTGCCTACGATGCGATCGACATCGACACCCGCGAACGCCCTGCCGCTCGCCGCGCGACCGCCGGCGAACGACTCGACGGTGCGGCGGGCACGCATTTCGACCCGCGCGTCGTCACCGCCGTGCTCGACGCTGCAAAGGCGCACGCATGATCGAACTTCACGAGCGGACGCGTCGCATCTCGCCGACGCGAATTCATGAAATATTGCTGCGCTACGGAGCGAAGAGTCTCGTCGATCCCTTCATGGGCTTGCCGACCCATCTCAATTATCTCAAACGCCACGGCATCGCCGTTCACGGCGGCGACGTTCTCGAATGGTTCGTGCGCGTCGGCGAGGGCATCGTCGTCAACGATCTGACGATTCTTCGCGATCACGAAGTTGCCGAGATCGTCGAAATGATTCCCGGCCGCATCTATGCCCTCGACCTCTTTAAAGCGTGGGAGGGCGTCTTTTTCACCGAAGAACAGTGCGTCTATCTCGGCGTGTGGTTCGACAACGTCCGCAATCTTCGTAGCGACGGTCAGACCGGGCTTGCGATTCTCGGTCTCTGGCGCGTCTTCTGCTATTGGTTACAGAAGGCGCAGGAGCCCGACGAGATGCCCGATCTTCCGCCGAGCGAACTCGCGTGGTACTACATTCGCCAGACCGAACGCTGGGTTGCGAGCAACATGCGGCGCAACACCGTCCGACAGAGTGACGTCATGCAGACGCTGGAACGGCAACAAGCCGATGCGCTTCTCTTCGCACCGCCGCCGCGCAATGCACTCCACCACGCCGATCCGCGTATTTGGATGTGGGAGGCATGGTGGCAGGGCAACCCCTACTTCACGCTCGAGCATGCATACCGCGACACGCTCTTCGGCGCGCGATCGAGCGATCCGGCGGCCTATCAACGCTCGCTCGCCGGCATTCTCTCAGAAGCGGCTGAGTTTCCGCTCCTCATCGTGGCGACCAACGAATCGCGCCTCGGGGAGATCGAACCCCTCGTCCGCAACGCGCGCGCGAAGGTCGAGTGCTACGCGCCCAACGACAGCGAGATCTACCTCATCGCGACGACGTAGCGTCGCTTCCCTGAAAACGCACCCACAGTAACGCGAGTACCCCAAGCACCGCATAAAGAATCGTGTGCTTGTAATTGTGCATCGGGCTATGTCCGAAGATCAGCGCCGATTGAAAAGTACCGGTCCAACTGAGAACCGCGAGAATAAAAAAGAGCACCGCGACGATCAATCCGAGAAGCTTCACGAAATGATTCCTTTCCATGCGAGAATGCTGCCGAGAAGCCCGAGCAGCAGGCAGTACCATCCGAACGGCCGGAGGTCGTTCGAACGAAAATAGCGAGTGAGGAAGGCGACCGAAAAATAGGCGGCGATCCCCGAAACGACGCCGCCGACGAGCGATTCCACCAACGCCACGTGCGCGCCCGCGGCGAAGAGATCGGGGACTTTCAAGAGCGAGGCGGCGATGATGACCGGCGTCGCCAGCATGAACGAGTACCGCGCGGCATCGGCATGGTCGAGGTCGCAGAGCAACCCCGTTACCATCGACGCCCCCGAGCGAGAGATTCCGGGCAGCAGCGCAAACGACTGACCGATTCCCACGAGTACCGCCTGAAACCATGAAAGACGTGTGAGTGGGCGATTCGTTCGATGCTCGACGGCGAGTTGCCGTCGACGTAACGCCTCGCCCAAAAACATCACCGCACCGTTCGCGATGAGAAAGAGCGATGCGAGCAACGCGCTGGCGAAGAGGGCGCGCACGCTTTTCTCCAACAACAAGCCGAGTGTTCCCACCGGAATCGTCCCCACGACCAGGAGCCAACCGAGTCGCTCGTGCGGATCGTCGCTAAGCCGGCCGCGAATGACGCTGCGGAGCAGCGCACCGACGATCTTCCACCACTCACGGCGATAGAAAAGCACCAAGGCGAGCGCCGTTCCCAAGTGGAGGGTGACGACGAATGGAAGAAAGGTCGGATCGCTCCGATGGATATTCGTCCAGTGGAAGAGCGCCGGGATGAGAATCGTGTGGCCGAGACTGGAGACCGGAAAGAGCTCCGTTGTGCCCTGTAAGAGCGCGAGAATCAATGCCTGAAAGAGTGTCACGCGCCCCACAGTACGCCAAGGCTTACCACGCAGCCTTTAACGAGTCCGTTACAGAGCGCTCGGCAGGATTGCCGGTTCTCTCGGCCAAGGCCCAACAACGTGGAATCCGGTACGAGCGAGAGCGACCGATTGGAGATCGAGAGCGAACAGAGCCGCCGCTTCGAGCGAGTCGGCGATATGCTGCTCGTTTCGTATAGTATCGGCGATGATTTTGCCCCGGAGTTTACTGAGACCTACGATATCGCGCTCGGCGGAATGGCAATGCTCACCAACGCAGAGCTCGTCAAGGATGCACCGGTCTCCATTCAACTCGAATTGCGCGGAGACGCAACGCCGGTACTCCGCCTTCGCGGGATCGTACGTTGGTCGCGTTTCGACGCGATGCTCCAGCGCTATCGCACCGGTATCTCTTTCCTCGAACTCGACGAAGCGACGCGCCGCCACGTGCAGCGATATATCGACACGCTCAATCTCCTCCGCGACATGGGGATGATTTAGCGCCCGCGTAGCACTTGTCAGCCCGAGTAGCCGCGGAACGCGGCGTATCGAGGGCCCGCGCGGAGCACTTGTCAGCCCGAGTAGCTGCGGAACGCGGCGTATCGAGGGCCCGCGCGTAGCGCTTGTCAGCCCGAGTAGCCGCGGAACGCGGCGTATCGAGGGCCCGTGCGTAGCGCTTGTCAGCCCGAGTAGCCGCGGAACGCGGCGTATCGAGGGCCCGCGGAGCACTTGTCAGCCCGAGTAGCCGCGGAACGCGGCGTATCGAGGGCCCGCGCGGAGCACTTGTCAGCCCGAGTAGCCGCGGAACGCGGCGTATCGAGGGCCCGCGGAGCACTTGTCAGCCCGAGTAGCCGCGGAACGCGGCGTATCGAGGGCCCGCGCGGAGCACTTGTCAGCCCGAGTAGCCGCGGAACGCGGCGTATCGAGGGCCCGATCCACTTTACAGCAACGCCTCGATACGGCGGGCTTCGCCGCCTACTCGGCGTGACAGATACGCGCTACTCGGCGCGACAGAATACGACCGCGCGGCGCGCGAAAGCGCCTGCAATGCACCCGACGAGCGATTAAGCGAGCGGCGAGGACCCTGACATTGCTTGTCCGAGCCGCGAGCGTCTAGCGAGGAGCGGTGCGCGCAGGCGCGATAAGCGCGCACGCCTCGATAAGGCGGCTTCGCCGCCTACTCGGCGTGACATCAGCTCGCTTCTCGGCTCGACATCGTGCAACGCCTCGATACGGCGGCTTCGCCGCCTACTCGGCGTGACATCAGCTCGCTTCTCGGCTCGACATCGTGCAACGCCTCGATACGGCGGCTTCGCCGCCTACTCGGCGTGACATCAGCGCCCTACTCGGCGTGACATCAGCGCGCTACTCGGTGTAACAGCTGCGCGCTACTCAGCGTGACATCGCGCGGCCCTACCCGCTACCAGGCCTGAAAGTCGACCCGAAAAAGCATCCGCCCCGCAACATCGCGGCAGTCTTTCGTCGCCGGCGCATAGTCGGCGTTCTTCGCCATCTGCAACGCGAGCACGTCGAGTGCTGCGTTTCCGCTACTACTCTGAATGGTCGCATTCTGAAAGAGACCGCGAGCATCGACAGAGACATCGATCGTACTCGTCCCGCTCGTACGCTCTGCGCGCGTCGCCGGATCGATCGCCGGCGCGGTCGGCTCGACGAGTAGGTGTGGCGGAGTGCTCTGCGCGACGCACGCAAGCGCAGGGGTCGGAGAGGGATGCGGCTTCGGCGATGGTCGCGGTGTGACGCTCGGCGGAGGAGCGGCAACGCGCGCACCGATGCCCTTCTGCCTCGAGGCGGGCGTTACGCGCGCCGCATGGGTTTGCGGCCGAGGGGTCGGCGGCGGTGTTGGGGGCGGCGTCGGTGGCGTTGGCGTCCGCCGCGCGATCGTCATCGGCCGCGGAAGCGCCTGCACGGTAATGTGCGCGACCCCCGAGCGCAAGTCGAGTGGGTTTTTCTGCAGGAAGAGGGCTGCAACGATGTGGACGAGGAGCGATAGCGCAAGCGCCCACCAGAGATAACGGCGACCTCTTGCCCGCACGTTCACCGCTCCGAGAAAACGAAAAAGACGCTCACGGGAGCGTCTTTTCGCCGACGATGGTCGATTGCCTTAGTCGGGCTGGAACTGCGCATCGAAGATGTACTGCGATGCGACCGGCTTGCAATTCACGATCTTCGGATAGTAGGTGGTGTCACGTGCGGCGCGTTTCGCCTCACGATCGATCGCGAAGTTGCCGCTCGATTGCACGAGCTTCACCGAGATCACCGAGCCGGTCGCGCTCAACGACACCACGACGGGGACGTCGGCGGAACCGAAGCCTGCGTCCTGCGCCGACGACGGATAGTTCGGCGCCTGGAGTTGATTCACGGTTGCATCCTTGTACGGAACCGCACAAGCCGGGGCGAGCGTCGGAGCGATGGTCGGCGAGGGCGAGGCGGTGCCTTGCCCGGTCGGACGGCCGGTCCGCGTCCCCGTCTTGGGGTTGTTGTTGGAGATGCTCGGGCCACTCCCGGTATTGTGACTGTGAATCAGCTTGACTTTGAGCCTCGGCTGGGTCGGCGTCTGCTTCGGCGGCGGCGTCGCCTTCGTCGGCGGCGGCGTCGGCGTCGGCGGCGGAGTCGGGGTCGGCGGCGGCGGTGTCGGCACCTTAATCGGCGCCTTCTTCGCTACCGAGACTTTATCGACTTTCGTGCTCTCATGCGGCTTCGAGAGGTTCGGGAAGAACGGAGCCGATATGGCGTGCAGGAAAAGCGCCCCGATCAACGCGATCCACAGGAAATTCGGAACTTTTTCGCCGGTCGTTAGGAACGGCGATTTCTTTTTATCGTCGGGTTGCGGTGGTTTTTGAACGGCCATCGGTTACTGCGATACTCCCTGCGGCGTACCTTGCACGTGATTGGCAAGTCCAAAATACGTTAAACCGGTCGATTTTGCGGCGTCCATCACCTGAAGGATCGTCCCGAAGTGCGCCTTCGGATTCCCTTTGATGATCACGTCTTTCAGATGCCCGCCGACGGCGTCTTCGAGCGTTTGAAAGGCGGCTTTTGCGCCTTGGATCGGCATCGTGTTCGAGCCGATCTGAATCTGGTTCTTCGCATCAACGATAACAACGATCTGCGACGGCGAGACTTTATCTTTATTGTACGCCGTAGGAAGCGGCGGTTCTTTAGTAACCGACGCAAGGATGATGAAGATGATGAGCAGGACCAACAGCACGTCCGTGAACGGCGTAATGTTGATCGTCGACATCACCTCTTCTTCACCACCTGAGGTTGAAACGGCCACGGATTAATCCCCCACGCTTACGATGTAACGAAGCCCACGTTCTCGTCGCCGGCCCGCTTGGCCGCGTCGAGGATGCGGATGATGACGCCGTAAGGCGCCTTGATATCCGAGGTCAACGAGATTTTCTTCTTTGCGCCGCGTTTCTTGATCGTGTCATACATGACGCGGTAGATGCCTTTGGTGTTGGTCTTCGTCCCATCGACGAAAATCACACCCTTCTCGTTGACGACGACTTGAATGTCGTTTTTGTTCTTGCTGACCGTACTCTGTGAATTATTGGAGTTCGGCAACTGCTTCTCGAAGCCGGGTGGCGTCACCAAGGCTGCGAGGATCATGAAGATGATCAAAAGCACCAGCAAGACATCGGTAAATGGCGTGATGTTGATCTCCGCCATTACCTCTTCGTCGCCGCGCGCCGTAAGTAGACTCACGTCATTCCTCCAGTGCGCTTACTTCTGCGTGGGTTGATAGAGGTCCGTAGGGATCGTAGCACCGGTGTTGTGGAAATGCAGCATTTCGGCAAGCTGGTTTGCCGCAACGATCATCTCTTGGTTGTAATTCTTGATCCGCGTTTTGAAGAAGTTGAAGAATATAACCGCGATGATTGCAACCACAAGACCACTGAAGGTCGTGACGAGTGCTTCCGAAACGCCGGCTGCAACGACCGCCGGGCTCGAGTTGCCCTTCAACGCGATCGACTGGAACGCTTTGATGATACCGAGAACGGTACCAGCGAGACCGACGAACGGCGCAATAACGGCGATCGTACCGATGATGCCGAGATTGCGTTCGAGATCGTTGAGGTGCTCCATGAGCGCGATCGAAAGTGCGTCGGTGATATCGGCGCGGTTCTTATCGCCGCGCTGGAGACCGAAGCGAAGGATACGCGGAAGCATGCCCTTCTGTCCGTCGCAATACTTGATTGCGCCGGCGAGGTCGTTCGCGCCAACGCGTTTACCGATCTCTTTGAGCAGCGACTTCGTATCGCCATGCTGGGCACTGAAATAAAGAAAGCGCTCGATAACGATCCATACGACCGCAACCGATAGCAAGAGCAGGACGACCATGTCGACCCCGCCCTGTTTCATCACACTGATAAATCCGTCAAACACGAGTTGTTCGAACCTCCCCTTCCGGGTGTATTGAGTGAAGCAAATCTTCTTGTAGAAACGTTTCGGCGGGTCTCCCCGCCGCTCCAGGGCGGTACTTTTGCCGCCCTGGGTAAGAGTCCTGTCCTAGGTTAAGTAGAGCTTTGGTTAACCGCCAAGCTGCTTAAGAAACTTCTGAATCTGCAGCGCGAGCGGGGCGTTTTTCTCGGTTTTTGCTAATGCGAGCGCTTTTTTCAACGTCGCTTTCGCCTTGTCGATAAGGTCGCCCCGATGGTAGACCTCCCCGATCCCGGCCTGCCCGATACCGCTGGCAAAGAGCGCTTCGGGGTCATTCGGGTCGATCGCCAGTGCTTTCTTGGCGTAACTCTTGGCGCGACTATAGTCGGGAGATTTGGTCTGAATAATCACGAAAGCGGCCTGCGTGTAGGCGATCTCCGCCATCTTCGGATCCCCTGCGGCAGCGGCTTTATCGAGCGCCGCGAGCGCATCGACCGTCTTTGCCGCCTTCGCATCGGCGACGCCCTGCTTGAGGTAATAGGCAGCGACAAACTGCGCTCCCGCATTTCCCTTCGGGTCAAGCGTCTTGAGCTCCGCGAGCATTGCATTGGAGTTCGTCGTGTCACCGGTCTGCAGATATGCTTGCAGCAGGTGGCTGTCGATCGCCACTTTCGTTGCGGTCGGCGTGCTCTTCTTCGCCCAGAGAGTTCCACGCGCTTTCTGGAGCGACGCAATGCTTTGCGCATATTGCTTCATTCCGAATTGCGCGACACCGAGTGCATAGAGCGAATCGGGGCTGGGATCGATCACATACGCTTTTTCCGCGTATATTAACGATTCTTTCGGGTCGATGACGGCCTGTTGCACGGAGACGGCAGCGTACGATTGCGCTGCGGCGTCTCTAAACGGCGCAGCGATCGTCGCTACTTTATCGAAAGCGTTGGCCGCCGCGGCATAATCCGACAGAAAGAAATTGGAGATACCGAGATACTGCAACGCGAGTCCGTTCCCGGGGTGAGCGCGAAGATAGCTCCCGGCAGCCTGTTTGGCATCGGTATAATTTCCGGCATGAATAAGGAGGTCGATATGTGCTAACGCGGTGTCGGCGATCTGCCCGCCCGAACGCACCACGCTCTTTCCGAATTTGAGCGTATAGTCGTAGAACGCTTGGATCGGTTTGTTGCCTCGATGTGCCGGCGAATACGTCGATGTTTTTGCAATCTCGAGCGCTGCAGCAACGTCGCCTTTATTCGTTGTACGAATAACCTTGACGACGTGGAAGCTTCCATTGGGGAACACCTCTACTTGCAAGACGACGAGTCCCGGGCCCGCCCATGGCGTGGTGGTCGTCCCTTGCTTGACGAGTTTGGCCGGCGAGAATTCGCCTGCATACTGCGCTCGCGCAGGCAGCGTCCCAAAGGCGGCGAGGGCAGCAAAGGCGAGGGTTGCGGCGACGAGCCGAAGGCGTATCATGCGTGCTCCTATGATGGCGGCGTTGCTTTTAGGGATCCGGCGAAGCGCTTCGGAAGGCTCCGGCCCACTGCAGCAGCGACCGCCGGCATGCTTTCCATAAACGAATCGAACTCTGCAAATGTCAGCGACTGCATCCCATCGGAGACCGCCGAGGCAGGGTCGGGGTGCACTTCGACCATGATCCCGGCGGCGCCCGCCGCCACTGCGGCGAGCCCCATCGGCGCGACCAGCCCCGCGACACCGGTGCCGTGCGAGGGATCGACGATCGTCGGGAGGTGCGTGCGTCGGGCGAGCAAGGCCACGACGGCGAGGTCGAGGAGATTTCGTGTCGACGGGTCGAAACTGCGGACGCCACGCTCGCAGAGGACAATCCTCTCGTTGCCGGTGAGCGCGATATACTCAGCGGCCAGCAACCACTCGTCGACCGTCGCCGCGAGCCCGCGCTTGAGGAGAATCGGCTTCCCAGTCTCGCCGACCGCCCGTAGGAGCGCGGTGTTCTGCATATTGCGCGCACCGATCTGCAGCATATCGGCGCACTCGGCGACGATCTCGGCGTCGCGCGGGTCGAGAACTTCGGTGACGACGGCGAGCCCGTGCAGATCGGCGGCCTCGCGCATCAGCGCGAGCCCGTCGCGGCCGAGCCCTTGAAAGGAATAGGGCGAGGTGCGCGGCTTATAGGCGCCGCCCCGCAGAACATTGGCCCCGGCGCGCGCCACCGCTGCGGCAGTCGCGAGAATCTGCTCGCGGCTTTCAACGGCACACGGGCCGGCACAGATCGCCAACTCTTCACCGCCGAAGCTGGGGCCGTTGGGCCACAGCGCGACGACGCTGCGCCGGTCACGCGCATCGACGTGCACCAGCCGGAGATCGCGCGAGGGCGGAAGCGGGCGAGCGTTCATTCCGGAGATGCTACCACGCTTCCGGCGACGGCGGGGTGGTGAGAGGTCGCACGGACGAGCTCCCCGATCTCACGCGAGGTTAAAGGGCGCACCCCTCCCGAGGGGAGCGAGCCGAGTTCGATCGGGCCGAAGCGCAGACGTCGCAGATCGATAACGGGGTGCCCGAGGGCGGCAAACATCTCGCGCACCTGCCGATTGCGTCCTTCGTGAATCGTGAGGTCGACGAGGCTCCGCAGCGAGGCCGACGAGACGATTCGCAACTTTGCCCCAGCGGCGCGAAAGGTCGGGGTGCGCACGCCCGCGCGCAGTTGCTCGATCTGCTCGGAGCTCAGCTCTCCACGAATCGTCGCGCGGTAGGTTTTCTCGACACCGAAGCGTGGGTGCAGCAAGCGGTGGATGAGGTCGCCGTCGTTACTGAGCAGCAAAAGCCCCGACGTGTCGTAATCGAGACGCCCGGCCGGGACGACGCGTGGAAGGTCGCGCGGCAAGAGGTCGACGATCGTGCGCCGTCCCTCCGGATCGGAGAGCGTCGTGACGACGCCGACCGGTTTATTCATCGCCAGGTAAATGTAGCGTTGCGCGAGCGCGGGTTTCCCGTCGCACAGAATGCGATCGTCGGGGCCGACGAGGATTCCGAGTTCGCGAACGACATGTCCGTTCACGCTGACGCGGCCGGCGAGAATCAGTTCGTCGGCGGCACGACGCGATGCGACCCCCGCGCGAGCAAGCGCGCGGTTGAGCCGCATCTGCGCGGTGTCGCGCCTAGTACTTTCCGTTGCTTTCTTCGTAACCACGGGACATCGAGAGCGCCTCTTTGGTAACCGACGCCAAGAACTCGTCGTTCGTGCGCGTTTGGGCCATCTTGTCGAGGATGATCTCGGTGATATCGCCGCTGTTGAGCACGGCGGTTGCGCGACGAAGCATCCAAATCTTGCGCATCTCTTCGTTGGAGAGCAAGAGCTCTTCGTGTCGCGTTCCCGACCGTTTGATATCGACGGCGGGGAAGACGCGCGACTCGGCAAGTTTACGGGTGAGGTTGAGCTCCATATTTCCCGTACCCTTGAACTCTTCGAAAATGATGTCGTCCATTTTCGAGCCGGTCTCGATGAGCGCAGTCGCGATAATGGTCAGCGAGCCGCCCTCTTCGATTTTGCGCGCCGCACCGAAAAAGCGTTTCGGCTTATGCAGCGAGGCGGTATCGAGGCCGCCGGAGAGGGTGCGCCCGGAATTCGGCACGACCTGGTTGTAGGCGCGGGCGAGACGCGTGATGGAATCGAGGAGAATAACGACATCTTTCCCCATCTCGACGAGACGCTTCGCGCGCTCCATCGTGAGTTCGGCAACCGCAGTGTGGTTCTCGGGATGTTCGTCGAAGGTTGATGCGACCACCTCACCGTCGATCGTCCGTTGCATATCCGTGACTTCTTCGGGACGCTCGTCGACGAGCAACGCGATGATATGCGCTTCGGGATGATTGATGGAGATGGAGTTGGCGATATTTTTCAACAGCGTCGTCTTACCGGCTTTCGGCGGTGAAACGATGAGTGCGCGCTGACCTTTGCCGATCGGGCAGAATAGATCGATGACGCGCGTCGAAAGCTGCGTTGCACGAACCTCGAGCTTGAAGCGCTCGTTGGGATAGATCGGCGTGCCTTTTTCGAAAATTTTCCGCACGCCCATTTTTTCAATGTCGATCTCGTTAATACGATCGACGCGCAAGAGGCCAAAATATTTCTCGCCCTCCTTCGGCCGACGCACGGTCGCGTCGACGCGATCGCCGCGACGAAGATCGGCTCGCCGAATTTGCGCTTGGCTGACGTAGACATCTTCATTGCCGATCACATAACCGGCGCGCCGCAGAAAGCCGTAGCCCTCCGGAAGAATGTCGAGGATGCCGCTCGCGCTCTCGATGCCGGAGCGCGCTTGCTGCGCTGCGAGAATCTGGAGGACGATTTCGTCCTTCTTTACTTTTGCCGGCGTCGCAATCTCGATCGAAAACTCTTTTGCGAGCTCGACGAGTTCGCTTTTACTCTTCTCTTCGAGTTGCGCTGCCGTCAGCATCGGCGGCGCCTGCGCCTCATTCTGAGCGAATGCTTCGGGCTGCGGGAACCCGGAATTATTGTGGCGGCGGCGCGAACGGCGGCGGCGGCCCCCATTGGGCGGGCGGCCATTTTCGTTGGGGCGATGATCGAGTTGCAGGGGAGGCTCACTCTCGCAGCGTCCGCACGCATTCACCAGCGACTACATCGGGCTACGCCGCGACGGTGGGTGAGTGTGGGCGGGAGGGAATAGATTGCGCCGGGCGAGTCGATAGCGACTCAACGGCACCAGAGAGGTTATAGCACGGGACAGATGCTCCCTTCAAGCGCCGTGCCGAACGTTCTTTAGAAGAACGCGCGATTTTTACGATCACGCTACGCAGCGATGCGCGAGAGCTCGGCGCGGGCGAGTTCGGCGAGATCCTCGGCGCGACCGAGTTCGAGCGCGAACGTTGGCGTCGCCCGTAGGGAGCAGAGAAGATGGATGTACGCCCGATGGAGCCGATAGGGGAGCGCGCGATGCTCTCGCAGGTCCTCGAGCAATTCGGAATCGGGGACGAGCACGGTCGCGATGCGGTGGCCGAAACTGCGCAGGGCATCGAGCAAGGCGTGGAGCGCTGCATAGGATGCCGCTTGCTCGGCGCACTCCTCCGGCACGGCGATGGAGAATGGAACGCGCACGAGGTGAGCGCTCCGACCGCGCCGGATTCGAGCGATGAGGACGGCGTTACCCGTCGCTGCGGCCGCGTAGCCGTAGTCGACCAGAACCCGGTGAAGCGACGTATTCCGCATGCATGGACCTCTCGGTCAGCATACATCGAACATACGTTCGCCGTCAAGCCGGGGTCGCAAGCCTCGCGATCGCCTCTTGGTAGATCTCGACGCAGCGCGCAACGATGCTTCGGGCGTCGAAACGGCGGGCGGCGGCGAGCATCTCCTCGCGGGTGACCGGCGGCGGCGAGTCCGCCGCCATCGCCAAGGCAAAGCTCGGCGCATCCGGCGCGAGCAGGCGCGCGCAGCCTCCGAGCACGTCGCGATTCTGCGGCGAGTCGGCGGCAAAGACCGGTAACCCGGCGGCGAGCGCCTCCACTTGGACCAGCCCTTGCGTCTCGGTCATGCTGGGAAAGAGAAACCCGTCGGCACTGGCATAAAAATCGGGGAGCGACCGGCGCGGGAGCGCGCCAAGAAAGCGCACGCGCTCCTCAAGCCCGCGATCCCGCACGAGCGCTTCCAATGCATCGCGATCGGGACCGTCGCCGATGAATGCAAGCCGCACGCTCTGCGAGCGAACCGCCGCCAGCGCTTCGATCACGATATGGAGATTTTTTTCCCGGGCGAGCCGACCGACCGCGAGATAGAGACGATCCGCTGCGCGTGCGCCCATCCGCTCGCGAAGTTCTTCGCAGCGGCGACCGCGCGAGAAGAAATCGACATCGATACCGCTGGGCAACACCTCGATGCGCCCGTCGACGCCGAGTTCGTGGAGTCGTTGCTCCATCGCGGAGGTCGGGACGATGACGGCAGCAACGGCGTTGGCAAAGCGGCGCGTCAACTCCGAAGCGGCGTAGCGTGTCGCCCGGGCCTCGAAGGGCACGTAATGCGCGTAGGCTTCCAACTGTGTGTGATAGGTATAGACGGTCGGGTGCCCGTAGCGACGCGCATAGCGTAATCCCATCCACCCGGTGACGAACGGCGAATGCAGGTGCAGCACATCGAGTTGCGCGACGCGGCGAGCGATCTCGCTCCGACGCAGCACGGGAACGGTGAGCCGGTAATCGCTCTGCGTCGGCAGCGGCAGCGAGGGAATTCGCACGACTCCCGCATCGTAGCGTGCCTCGGGATGACGCGGGGTAAAGACGGTCACCTCGTGCCCTAAGTCCGTGAGGTATGCGCGTAGGGTATCGACGGCAGTCACGACCCCGTTGACCACCGGATGATAGACCTCGGTAAAGAGCCCAACCCTCAGCATCGCCGAGCTCGGTTTCCACTCGGCGTACCCCGGGCCTTTATGATCCTTACAGAAGGATTACCCTTCTTCAAGTCGACTTTTGGCATAGGACCCCCGCGGAAGCGACGTGCTATAGTCCGCCCGGTCGACGGCCACTTTGCCCGACCCGGCCGCTCCGCGGCCCATCCGAGCGGAACCCACTACGTACCAACATCTTCCGAGATGTGTAGTGAATCCGCCCCGATCCTTGGCGTTTCCCCTCCATGGTCTCGAGGGGTCCGTCAACCACCACTCCATAAACGACCGGCGCCACCAGCTCGCCACCGCCGCACGACTCGCGTGCGACACCGTGCCTGCAGGACGCCCGAACGCGAAAGGAACGCGGTTGATAGGACGAAGGCCCATGCGCCGACTCCATCTCATTTTCGTAGGCTTGCTGGGAGCAGGCTTTGCTCTGGGTGCCTCCTTCATCGCGCCGACCACGGCCGTGCGCGCTGCGGAGCCCACCACCTATACCGTCCTCTTCGAGGACGGATCGCGGAGCATGCCCTACCAAAGCACCGCCGCAAACGTCGGCCAATTCCTTCGCGAGCGGGGCATTCACGTTGCGCCCGGCGATGAAGTCGTGCCCGCACCCGCCGCCCCGTTGAGCAACGGCGCGACGATTATTTATCGGCGCGCGATTCACGTGGTCTTTTTCGACGGCGCCTCAGTCGAGCACGTTGCAACGACGGCACAGGATGTCGGATCGTTTCTTGCGATGCAAGGTGTAAAGATCGGAAAATTCGATAAAGTATTTCCTTCGCTCGGCACCACGCTCCACAACGGCTCGCGCGTCAGGCTCTTTCATATTATTGCATGGGATCGCAGCGTCGTCGTGCCGGTACGCGCGGGAACGATCCATCATCTCGATACGCACATGCGGGTCGGCGCCCATAAAATCGTTTCGGTCGGGTCGATCGGCGAACGACGCATCGATTATCGCTACTTCAAATATCCAAATGGCATCATACGCCGCGTGGCGCTCACATCGACGACCGTTCGTGCCGCGCACCCGCGCATCGTTCTCGACGGAGTTGGGGATATCGGGGCCTTTTCAAACTATACGGCGCGGAGTATCGGCAAGATGCAATTGCGTGCCGTACACGCAATCAGCATGGTTGCGACCGCTTATACGCCGTGGTGCACGGGCTGCAGCGGGATTACCGCAACGGGCGAGCGTGCCGGTCACGGAATCGTCGCCGTCGATCCGCGCGTTATTCCCTTGGGAACCAAACTTTTTATCCCCGGCTATGGATACGCCGTTGCCGGCGACACCGGTGGCGCCATCATCGGCCACCGCATCGATCTCGGCTTCGATTCCGAACGCGCAGCGCTTCAGTTCGGGCGCCGGAAGATCGAAGTCTTCGCTATCAAAGGGTGAGTGCACGCGGCCTACTCAACGCGGCGGGGTTACACCCGAAAAAGCGTTTCGGGCAAAATTTCTTGCTCGACGATTCGCTCTGCGTAAAAATTGCCGCGCTCGCGCTCGCAGATGCGCCGGAATGGATCGTTGAGGTCGGCCCCGGCACCGGCGCGCTCACCACTGCCCTCGCGCGCGACGGTGCTCGCGTCCGCGCATTGGAGATCGACCGCGATTTAGTGGCGTTGCTCCGGCAAAACGAAGCACTCGCATCGGTCGACATTCTCGAGACCGACGCGCTGAATTATGCCTGGCCCGAAGCCTCGTGCAGTCGTTGGCACGTCGCAGGCAACCTGCCGTATAACATCGCAACGCCGCTCCTGATTCGGCTCGCGCAACTCGCCGATGGACCGCAACGCATCGTCGCGATGATTCAAAAAGATGTTGCCGACCGATTGCTTGCAGCGGCCGGATCACCCGCATACGGCAGCCTGACCATCGCCGTGAACAACGTCATGAACGTCGAGCGCGCGTTTACGCTCGGTCCTGCTGCATTTTATCCACGCCCGAAAGTCGATTCGACGGTTATCGTTCTGAATCGGCGCGCGCGCCCGTTGGTCGAGCCGATCGACCCAACGCTTTTCGAGAAGGTCGTGCGCGGATCGTTCGCGTATCGGCGAAAGACTTTAGCAAACTCGCTCTCGCGTGCGCTCTCCGTAGAGCGAAGCGAGATCCTCAACGCCATGCAAACGGCTGGAATCGACGAAAATGAACGCGGAGAACGGATCGACATCGATGGTTTCGCCCAGTTGGCCGACGCACTGGCGCGAGGGGGCATTTAAAGGCTCCTCGGTCGCCCTTGTCATCCTCGGCATGATCGGTCTGGCCGTCGCCTGTGCTGTTCTTGCCCTCGTCGCCTACATTATCATCGACCCACCGATTCTCTCGAAGCTTATGCACTCACCGGTGAACCTTCCGGTAACCGCGGTGCTTGTCGTTCAACTCGCTTTCGAATTACCGCCGATCTTCGTTTTGATGGCGATGCTTCCGCGCATCTCCCTCTATTCGTGGGAAGAGCTCGGCTTGCGGCTTCCACCGGCGAGCGCTTTGTGGTACGTCATCGGTGGTTTCGTGGCCGCAATTATCGTGGGCGACGGCGGCAGCGTCATCGTCAATCACCTCTCGCATCACCCCCATCACATGCAAGACGTCGCCAAAATTTTCGAGAACATCCGGCATACGCCCGCGATCATCGCCTTTATCCTTTATGGCGTGGTCGTTGCACCAATCGCCGAAGAGTTGATTTTCAGAGGATTTCTTTTCAACCTCGGAATGCGTTACGGCAATTTTTGGGTCGGCGCGGTCTTCAGTTCGCTTCTTTTCGGGGCGGCACATGGCGATATCGAGCTCTTTCTCCCGCTCACGCTCGTCGGTTTTGTTCTCGCAACCGTCTATTACCGTTCGAAAAATCTCATTATTTCAATGCTCACGCACGCCTCGTTTAACGCGATCGCCTTTTCTTCGCTGTTATGGATGAAGACACACTAAATCGCGCCGACGCGAATGAGCGCGTCGAGGACGAGCTCCGGAGATATCGCTTCCGTTCCAACCTGTTCGATGCGATAGTCGAGACTCTTCGGTAAGGTCGTCGCCGCCGGACGCAAGTGATAGCCGCGTGCAATCGGGCGCTTGCCGACGAGGTGAAGCGCGAGCGGATTCGGTTCGTCGTACCACGTCGGATAGTGCGCGAGCCACAGACCGACGATCGGTATTCCCCCGCGAGCCGAAACGGCGTGCATCGGCCCCGCAGGAACGCCGACGCACGCGTGGAGACGCGCCAGCAACGCGGTGAACGTCTCGGCAAATGGTTCGTCGACCTCGGCTGCTAATGCGCGAAATGACAGCACGCTGTTGCGTTCGTGCCAGCCGTCCTCCGGATCGCCGAGCGCATCGAGCAGAATCACCCGAATGCGCGCATCGCGTGCGTGGAGAAGCTCGACAAATGCTCGTGCGTCGCCGGTCGGCCACGCTTTCGTCGGCGCGGTATGACCGCTGGTGGCGAGGAGCAGCAAGCGTTGCTGCGGCTCGATAGATCGCGCGAGTGCATCGTTGAATCGCCGCTGCACGTCGGGCGCGACGGTAAACGAGAGCGATTGCGGTAATGGCCGAGCGAGATCGAACTGCGCGAGCCGTCGCTCCTCGACGAGGTGTCGCGCGAGAGCGCGCGCTTTGGTGTGAAACGGAAAGGCGAGTCGCCCTTCTGCCGGTTCGGGATAATCAGTATAGAGCAGCGCGGTGGGAGCGAACTCCGCGAACGCTCGCGGGAGTTCGCCCGGGAGAGCGATGCGCTCGCGTTTGCCCGACAAACGCTTCCAGTTCAGCCCGAGGTGCCGGGCACCCAACGCCGATCCATCCCCCACTGCGCGAATCCCCGACGGAAATGCAGCGACGGGTCGCGCACCCGAAAAGAGCGCGCTGTAATCGTCGCCGATCCGGAAGATCGCATACGCGTTCTCCGGCGAAAGCAGCGAGGCAATATGCCCGAAGTGTACCCAATCGCCGAAGCCGTGCGGCCAATAGATTGCAATGCGTTCGCCGCGAAGCCGCGCGAAATCGGCGCCGCGTTCGTTATACGCGGGCAGCGCGACGCTCGGTAGCCCTGGAGCGATCGCCGGGTGTCGCGGAAACAGATTAGCGAGCATCGAGCAGCGCTCCGAGACGAGTGCGAATCTTCTCGACGAAGGCACGATTGGAGAAATCGGCGGCATGCGCGCGCAACTGCTCTTCGTCGAATGCTCGGGCGTCGAATCGCAGGAACGCCGCGGCGAGATCCTCGGCCTCGGGCCGATCGAAGAACGATCCGGTTCTCCCCTCGATAATGCTCTCGGTCGCTCCGCCGGCGCGGTAGGCGATGCTCGGCGTTCCACTCGCCGCCGCCTCCAACGGCATAAGGCCGAAATCTTCGATTCCGGGCACGATCACCGCGCGCGCGTGCGCGAGTTCCTCAGCGATCGCATGGTCGCCGAGCTCCCCGAGAAAGGTCACCGGCGCACCCTGCGCGCGCCGCTCGAGCGCCGCGCGCATCGGCCCGTCACCAACGATGCGCAGCGGTGCATTCGCAATACGCGCAGCGTCGATTGCCAGATCGATCCGTTTGTACGGTAACATCCGCGCCACGACGAGAAAAGCCTCGCGCGGATCTCGCCGTTGCGCGAATCGTTCGGTATCGACCGGTGGATGGAGTACCTCGAGGGTTCGGCCATAGTACTGCAGCGCACGGCGTGCCGTCGTTGCGGAGTTTGCGAGCATCTCGGTCGGGCGCTGCGCGGCACGAAGATCCCATCGCTGCAGCGCCGCCACGAGCGGGCGCGCGAGGATTCCGACGCCGAGCCCCCCGACGTATGCATCGTAGTCGAAGAGAAAGCGACTTACCGAGTGCAGGTAACAGAGGTGCACGCAACCGGCCGGCACGCGAATGCCTTTCGCCCACGCCGATGACGAACTGACGATTGCGTCGTAGCCCGTAAAATCGAATCGTTCGAATGCGTTCGGATAGAACGGCGCGTACCAGCGAAAATGCGAGCGAATTCCCGGCATGCCGGCGAGCCACGAGCGATGAATCGTACGCCCGGCAAACCAATCACCGGTCTTTTGCTCGTCGTAGAACGCCGTGTAGATCGGCGCGTCGGGAAACGCTGCAGCAATGACCGCGAAAACGCGCTCGGCACCGCCGCGTTGATTGAGGTAATCGTGGACGAGTGCGAGCTTCAGGAGCCGCTTCCGTCGCTTCCCTGCACGACGGCGATGGTGGGATGAACGAGATAGCGTTTTGCAACGCGCGCCAAATCGGCAGGGGTCACTTTTGTGATGGCAGCGATGATTTTTGCGACCGGGTCGCCGGTCCCACCGGCTGCGCGATAAATGCGCAATAGGCGCAGACGGAGCCGCGGATCGCTCTCCTGGCGAGCAAAATCGCCGATCGCCTGTGCCTTCAAGCGATTGATATTCCCGTGAAGTTTTCCATCACCGATCATCTGCGAGAGCGCGAGCGCTCCACCGATGAGCCGATCGGGGCGACCGACCGCGCCCGATGCATAGAGCAATAGCTGCGGGCGCCCGCCGAGCGAGCGATAGCGAGCACCATAGGATCGACGGATGTAAAATGCATCGAGCCCTTTGGGGAGGCCCGCCGTTTCGGCGAGGATTCGTTTCATCAGTGCCGCCTCGACCAACATTGCGGGGAAATCCGCCGAGGTCGGTTTCGGAGCGAGGAACGACGCGACGATCATCGTCGAAAGCGTCGGCCTCGTCGTGCGTAAGACCAGGCTCGACGCATCGAGCAATAGCGACGGCGAGCTCACCCGCGGCGACTTCCCGCCGGGAAGCGCGCCTGCGAGGCGCGCGAGCGCAGCGGCGAGCCCCGGCGTCTCTTCGCCGACGATCGTAGTAGCGAGGTCTCCACGGCGATAGTTCCAGCGATAGAACGCCTGGGCTTGCGCGATCGAAAGATGCTGGATAGAAAACGGCGTTCCGTCTCGCGGCATCGCGAGATTACCCGAGCGCGCGAACGATCGGCGCAACATCTCGGTCGCCAACTCCCAGTTATTCTGCCCACGCTCCGCAATTCGATCGAGGAGTGCCGTGCGCGCCTCGGTGAGGGCCGCGAGCGAGAAGTCCGGTGCGTTCATCGCCGTCGCCAACACATCGATGAGGGTCGGCATCGCCTGCGGGAGCCCGGCGAGCTCGATTGCAACGCGATCGTCATGAACGTGGATATTGAGATCGCCGCCCTCGGAGCGAATTGCGTCCTGCAGCGGCAGCGAGAGACCTCCGACCTCGACCGGCGTCCGCGCGAGCAGGTGCGCATCGAGCGCTGCGACGCCGTTCTCGCTCTCGCGCTCCCGGTTGAGCCCGGCACGCAGATCGAGTTGCACGAAGGTCACCGGACGAACCGGCAAGGTCGCTGCGCCGCTTCCGCTCTCGGCGCGGACGCCCTGCGGTGAACAGAGCGCTGCGAGGAGGAGGGCGACGGCGAACGGGGCGAGGCGCTTCATTAGACGCTCTTTTCTGCGATGGGGTTCATGATGATCGTCGTTGGATCGTTGAGATAGCGTCGCACCGCGGCGGCGATGCGCTCCGGTGTGAGCCGTGCGATACTCCGGGCGTACGCTCCGTTCGGTAAGCCGGGGGCATATGCCGCATCACCTGCGGCCGCATACCAACCGAGATTATCGGCTAGCCCTTGAGGCACGTCGATCGCCGAGGCGATATGGAACTGAAAGGCGCGCAAGAGACGCTGAAAGCGCGGCTCCGAGAGCGGTGTGCGAAGTCGCTTCAGATCTGCCAGCAACACGCTTCCCATCTTTTTCGGATCGTTGCCGACACCGAAGATCGTAAAGACGCCGACGCGTTGCAGGGTGACGAAGCGCGCGACCGCGACGTTTCCGGCCGGCAACGGCAACGCCCGGCCGAGTTGCCGGTCGAGGAGTGCCGAGGCGACGAAATCGAGCGCCGTTGCATCGTCGCGCGACGTTATCGGCGGCCCCGCGAACCCGATGGCGATGGCCTGACTCGAACCTTCGACCGAGTGCGTCGACGCACTCGCGCTCACCGGCGAGCCGATCGGCGCGTCGTTTCCGGATCGTCCGAGCGCCGAGATATCTCCTAAGAGCGCATCACCGACCGCGCCGGCAAACGAGAGACTCGCATTCCCGGGGCGAAAAGCCCGTTGGGCATAGTGCTGAACGCGCTGCAGATGAATCGCATCGAGCGATGCAGCCGAGGTCGGATAGATCGGCGCATGCATCGGACCGTCGGAGAAAAGCGCGGCGAAAAGATGGGTCTCGAGTTCGTTCTCGATATTAAAACGCTCTTCAACTGCGCGCACGCCGGTCTCGTGTCGCGCTTCATCGAGCGATTTTTCGTCGATCGTTCCGGAAAAATAGGCTTGCGTTAACGCGCGTAGCGCCGTCGATGCCTGCGCCTTGGGAACGACGACACTAATTCCTAAAAGATTCGGTGACGGCTCGATCTCGATCGTTCCGCCGACGTTCTCGACGATTGCGCGCAACGAAGAGCCACCGGCGATCGGAGCATCGGCGAGGGCATGCGCCGCGAGATCGGCGATCCCCGGCGCATCGAACGAATAGCCGCTTGCGGGCACGCGCAGCCAGAGACCGATCGCCGCGGTCGGCGAACTCGGGTCGGCGGCAAAGGCATAGCTCGCGCCGCTGTGCAGCTCGCCGATTGCAACCCCTTGCTCCGCGCTTGCGCGGGGAACGACGAGAAGCGGAGCGAGAACCGCAAACGCGAGAAGCGCGTGAGCGAAGCGCTTCACGCCGGCTCCGGCGAGATCGTCGGCGGTAAGCGATGCGTGTCGCTGCGATCGGCCGGTTGGCCGACGCTTCGATCCGGCGGCGGCGCCTCGGGAGAGTCTTCAGAAGATCCTCGGTCGTAGGGGCGTCCGTCAACGATCGCCAGGACCTCGTCTGCCTCCACGGTCTCGTGTTCGAGCAGCGACGCCACCATGCGCTCGACTTTATCCCAGTTCGTGCTCAACAGTTGGCGACCGCGTTCGTAACAGGTCTCGACAATCCGACGCACCTCCGCATCGATTTTGCTCGCGACCTCTTCGGAGTAATTGCGCTCCTCGCCGAAATCGCGCCCAAGAAAGACTTGGTGCGCGCCTCGCCCATACTGAATCGGGCCGAGATCGCTCATGCCGTATTGCGTGACCATCCGCCGCGCAAGCTGCGTCGCTTTTTCGAAGTCGTTGCTCGCGCCGGTCGTCACATCGCCGAACTGAATCTCCTCGGCGAGGCGTCCGCCGAGGGCCATCGTGATATCGGAGAGCAACTCTTCGCGCGTAACGCTATGGCGGTCGTCTTCGGGAAGCGACCAGGTAATACCGAGCGCCATTCCGCGCGGGATAATCGTGACCTTATGCACGGGATCGGATTTATCGAGCATCGCGCCGAGAATCGCGTGCCCCGATTCGTGATAGGCGGTATTCTCTTTTTCCTTTTGCGACATCACCATGGATTTACGCTCGGGGCCGACCATCACGCGGTCGATAGCCTCGTCGCAATCCGCCATCTCGATAATGTTTTTATTCCGACGCGCGGCGAGCAGCGCCGCCTCGTTGAGCAGATTCTCCAAATCGGCGCCGGAGAATCCGGGCGTCCGTTTTGCAAGCGTGTCGAGTTGCACTTCTCGCGCGAGAGGCTTATTGCGCGCATGTACCTCGAGAATTTTCTGCCGTCCCTTTAAGTCCGCGCGATCGACGACGATCTGCCGATCGAAGCGCCCGGGACGCAGCAACGCCGGATCGAGAACGTCGGGGCGATTGGTCGCCGCGATAAGAATGACGCCGGTATTCTGGTCGAACCCGTCCATCTCCACCAAGAGTTGGTTGAGCGTCTGTTCGCGCTCGTCGTGCCCGCCGCCGAGACCGGCACCGCGTTGCCGACCGACTGCGTCGATTTCGTCGATAAAGATAATGCACGGCGCAGATTTTTTCGCTTGCTCGAATAGATCGCGCACGCGCGATGCGCCGACACCGACGAACATCTCCACGAAATCCGAACCGGAGATCGAAAAGAACGGAACGCCTGCTTCACCTGCGACGGCGCGTGCAAGCAACGTTTTGCCTGAACCCGGTGGCCCGAGAAGCAGGACGCCTTTGGGAATTCGGGCGCCGAGCGATTGATATTTTTTCGGATATTTGAGAAAGTCGACGATCTCGCCGAGCTCGACCTTCGCCTCCTCGACCCCGGCAACGTCATCGAACGTGACCTTCGCGCGATTCTCCGAGAGCATTTTCGCGCGCGATCGCCCGAAATTCATCGCTTGACTACCGCCGCTCTGCGCCTGTCGGAAAATAAAGATCATCAAGACGACCAATGCCAACATCGGCAAGAGCGAACTCAATCCGTTGAAGAACGATGAATTCGGTGGGCTCTCGAAGCCCCACTTGCCGCTCTTGACGTGCGCCTGCAACTGCGCCACGAAGGCGCTGTCTTTATTGGGAATCGTTACCGTGTAGCTCTTCCCGGCGGTGGTTTTACCCGAACCCTGAAGGCCGACTGCGTGGAACGACTCGATCTTTCCGGAATCGAGTTGAGCGATAAACGAGCCGTAATCGAGCGGCTTAACGGTCGTCGGTGCGCTGACGAACCGATCGACAATGAGCAGGACGATGACGACGGCCACGCTGACGAAGAGCAACTGACGAAGGATTTTCAAGATGGTACGATCTCACTACTTCTCGGGAGCGAACGACTCCGGTTTGAGGCGCGCGATGATGGGCAGATTCCGATAGAGTTCCCGGTAGTCGAGGCCGTAACCTACGACAAAGGCGTTGGGACAACGCAGGCCGACGTAATCGAGAGGCACGTTGACGAGACGGCGCTCAGGCTTCTCTAAGAGTGCGGCGGTGCGCAGCCGGGCCGGCGCCCGTTGAACGAGCAGCTCGCGCAGATACTGCATCGTTAACCCGTTATCGACGATATCGTCCACCAGCAGGACGTTGCGGCCGCGAACCGACCCGGCGAGATCCTTTCGCAATTGAACCTCCCCGCTCGACCGCGTCGCGTTTCCGTAACTTGAAGCCCATATCGTCTCAACGTTCAGCTCGCTCGGAGCGTTCGGTTGTCGGGCAATCGCCCGAACCAAATCGGTGAACACGAAGAGCGCCCCTTTCAACACCCCGACCACCAGCATTGGTTCCCCGGAAAAGTCCCGCGCAATCGCCGCCGCCATCTCCTCGATCGCCGCGGCAATGCGACTTTCGTCGAAGAGCACCTCAGCGATGGCATCTCGATAGTCGTTCATTCTTCCACCGGCATCCCGTCGTGCAATCGCACGCTTGTCCCGCCGCCGAGCCCGTAGCGCCCGCTCCCCCCGCGCTCGATCGCCGCGAGGAGCGCGTCGACGCGCTCGAACGCACCCGCTTCGCGGCCGAGGCGGCGCATCAGCGCGGCGGCGAGCCAGCGCCGCGCGGCGGCGCGATCGGCATCTTCGGCGGCGGCGGCGTTCCCCGCGATCTTCGCCGCGCGAGCGACCGCACGGTCGAGCCCCGGAAAGCGCGGCCGTAACGCATCGAGCGCGTCGCGTACGGCATTGCGTCGAACGTCGAGCTCGGCGTTGCTCGGATCGACGGCATAGGGAAGCGTGCGGACATGACAGTAGGCGCGCAGCACCTCCTCGTCGACGGCGAGGATCGGGCGCAGCAGTTCGACCTCCGATGAAATCGGGCGACGCACGCGCATCCCCCCGAGCCCGCGCTCGCCGGCACCGCGAAAGAGTGCGAGCAAGACGCTCTCCGTCTGATCCTGCGCGTGGTGCGCCGTCACGATCGCATCGTTTCCCCACGCGCGGGCATGCTCGAGCAACGCTTCGTAGCGACGATCGCGAAGCGTCGCTTCGTCGCCGCCCTCGGGTTCGATCGCCAGCGTGTCGACTGGAATCCCAAGGCCGGCACCGACGCGCAGCACCACACATTCATCTTGCCAGGCAGAGCGCCGCGTCGCATGGTGGACGTAGGCGACGCGCAGTTGCAAGTCGAGCCGCTCGGCGAGCGTCGCAAGAACGGCGACCAGCGCGACGGAATCCGCCCCGCCGCTGCACGCAACGCTGAATTTGCGCCCGACCAAGAGCGCGCGTTCCCGCAAAACCGCGATTTCAAGATCGCGTTCGGGATGCGCTCCCCTCATCGTCGGGCGAGTTCGCGTTCGGTCTCGCGCGCGCTCTCGCGCTTGACGATATCGGCACGCTTATCCCACATTTTCTTTCCCCGAGCGAGTCCCAATTCGATTTTGACTTTTCCTCGCGTGAAATAGAGGCGGAGCGGAACGAGCGTCAGCCCCTTCTCCTCCAGCGCCGATTTCAAACGCGCGATCTGTTCGCGATGCACGAGTAATTTGCGCGGACGTTTCGGATCGACGTTCGAGAACGTTCCCTCACGATAACTCGGAACGTGCATTCCGAGCAGCCATAACTCGCCATCGCGAATGCGGGCATAGCTTTCGGCGATGCTCGCGCCGCCGGCGCGGATCGATTTCACCTCGGTACCGGTGAGCGCGACACCCGTCTCAAGTGATTCGAGAATCGCATAATCGTGACGCGCGCGGCGATTGTCGATACTCGGCGTGCGCGCGCTGCTTGCGGCTTGCGCCTCGGCGAGGCGCTGCTGTTTCATCTTTGCCACCGTCAGCGCCCCGCGAGGTCGGCGTTGGGATTCCGACGATCGTCGACCGCTTCGAGCGGTCCGCGCGAAAGAAATCGCGCCGTGCCTTCGAGCAAGATATTCCCTGCGGCATCGCTCACGCGCCCTTCCAGCGAAAGCACGTTGCGACGCTCTCCGGTAACGCGACCGAAGACGACCAACGGCTCGTCGAGCGGCACCGGCTTCCGAAAGCGCGCGTCGAGCGATGCGGTAACACCGCGGTGCCCGGCAGCGCCTGCCGCGTGCGCCATCACTTCGTCGAGCAAGGCGATGGCGATGCCGCCGTGCGCGATGCCCTTCCACCCTTGAAATTCAGGGCGAAGGCGAAGGTGCGCCACGACGCCGTCACCGCTGCGTTCGAACTGCATGTGCAGGCCGATGGCGTTCTCGGGTCCGCACGCAAAACAGCGACCGTCGTCGACGGGCACCCCGCTCAACGCCCCGAACCTAGACGCATGGCAAGATATCCCGGCAGCCCGACGGCGCGAATTTTCGATTGTGTCTTTCCGATATCGTATTCAAAACGCACCCACTCGACATCTTTGCGGATATCGTCGTAGATAGCAATCGAGCCCTCGGGATTGAGATCGCGCGGTTGTCCGACGCTTCCGACATCGACGATGTAGCGATTCCCCGCGGCGATATCGAGCCGATGCGTGCCGCCGTGCTGCACGTGAATGTGTCCGTAGGCTCCTTCTGCATCGAGCGTCCACAATTCGGGGATATGCGTGTGTCCGATGAAAACGACCGGAGCATCGGTCGCGGCAAAGGCCGTCGCCGCCTCGCGCACGTCGAGAATATATTCGAAATAATCGACCGGCGCGCCATGGACGAAGAGCATCTCCGGCAGACGCAGTTCGTAGGCGAGCGTATCGATCCACGCGAGATGCTCCGGGTCGAGCACGTCACGCGTCCACGCAACAGCCGCTCGCGCGGCGTCGTTAAAGCGATCGACACCGAAGCCGTTGAGCACGGCGAGATCGTGATTGCCGAGAACGACATACTGCGACCGCTCTCGCACCCGCGCGATACATTCATTCGGATTCGGCCCGTACCCGATGATATCGCCGAGACAGACAACGGTATCTTCGGGCGCGATAAAGGCGAGCGCCGCATCGAGCGCTTCGATATTCGAGTGAATATCGGAGATGAATGCGTATCTCATGCCGTCACGCGCGCGCAGACCGCTCGCAGTTCGCTTGCAAATCGCTCGCGATCGCTTTCGTTGCCGACGGTGACGCGAACGCATCGATCGAGCGGTGCGAGCCCGGGCTTACGCGTCCAGACCCCACGCTGCAGCAGCGCCTCGAGGAGCGCGTCGGCACGCTCGCGCGAGGAGCAATCGAAGCAGACGAAGTTGGTCGCCGAGTCGAGCGTCGGCAGCCCCAATTCGGCCCCGAGCGCTGCATATGCGGCGCGTCCGCGCACGGTACGTTCGCGAACATCGCGCGCGAAGGCATCGTCGTTTAATGCCGCGAGCGCGCCGATCTGCGCGTTTCGATTGACACCGTACTGCAAACGCACCTTGAGCATCGGAGCGAGCAACGTTTGCGGCGCGACAGCATAGCCGATGCGCGCCCCCGCTAATCCGTAGAGTTTCGAGAACGTGCGCGCGCGCACGACGCCTGGGAGCGCACGCGGTACGGGGAGCGCTGCCGGATCGGCGAACTCCGCGTACGCTTCATCGAGCAGAAGCAGCGTCCGGCTCGGCAGCGCCGAGCGAAAACGCGCAAGAGCATCGGCATCGACGAACGAGCCGCTGGGATTGTCGGGGTTCGCGAGATAACAGATTGCGGCATCGCAGCGCTGCGCCGCCGCCGCCAACGCATCGAGATCGATGCTCGCGTCGTTGCGATAGGAAACGCTCTCCATGCACCCGCCGTAGCCGATGACGTGGTACGCGAAGGTCGGATAGGTGCCCGCCGAACTCACCGCCGTCTCGCCGGCGGCGAGAAAACAGCGCACGACCAGACCGAGGAGTTCGTCGATTCCGCTGGTGACAAGCATCTCTTCACGCGCGGCATCCCAGCGCTCGGCGAGCGCGGTGCGCAGGTCGTAGGAATCGGGGTCGCCGTACCACGAGAGATGCGCAAGCTCGGCGGTCATCGCCGCGACTGCAAGCGGCGACGGACCAAACGCGCTCTCGTTTGCACCGAGTCGGAGCATCGTTTGTCGACCACGCTCGCGCATGATGCGCTCGGGACCGATAAACGGCTCGCCCGCCGGAATCGCCTCGATCGTTGAATTCGCCCGAATCACGCGGTGGGGGGTCCTCCATGAGCGTAGCGGTAGATATCGACCCGCTCCCCAACCGCGAGCGTTTCGATCCCTTCACCGAGGGCGAGATAACCGTCGGAACGGGCGGCAAGGCTCGTCATCGATGAACGTAGGGCGAGAGGTTGTGCCACAAGGCCGTCGGGCCCTTGCTGCACCGCGACCGGAACGTACCAGGTCCAACCGCGACGCTTCTGCACCGGGGCGCCGAGGCGCGCCGAAAACGCCGCCGTTCGCGGTTGCGCGCCGCAGAGTCGCGCAAGAATCGGCCCACCGACGGCGTCGAGGATCAGCAGCGAGGAGCTCGGATTCCCCGGCAACCCGAGGATCGGAACCCCGCCGACCGCGCCGAGCAGCGTCGGTTTTCCGGGCTTCACTTTGAGACCGTGGACGATCGTGCCGGGGGAGCCGAGGGCGGCAACCGCGACCGGCGTCTCGTCGCGCTCTCCGACCGAGGAGCCGCCGCTCAACACGACGGCATCGAACGTCGCGACCGCCGCCTCGAGCGCGGCGAGCAGTTCACCGGGTGCATCGCCGATACTGGGCAGATGAACCGCTTCCGCACCGATTGCGCGCAGCGCTCCGGCGATCGCGTAGCGGTTCGAATCGCGAACCTGCCATGCCTCGGGGCGCCGATCGATCGCCACGAGTTCGTCCCCGCTGGAGAGTACGGCGATGCGCGGGCGGCGGAAAACCTCGACGCACGCATAACCGAGCGTCGCAAGCAGCGAGAGTTCCGGCGCGCCGATGCGTCGGCCGGGCATCAGTAAGAGCTCGCCGGCGCCGACGTCGCTACCGGCGGGGGTGACCGCCTCGCCCGACGCGATCGGTCCACATTCGAGTTCGTCGCCCGCAAGATGCGCCGCCTCGATCGGCAGCACGGCATCGCAACCCGGAGGGAGCACTCCTCCGGTCGGGATGCGCACCGCTTCGCCGGGGCCGACGCGACCGGAATAGCGGCGCCCCATCGCCACCGCCCCGACGATGCGCACTCGTCCCGGCGCGCTCGCCGCCGCAAGCGCAAAGCCGTCCATCGCCGATCGCGCGGCGACAGGAAGCGCCGACTCGGCGCGCAAGTCGACGGCGAGATAGCGCCCAAGTGCGCCGTCGAGCTCGATACGCTCGCGCCGTGGTTGCGGCAGCGTCGTGCGCTGGAAAAAAATCTCCAGCGCGCGCCCGGGCGCGAGGAGTCGCGATTCATCAAAGCCAACCGCGCGGAGTTCCATGCTCGATATTTCTCTCTGTCGTCGCGACCCCGACCGCATCCGTCGCTCCGCAATTCGGCGCGGTAGCGATCCGTCGTTCGTCGATGAGATTCTGCGTCTCGACGAGCGGCACCGCCTCGCCCTCACCGATCTCGAAACAAAAAAGGCCGAAAAAAACCGACTCAGCGCTGAGATCGCAAAGGCGAGCGACCGAGCGGCGGCAGCGGCGACGCTGCGCCCGCAGATCGCCGCGCTCGACGCCGAGATCTCCGCGCTCGATGAGACGGCGAAAGCGCTCGCTCCCGATACGCCGGATTCTCCGCTGCGCGAACTGTTGGTGCAATCGCCGAATATCGTCGACGAGAGTACGCCCGACGGATCGGATGCGTCGGCAAACGTTACCTTGCGCAGTTGGGGAACGCCGCGTCATTTTGCATTCACGCCGCTACCGCATTGGGAGATCGGCGAGCGCCTCGGTATTCTCGATTTCGAACGCGCGGCAAAACTTTCGGGGAGTCGCTTCGCCGTACTGCGCGGGCTCGGGGCACGGCTCTCGCGCGCGATCGCGCAATTCTTTCTCGACCGCGCCGCCGAGCGCGGCTACGTCGAGATTGCGCCGCCCTATCTCGTCACGCAACAAACGATGTGGAGAACGGGGCAACTCACCAAATTCTCCGATGCGATGTTCGCCGATCTCGAAGCCGGGCTCTACCTCATTCCCACCGCCGAGGTTCCGCTCACCGCTCTGCACGCCGACGAGATCTTCGACGGAACGACGCTCCCGATTCGCTACGCCGCATATTCACCGTGTTTTCGGAAAGAAGCGGGAGCTGCGGGCAAAGACACGCGCGGATTGATACGCCAACACCAATTCGAGAAAGTCGAACTCGTCCGAATCGAACGCCCCGAAGATTCTTTCGCCGCGCTCGAAAAGATGACCGCCGATGCCGCAGCGCTCCTCGAAGAGCTTGGCCTTCCCTATCGCGTGCTCGCGCTCTGCGCCGGCGATCTCGGCTTCAACGCCGCCAAAACCTACGATCTCGAGGTCTGGCTACCCAGCAGCGCGGAGTATCGTGAGATCAGTTCTTGCTCGAATTGCACCGATTTTCAAGCGCGCCGTTCGCAGATGCGTTTCCGCCGCGAGGCGAAGGCGAAACCGGAGCTCGTGCACACGCTCAACGGATCCGGCCTTGCGGTCGGCCGCACGTTGCTCGCCATTCTCGAAAACTACCAGCAGGAAGACGGCAGCGTGATCGTTCCCGAGGCGCTGCGCGGCTACGTAGGTGCCGAACGGATCGTGCGCCCCGAGGAGTAGGGGAGGGAAACCGCCCGCTTCCGACGCATGCGGTCAAGGCGCGATATCCATCGCGTAGGGGAGGATTCGCAGCATGGCAGCGACGATCGACCGCTCGGC
Organism: bacterium; assembly: GCA_021790895.1. GTDB lineage: Bacteria > Vulcanimicrobiota > Vulcanimicrobiia > Vulcanimicrobiales > Vulcanimicrobiaceae > JABEUX01. The sequence goes on from JAJYFM010000005.1 coordinate 52,473, forward strand.
GACCCAGTCCTCGGAGAACGTTTGGGCGATGGCCCAGCAGCAACTCGACGAAGTAGCGCAGCTCACCGGGTTGAGCGAGGAAATCCATCTCTATCTGCGCCAGCCAAAGCGCGTTCTTGAAGTCTCTGTTCCGGTCCGTATGGATGACGGCCGATTCCGCATGTTCACCGGTTATCGCGTGCAGCACAACATGTCGCGCGGGCCGGGGAAGGGCGGTATTCGTTTTCATCCCGATGTGACGCTCGACGAAGTCAAAGCCCTCGCGATGTGGATGACCTGGAAATGCGCGCTGGTCAACATCCCCTTCGGCGGCGCGAAAGGCGGGGTGATCTGCGATTCTAAGGCGATGTCGATGCAGGAGCTCGAACACCTCACGCGTCGCTTCACGAGCGAAATTTCGATTATCATCGGCCCCGAGAAAGATATTCCCGCACCCGACGTCTACACGACCCCGCAGGTCATGGCGTGGATCATGGATACCTTCTCGATGCAGAAGGGCTATTCGATTCCCGGCGTCGTCACCGGAAAGCCGATTGCCATCGGTGGTTCGCTGGGGCGCGACAAGGCAACGGCTCGTGGATGCCTCTACGTTGTCGACGAAGCGATGAGCGTGCTCGGAATTCCAAGCGATGGTGCGAGCGTCGCAATCCAGGGGTTTGGAAACGCCGGGATGCATGCGGCAACGTTGATGGCCGAGCGCGGTTATCGCATCGTCGCCGTCTCCGATTCGCGCGGCGGCGTTGCGAATCCGAAGGGGCTCGACACGCGCGCATTGGTCGCACATAAACTCGCAACCGGCTCGGTCGTCGGTTTTCCCGCGAGCGAGAGTATCTCCAACAAGGAAGTGCTCGAATACGCATGCGACGTCCTTATTCCAGCGGCCCTCGAGAAAGTCATCACGCGCGAAAACGCGCCGAAAATTCGCGCGAAGATCGTCGCCGAAGCTGCAAACGGTCCAACGCTTCCGGAGGCCGATGCGATCTTACACGAACGCGGCATTATGGTGTTGCCCGATATTCTCGCCAACGCCGGCGGGGTGACGGTCTCCTACTTCGAATGGGTTCAGGATCTCCAAGCAAACTTCTGGGAGGAAGATGAAATCAACGTCCGCCTCAAACAGAAGATGACGCGCGCATTTCGCGAGACCCACGAGCAGGCGAGCA
>JAJYFM010000043.1 GCA_021790895.1 bacterium
ACGCTTCGAGAGCTCCGCGGATGAGGCGACATTTTCGATCAAATCGGCTTTGGTCAAACTCGTAATCTCCTATAAGCAACGGCGCGCCGGCAGCATCAATGTGGGTTTCGAATGGCGCCGCCCGATGGCGTTCTATACGCACGATATCGGGAGCATCCTCTCGAAAATCGAGCAAAAAACCTCGGTTTTTCAGGCTTTTTTCGCCAGCGCCCGTAACGCGAGCCGGTAGGAATCGGCGCCGAATCCGGCGACGACACCCCGGCAAGCTGCCGCAGTGACGCTGCGACGGCGAAAATCCTCGCGTCCGGCGGTATTTGAGAGGTGCACCTCGACCACGGGAATCGCGATACTCGCGATTGCATCGGCGATGGCATAGGAATAATGCGCGTAGGCTCCGGGGTTCAAAACCACCCCGTCGCACTCAAGACGCGCGCGATGCAAGGCCCGAACGATCTCGCCCTCGCCCTCGTATTGCTCGGTCGTCACCGAGATTCCGAGGGTTTTCGCCTCACGCGCGATCTCTTCATCGAGCTGTGCAAGCGTCATCGTGCCGTAGACCGCGGGTTCGCGCTCGCCGAGCAGGCTCAGATTGACGCCGTGAATCACCGCAATACGCATGAGCGCGCGTTTCGGGCAGGAAGTCGGCGCGCCCTGGACGAGACTCCGCTTCCATATGAACGTCGATCGAGTCGTCTCCGCCGTCGCCCCGGGATCCGGACTTGCCTTTGCCGCCGTCGTCGCGACGCGCTCGGTCGCCGAGATGCGCTGCCGCCACGATTCAAGCCCCACGGCGACCGCGGCGATGGGGCGGCTGCTCGCAGCGAGCGCGCTCTTCGGGATATCGCTCGCACCGCACGAATGGGTGACGCTGCGCATCTCCGGCGACGGAGCGCTGGGCACATTCGGCGCCGATTCTCGGTTGCTTGACGACGGGGCGATCGGAGCACGCGCCTACGCCGCGCATCCGCTCGCCGAACTCCCGCCCAACGCGCTGGGGAAAGCCGATGTCGCCGGCATCGTCGGGAGCGGAACGCTTCACGTCACGAAATCCTATGCGATCGGGCAACCCTACAACGGCGTCGTGCCGCTCACGACCGGTGAGATCGCCGAAGACATTGCGTTCTATCTTGCAAACTCCGAGCAGATTCCGTCCGTCGTTGCGCTCGGCGTGCTGATGGGTCCTGAAGGCGTGCGCGCTGCAGGCGGCGTGATGGCGCAGGTTTTGCCGGGTGCCGATCCCGCCGCGGTCGATCGGCTCGAAGCACGCGCGCGCGCGCTCGCCGCGCCGGCGCGCAGCGTCGCCGAGGGCGCCGATGCCTGGGCACTCTTAGAGATGCTTGCAGGCGACGAGCCGTTACGTTCGCGCCACGAATTGGGGGTACGATTTGCGTGCCATTGCACGCTCGAACGCGTCGAACGCGCGCTACTCGGACTCGGCGCCGAGACACTCGCGGAGATGGCGGCCTCGGGCGAGAGCACCGAGGCCTTCTGCGATTTCTGCCGCGAGCGATATCTCATCGAACCGAGCGCAATCGCGCGCTTGGCCGGCGAGCGCTAGCGGGTGCGCTAATCCGTCGGAAAGAGGTGTTTGAGCTCGGGAGGCACGCGATAGGGTGCAATCCGCTGCCAATAGGTTTCGCGAATGGCGACGCCGTCGTTGTAGTACCACCAGCCGCACTCGCAGCGAATCGGGCGCTCGCCGGGTTGCGGCGGATTATATTCGCGCTTGCAGCGCTTACAGACGAATCGCGATGCCCCTAACGGTGCTTGCGATGAGGTGTAGGTAACCGGCGTAGACGACATCGTTTCTCCCTAAGAAAGATTGACGAGGCGAACGAATTTTCTCGAACCCACCGAGAGCACGGCGCTCTCGCCGTTCCAAGCGGCATGGGGCTCCGCGATGACGATACCATCGAGCTTCACCCCGCTCCCCGTTAAAAGTCGCTCGGCCTCGCGCTTGCTCGCGGCGAATCCCGCCGCCACGATCAGCGCGCTCAAGCGCGCCGGAGCATGCCGGAGTTCGGGCATCTCCGCCGGGGCTTCGCGGCGCTGCACGGTCGCTTCGAAGTGTTCGCGCGCCCGCTGCGCCGCGTCGCGGCCGTGATAACGCGCGACGATATCGAGTGCGAGTTCTTTTTTGAGTTGCATCGGATTTGCCGCATCGGAGCGCAACGATTCGGCGAGCGTATCGGCTTCGCCGCGCGAACGGAAGGCAGCCAAGCGTGCATAGACCGGCATCAGGTCGTCGGCGATCGACATGAGTTTTCCGAATTGGCTCTCCGCACTCTCGGCGATTCCGACGTAATTACCGATCGATTTGCTCATCTTCTTCACGCCGTCGAGCCCGACTAGCAGGGGAACCGTCGCGCAGATCTGCGGCGTCTGCCCGAACTCGCGTTGGTAATGCCGGCCGAGCAACAGATTGAAGAGTTGATCGGTTCCGCCAAGCTCCATATCAGCCTCGACCGCGATGGAGTCGTATGCTTGCGCGACGGGATAGAGAAACTCATGCAGCGATATCGGCGTGCCGCTGCTATAGCGTTGATCGAAATCGTTCCGCTCGAGCATCTGCGCGACGGTGGTCTTCGAGAGCAAACCGATGAGATCGCTGAGCCCGAGTTTTCCGAGCCACTCGGAGTTGTAGCGAATGGTGACGCGCTCGAGATCGAGCACCTTTCCCGCTTGCTCGCGATAGGTCCGCATATTCGCATCGATCTCGTCGGCGCTGAGTTGCGGGCGCATTGTATTCTTGCCGCTTGGGTCGCCGATACGCGCGGTGAAATCGCCGATGATCAGCGTGACCGCGTGCCCCGCCGCGGCGAAGCGTTGCAGCTTCTCCAACACCACCATGAAGCCGAGATGGAGATCGGGGCTCGTCGGATCGATGCCGAGTTTGACGCGGAGCGGGCGCCCGAGCGCGACCCGGCTGCGAAACTCCGCAACCGATTCGACGTGCTCGAAACCATCGAGCAGCGCCTCGATATCCTGGCTCTTTATCATCTCGCCGGGAAAACTACGCGCTCGCATTGGGGCTTCCCCGCAACGCCATCATAAATGCAACGTGACGATCGTGACGCCGCCGCCGCCTTCGTCGGCATTCCCGTAGCGGAGCGAGGCGACCGCCGGGTGCTCGCGGAGGTACTGCTGGAGGCCGCGCCCCAGGAGCCCGCTGCCTTTGCCGTGGATGAGCCGCAACTCCGCGAGCCCGGAGAGCGCGGCGTCGTCGAGCCAGCGCTCCACGATCGGCTCCGCCTCGACGAAACGCTTCCCGCGCACGTCGAGCTCACCGCTGCTGCGGCTCGCGCTCTCGAGTTTCGCCGCCGCCGCATTCCGTTCGAGTTTGCGTTTCCCGCCCGCTCGTCGTTCGAGCTCGCTGCGAGCGACGACGCTGCGAAGTGCGCCGATAGCGACCTGCACGCGTTCGCCGTAATCTTCGACGACCCGCGCTTCCTGCTGGAGCGAGCGTACGAAGACGAGATCGTCGGGAGCGAACGTTCCGCTCTCGGTCGGCGTCTCGGCGGGAGGCTCGGTGATGCCGAGTTCGTTGCGAAGCGCATCGGCGGCGCGGGCGAGCGAGCGCGTTTGCCCGGGCGTAACGCGCGCGCGTTGCATCGATGCCGCCGCTCCGCGCGCAAGTTCGGCGGAGAACTCGCGCAAGCGCGCTGCAAGCGCTTCATCCGCGCGTTGCAAGAACCGCTCGCGTTCGGCGAGCGATGCGCGCCGCTGCGCGTCGAGCGACGCCCGCGTGCTCGCAAGCGCGGCACGTTCGTCGGCAAGCTCGGTGCGCTCGGTTTCGAGTTCGACGGAGCGCTGCGCGAGTTGCGCGAGCGCACTCTCGTAATCGCGCTCGCTGCTCTCGAGCAGACTCTGCGCGCGTTCGATCGTTTCCGTCGGCAGACCCATGCGGCGAGCGAGCGGAAAGGCGAGCGACTGCCCCGGAGCGCCGATATCGAGTTGGTAGGTCGGGCGGAAACTCTCGGGATGGAAACGGACGCTCGCATTTTCGACACCCGCGGTCGCGTGCGCGAAGAGTTTGAGCTCGGTGGCATGAGTCGTGAGGATTGCACGCACGCCGCGCGCGAGAAAACGCTCCATCGCAGCGCGTGCAAGCGCCGCTCCGGCCGCCGGTTCGGTACCGCCGCCGATCTCATCGATGAGGACCAGCGTCCGTTCGTCGGCGATCTCCAGCATCGTCCGCAAGCGCGCCAAATGCGCGGAGAACGTCGAAGCATCGTTTGCAATCGACTGCGCATCGCCGATATCGGCGATGATCTGCGTGAAGCTCCCGATTCGCGTCGTCGCTCCCGCGGGAAGCTGCAGCCCGGCGTAGGCCATCGCCGTAAAGAGCCCGGCGAGTTTGAGCGCGACCGTTTTCCCGCCCATATTCGGGCCGCTGATGACCAGCATCTGCGGGCGCTCACCGAGCGCAAACGACTGCGCGACCGCGCGCTCCCCAAGCAACGGGTGGCGCCCGGCATCGACGACGAGTTCGCAAGCATCGGTGATCTCCGGCTCGCAGGCATCCATCGCGATTGCAATGCGCGCCTTTGCGGCGAGCAGATCGGCGCGCGCGAGGAACTCGATATTCGCCGCGATGCGATCGCGCCGCTCGCCGACCGATCGCGAGAGCTCGGCGAGAATGCGCTCGACTTCGTGCTGTTCGGCGATGCGCGCGGTGCGGACGCGATTGTTCGCATCGAGCGCGGCGAGCGGCTCGATGAAGAGCGTCTGCCCCGAGCCGCTGGTGTCGTGAACGATGCCGGGAAATTCGCCGGCGAACTCCGCTTTGATCGGCACGACGTAACGCCCTTCACGCAGCGTCACAACGCGCTCTTGAATCGCGCTCTCGAATCGGCTCGAGCGCAAGAGGTTGCCGACCCGCTCGCGCGCCTCGTTCTGCGCGACGGAGATGCTGCGCCGCAAGCGCGCGAGCGCCGGGCTCGCGCGGTCGAGGATCTCGCCGCGTTCGTCGACGGCGTTGCGCAACGCGCCGATGAGCTCTTTGAGTTCGCCGTGGAGCGCGAGCAGCGGCTGCAAGGCCGGATCGCCGCTCTCGCGCAGGACGCGCGCGGCGCTCGCCGCCGCCGCGAGTGCATCGGCGACTGCGCGTAGTTCCGTGCCGGCGAGCGTTCGCCCGACCGCGGCGGCGTCGACGAGCCCTTCCGGATCGATCGCGGCGGCGACGTAAAAATCGCGCTCGACCATCGCGCGACGAATCGCTGCGGTGCGCGCTTGTTGCTCGCGCACGACGGCGATATCGCGTTCGGGAAGCAACGCGCGAGCGTAGGAGCGCCCGCGCTCGGTCTGCGCCGCGCGCTCGACGCGCTCGACGATCGCGGAAAAATCGAGCGCCGCTAGGCTCTGCTCGTCGGCGAGAGCGCGCTTAGCCTCCAAGCCGTTCGCGCAGCAGCGCGTTCACCGCTGCGGGGTCCGCCTTTCCACGCGAGCTCTTCATCACTGCACCGACGAGAAAGCCGAAGACGTTGCTCTTCCCGGCGCGGTACTCCGCGACGCTCGCGGCGTTCGCTGCGAGCACCTCGTCGACGAAGCGCGCCAGCGCTGCGGGATCGCTCGTTTGCGCGAGCCCTTCCCGCTCGACGATCGCTTTTGGAGAGCCTTCACCCGCCCACATCCGCGCGAGCAACTCCTTGGCAATCTTCGAGTTGATCGTCTTCGCTTCCACCAGCGCGACGAGTTCGCCGAGGTGCTCCGGGCTCACCGGCGATTGATGGATCGCGATGCCGCTCTCATTGGCGAGTCGCGAAAGATCGCCGAGAACGAAGTTTTGCGTCTGTTGCGGCTGCTTCGAGACTTCGACGCTTCGATCGAAGAACTCCGCGATCTCGGGCGCGTCGATCAGTTGTGCCGTCTGCTTGATGTTGAAGCCGTACGCTTTCGTGTAGCGCTCGAATCGCTCGATCGGCAGGGGCGGCATCTTCGCGCGCACTGCAGAGACGCGTTCGGCGGAGATCTCCATCGGCACGAGATCGGGATCGGGGAAATACCGATAATCGTGAGCGAGCTCTTTGCTGCGCATCGAGATCGTCGTTCCGTTCGCTTCGTCCCAGCCGAGCGTCTCCTGGACGATGCGCTCGCCCGCATCGAGCATCGCGCTCTGTCGCGCAATCTCGCTCTCGATCGCGCGCCGCACCGAGCGGAACGAGTTCATATTCTTGATCTCGGTCTTCGTTCCGTAGCTCTCGCTGCCGAACGGGCGGATCGAAACGTTGGCATCGCAGCGAAGCGAGCCTTCCTCCATTTTGACGTCGCTCACGCCGATCGCCATCAGCGTGCGGCGCAGCATCTCCAAGAATGCGACCGCTTCTTCCGCGCTGCGCAGATCGGGCTCCGAGACGCACTCCATCAGCGGCACGCCCGCACGGTTGAAATCGACGAGCGAATACGCACTACCGGCGATGCGCCCATCGCCGGAACCGGCGTGCGTTGATTTCCCGGTATCCTCTTCGAGATGAATCCGGGTCAGGCGACATTCGTGAAGCGTCCCATCCTCGAGCCAATACCGCACCACGCCACCCTGCGTCAGCGGCATATCGTACTGCGAGATCTGGTAGTTCTTCGGCATATCGGGATAGAAATAGTTCTTTCGGTCGAACTTCGAAAACGACGGAATCGCCGCGTTGAACGCAAGCCCCGCGCGAATCATGTATTCGATTGCGGCGGCATTGGGGACCGGAAGCGCTCCGGGCATGCCGAGACAGACCGGACAGACGAGCGTGTTCGGCTCGGCCCCGAAACGATTCGCGCAGCCGCAGAACATCTTGCTCGCGGTTTTCAGTTCGACGTGGCACTCGATGCCGATAACGGCTTCGTATCTCATCGCGCCACCTCCACGACTTCCGTCCCATGTTTGGCGGCGTGCATCGTCGCGCGTTCGTAGGCATGCGCTGCCGCGAGCAGCGGCCGCTCGGCGAAGAGCGGCGCGGTGAGTTGCAGGCCCAACGGCATCGGGCGTTCGCCGCCCTCGGGGGTAACCCAACCGCAAGGGACGCTCAGCGCGGGCAAGCCCGCGAGCGACATCGGAATCGTGTAATAATCCATGAGATACATGCTGTAGGGATCGCTCTTCGATTGAAAACGAAATGCCGGCGAGCTCGTCGCCGGTGCGGCGATGAGATCGCACTTTTCAAACGCCTTTGCGAAATCGCGCGCAACGAGCGTCCGCGCTTTCTGTGCGCGCACGTAGTAGGCGTCGTAATATCCGCTTGAAAGCGCGTAGGTGCCGATTAAAATACGGCGTTTGACCTCCGGCCCGAAGCCCGCCGCGCGGGTCCGTTCGTTCATCTCCGCAACGTCGACGCCGTCGACGCGTAAGCCGTAACGCACCCCGTCGAAGCGCGCTAAATTGGAGCTGCATTCGGCCGGCGCGATGAGATAATAGGTCGCAAGCCCGTAATCGGCGGTCGGCAATTCGACTTCGACGATCTCGGCACCGAGCGCTTCGAGATCGTGCAGCGCGCGATCGTAGACATCGTCGATATCGGCGCCGAGTTTATGCGTATCGAATTGCTTCACCACCCCGATGCGCAGGCCATGCAGATCCTCGCGCAGCGTCCCTGCGGTCGGCTCGACCGAGCGATCGACGCTCGTTGCATCCATGGGGTCGAAACCCGCCATCGCGTCGTAGGCGAGCGCGGCATCTTCGACGCTGCGCGTCAACGGCCCGATCTGATCGAGGCTCGATGCGAACGCGATGAGTCCGTAGCGCGAGATACGCCCGTAGGTCGGCTTGAAGCCGACGAGATTGCAGAAGGCGGCGGGCTCGCGAATCGAACCGCCGGTATCGCTGCCCAGGGCGATTGCCGCTTCGTGCGCTGCGACCGAGGCGGCCGAGCCGCCGCTCGAACCACCGGGAACGCGATGCAGGTCGTAGGGATTACGCGTGACGCCGAGCGCGCTGTTCTCGCAGGACGAACCCATCGCGAACTCATCCATATTCGCTTTGCCGACCGGAATCGCACCGGCGGCGAGCATCGAACGCACCGCCGTCGCGGTGTACGGCGCGACCCAGCGCTCGAGCATCTTGCTGCCGCAGGTCGTCACCGTGCCGTCGAGCGCGAGATTATCTTTCACCGCAAGCGGTACACCCGCAAGCGGAAAGCGCTCGCCGGCGGCGATCCGTGCGTCGAGCGCGTCGGCGCTCTCGCGCGCCTGCCGTTCGAGCACGCTGAGAAAGGCTCCGACCTGCGGCTCGACCGCCGCGATCCGGTCCATCGTCGCATCGATCATCTCGCGCGCCGAACATTCGCGGGCGTTGACCGCGCGCGCGATCTCCGCCGCGCTCTTCGCTATCGTCGCCATCGTTACGCCTGCCCGATGATGCGCGGAACGCGGATGAATGCGCCCTGCCGCTGCGGCGCGCCGGCGAGCACCTTTTCGCGATCGAGCGAGTCGCGCTCGCAATCTTCACGCACGACATTCCGCGATTCAACCACTTGCGCCGTCGCCGGTATGCTGTCGAGGTCGAGGTCGGCAAGCGTCGCGACGTGGCCGAGGAGATCGCCGAGCTGCGTTCCGAAACGTTCGACTTCTTCGTCGGTTAACGCGATGCGCGCGAGCTTCGCCACGTAGGCGATATCAAGATTCTCGGATGACAAAATCAGGGTACTCCGTGGGTGATGATTGGTCGTCGTCGGGCCATTCCGGCGGTGGGGTATCGGCGAAAGCCGCTTCGACTGCCGCCTGAATTTCACGTGCATTGCAATAGAGCGTGACGAGCGTTTCGATATGCCCCGTCTGCGGAAACATATCGAACGGCTGGACGATCCCGACGGTGTAGCCATTGGACGTGAGGAACTTTAAATCCCGGGCGAGCGTCGCCGGATCGCACGAGAGATACCAGACGTTGGGCACCCGCGCGCGCACGATCGCGGCGAGCGTCGCTTCATCGCTGCCTTTGCGCGGCGGATCGAGAAAGAGTATCTCCGCCTCGCGGAGTCGCGCCGCGATATCGGGGCGCACGACCGCCTCTTCGACGCGCGCGGAGATAAATTCAACGCGTTCCTGAAGAGCGTTGAGTTCGGCGTTCGCCTCGGCCTCTCGCACCGCTGCGGGGTTCTCCTCGATTCCCAGCACGCGGCTTCCCGCTGCGGCAAAATAGAGCGAGAACGTCCCTGCGCCGCAATAGAGATCGACGATCTTGCGCGGTTGTGCGAGCCCGCCGTGCATCAACGCAAAGATCTTTGCGACGACGCTGGGATTCACTTGAAAGAACGACTCGGGCGAGACGCGGTAGCGAACGCCGGCGATCGTCTCTTCGATCGCCGTCGTTCCGGCGACGGTGCGGTTCTCTCGCCCCATGACGGCATTCGCGCTCGTCGGATCGAAGGAATTCGCGATACCGCGCACCCTCGGCAAGCGCTCGAGGAGGTGCTGCGCGACGCGCGCGATCTCCGGGGCTTCGCGTTCGGTCGTAATCGAGAGCACGCTGCCGCCGTTCGCCGACGAGGCGCGCGCAACGAAGTGGCGCGCGACGCGATAGACCTCGCCGAGCCGGTCTTCCAAGCGCAACGAGTGCAAACGCGCGACGATATCGTCGAGCTCCGGCACCAGAATCGGGCAGCTCTCGATCTCGACGAGCTCGTGGGTACGCTGCCGAAAAAAACCTAACTGCGGCGGCGCCTGCTCTCCACCCTCGACGACGAGCGCGACTTTGTTGCGATAGCGCCGCGAGCGCGGTGACGGGATGACGTTGCGAACGTCGACTCCGTGAAGCCCACCGATGCGACGCAGCGCGTTGTGAACGACCTCGCGCTTCCACGAGAGCTGCGCCGGATAGCTCATATGCTGCACCTGGCAGCCGCCGCAGGTTCCGAAGGCCGCGCAGAACGGCACCACGCGATGCGGCGAACCCGAGAGCAAACGCAATTGGGTCGCGACGGCGTATCGCGCTTTGAGGGTGGTGATGCGGACGAGCGCGCGTTCTTGCGGAAGCGGTCCCCAGCAGAACACGGCAAGAGAGCCGAGTCTTCCAACGCCTTGCCCGTTGACGAGCAGATCGTGGAAGGTCAGTTCGACTTCGTCCCCGACGCGCACGCGCGGCGGGTTAGGCGCTGTTCCTTTGGTCGTCAAGCGTCTTCAACAAAGAGTTGGCCTCGTCGATCAAGGCTTGGATGCGTTGGCCGGTCGGGTCGGATTGACGACGAAAGAAGAGCACGCGCGCGGCGACTGCGGTCACCGCGAGGCCGAACCCCGCAATACCGATCCAAATAAGCGCGCTCTTCACCGAAGAGCGGTCGCTCGCGGCTTCGATCTCCGAGCCCGGTCCCTGATTACTCTGCTCGTTCATGGCGTCGTGAAGGTTTCGCTATGGATGCGGTGTTACTCTGCATCGGTGCCCCGAAGTTATTTTAGCCCGACGACGCCGGAGGATCTACCGGCTGCCCGCCGCCGCCGCGCCTTGCTTGCCATCGCCGGGGCCGTCGCAATCCATCTGCTCGCCATCCTGCTCGTCGTGCGTCTGGCGGTCCTCCTCCTCCACGAACGGCGGACGCAGGTGCGAACCGAGATCGTCGCTCTCGCCTCGGTCAAGCGTATCGCCGTGAAGACCCTTCCCCGCCCCGCCGCCGCACCCCAGGCGCGCCCGCAGCGGCAGAGGGCGCACCCGTCGCAGCAGGCCCAACCGGTCACCGTTCCCCAGGAAATCGAGCGACCGCAGCAGCTTCCTCGCCGCTCCGTGCACGGCCGCAGAGCCCCGCGATCCGCGTCCGGTTCCGCGCAAACATTCGTCGAGCAGCAGCAGGCGGAGCTCGCCCGGGTCGCCGCGCGCCTGAACACGGAGCGCGCGCCGCTCTCGGTCGCGACGAGCGCACCCGATCCCTCGACCCTTCGTCGCAGCATCGTCGATAGCGGCGGCGTCTCGCGCGTCGATTATGCCGAAGCCTATCTACTTCCGTTGGAGCATTGGTTCAGCGGCGGTCTCAGTTGTTATTACGTCCGCTATGCCGCCTCGTTCTCACAGGGCGGCAACGAAAAAGGCGAGATCCCGTGGCCGGTCTGCTATCCCCGCGCGCACGACGAGCTCGCCCACGGGCCCTATCCGCACGAATTGCCGGTGCCCTACCCGCAGCCGGGTTATCGCCTTCCGCGCGGCACCTATCTCACGCCGCTCATGCAGCACATCTATAACGACCGTCCGTCGTAATGCGATAGGCGTTCGCCGGCTCGTATCCCCTCCCACCGGCGAACGCCTATCGCGCGCAAAACCACGCTTCGCTGTCGTCAAACGAGCGCGAGCTTGTTTTCTACCTCCGTTACACCGGGGATCGACCACGCAGCCTGGACTGCCTCGCTGCGTTCGAACCACCCGTGAACGTTGCCGCTGAGAATGACCTTCCCGCCGATGACGCGGATCTCGATTTTATCGGCGTCGATCTGGGCCTGTCGGTGGAAGGCGCGCTTGATCGTCGCTTCGACGTTCTCCGGCGAGATGCGCGGGCGCAGCGCAATGTAGTTCGTCACGCCGCGAACGCCGCGCAGATTGCGCACCGTCTCGGCTGCGCGCTCGCGCTGATAGTACCAATCGACCGTTCCTTCGAGGGTAACGTGGCCGTCCTCGACGATCGCGCGAATATCGCTGGGCAGCGTGACGTTCCACGCGAGCGCATTCGTAACCTCACGCGCGATGTCGGTATCGTCGCGCACGTGCATCGCCGGAAGGTCGACTTCCAGGCGTTCAGCGACCGCCTTCACGCCTTTGACGCGCTTCGCGGCCTCTTCGGCGGCCCATTTTTCAGCAAAGCTGGAGACCGTGCCGGTGAGCGTAACGACGCCGTCTTCGACGGTGACGCCGATGCGATGGGCGTCGAGTTGCGGGTCGAGATCGAGTTCGGCGAGCACGTCGTCCCGTAGGTTCTCGTTGTGGACTTGTGACATGGTGAGATGCTCCTCCAAGCCCGATTCTAGCGAGCCTCCCGGCGATTTTGAGGAAAAGCCGATGAAGGGCGCCCGAAGCTCAGTGGAAGTTGTGCGCGCGAACGCCGGCGAGCATCTTCGCGCTCTCCAGCGGCTCGATCTCTGCGGCGAGCACGTCGATGCAACCGCTCTCTTTCTGCAACGTCCCGCCGATGAGGAGCGTCGCGTTCGTCGCGATGACGCGGCGCGTCCGTTCATAGAGATCGGGGCGCACGATGACGTTCACCAACCCCGTTTCATCCTCGAGCGTGAGAAAGACGAAGCCTTTCGCGGTGCCGGGGCGCTGGCGCGTAATCACCAACCCGCCGACGCGCACCCGCTGCCGATGCTTTGCCTGCGCGAGCGCCGCGGCGGAGAGCACGCCGCGCGCGTCGAGCCCCGCACGCAGATGCGCGATGCCCTGCGGCCCCGTCGTAACACCGGTCGCCCAGAGATCGAACGCCGTCTGCTCGCGCGGTTGCAACGGCGCGAATTGCACCCTCGGCTCCTGCGTCTCCATCAGCCGCCCAAGTTCGCCGCGCCGTTCGCGTTCGTCGAGTGCGCGCAGTGCCCACATCGCCTCGCGACGGCTGCGATACCAGGGTGCGAATGCATCGGCGACCGCGAGGCTCTCGAGCCCTTCGCGGCTCAGCTCGGTGCGCCGCGCAAAATCGAGAATATCGGCGAACGCTCCCGCTTTCAGCGCCGCTTCGAGATGCTCGCGCTGCACGCTGCCGAGATCGCGTACCAGGTGGAAGCCGAGCCGCACCGCACCCTTGCCGTCGACGAAGCTCCACCATTCGCTTGCGTTGACGGCGATCGGCTCGATGACGACTCCGTGCCGCTTGGCATCGTTCACGAGCACTTCGGTGGCATAGAAGCCCATCGGTTGGACGTTGAGAATCGCCGCCGTGAACTCGGCGTGATAGTGACACTTCAGATAGGCCGATGCGTAGGCGAGCAAGGCGAAACTCGCGGCATGCGATTCGGGGAAACCGTAATCGGCGAATCCTTCGAGCATCGCAAAGAGTTTCTCCGCTGCAACGCGCTCGATACCGTTGCGCTCCATTCCATCGATTAACTGCGTCCGCAACGCCTGCATCTTCTCGCGCGAACGTTTGTGCCCCATCGCTCTGCGTAAGCGATCTGCTTCTCCCGCAGAGAAACCCGCCGCCTCCACGGCGAGGCGCATACCCTGCTCTTGAAAGAGCGGTACGCCGAGCGTTCGTTCGAGCACCGGCCGGAGTTTGGGGTGCGGATACTCCACCGGCTCTAAACCCGCACGTCGGCGCAAGAACGGATGAATCATCTGCCCTTGAATCGGGCCCGGCCGGATGATCGCCACCTGCATGACGAGATCGTAGAACGTGCGCGGTTTCATGCGCGGCAACATCGATTGCTGCGCGCGCGATTCGATCTGAAAGACACCGATGCTGTCGGCGCGTTCGAGCATCGCATAGGTGGCGCTATCGTCGGGCGGAATCGCCGCGAACGAGAGCGGCGCTTCGTGCGGGCGCGAGCGCCGGTGCAGCGCGAAGGCTTCATCGAGCAACGAGAGCATTCCTAAGCCCAAGAGATCGATTTTGATCAGTCCGAGGGCGGCGAGATCGTCTTTATCCCACTGAATGACGCTGCGGTCGCGCATCGTCGCCCACTCCACCGGAGCGACGCGCACCAACGGATCGCGCGCGAGCACCATGCCGCCGGAATGAATCCCCATGTGTCGCGGGAAGCCCTCGATGCGCGTACAGAGCCGTACGAGCCGTTCTTCGAGCGCGGAGCGTTCTGCAGGCACCGCATCGCGGAGCGTCTCGTTGCCGTAGGAGCGCGTTCCGCGCAGATCGATCGCCAACGCATCGATGTGCTCGGGCGATAACCCCAACACTTTGCCGATATCGCGCAACGCCGAGCGCGAACGATAACTGATCACCTCCGCCGCCATCGCGGCGTGCGCGCGCCCATAGCGTTCGTAGACGTATTGAATGATTCGCTCGCGGTCGCGATGGGCGAAGTCGATATCGATATCGGGAATTTCGTTGCGCTCCTCGGAGAGAAAGCGTTCGAAGAGCAGATTCATCCCGACCGGATCGACGGCGGTAATCCCCAAGGCGTAACAGACCGCGGAGTTCGCCGCCGATCCGCGCCCCTGGCAGAGAATGTTCATCGCGTTTGCTGCGCGAACGATATCCCAGACGATCAAAAAATATCCGGCGAGATCGAGTTTGGCGATAATGCCCAACTCGTATTCGAGTTGACGTTCCACTGCAATCGAGAGCGGGGTGCCGTAGCGACCCGTCGCCCCCTCCATCGTCAGCGCGCGCAGATAGCTCTGTCGCGTGAAGCCCTCCGGAACGCTGAAGAGCGGGAACTGTTCGCTCAAGGTCTCCAAGCGAAAGCTCGCCCGCGCGGCAATCTCCAGCGTGCGTTCGATCGCACCGGGATAATCGGCAAAGAGCCTCGCCATCGTTCGCGGGTTTTTGAGGTGCGCTTCGGTATTGGAATCGAAGAGATTGCGCGCGATGCCCTCTTCCAACGTTACGCCGTGTTTGATACAGCGGAGAATTGCGGCGCCCTCGGCATCTTCGCGGCGAGCGTAAGCGACATCGTTGGTCGCGACGTAGGGAAGCCGGAGCGTACGAGCCGTCGCAACGAGCGATTCGTTCCGCGGAGCATCGTTTTTGCGCAGCCGACGGACGAGTTCGATATAGAGCGATTCGGGAAAGAGGCTTCGCAGCGTTTCGAAGGGCGCTCGCAGATCGCCGCAGAGCGCGATGAGGCCGCGGTTCTCGCCTTCGAGATCGGCGAGGAGAAGCTCCGGGGAGCCTTTGCTGCCGCGTAATTGCGCCCCGGAGATTAACTCGCAGAGACGATGGTAGCCGCAGCTCTCCGCGACGAGCAGCACCAGCGGAATGCCCTCCGGCAGATGCAGACGCGCGCCGACGATCGCGGGCAAGGCGCGTTCGCGAGCGTGGCGCGCGAAGCGCACCGCGCCGTAGAGGCCGTCGGCATCGGCGATGGCCAGCGCCTCGATGCCGATCTCCGCCGCACGTTCGACGAGCTCTTCGGGGTGCGAACCGGCATCGAGAAAACTAAAGTTCGAGCGCGCGTGCAACTCGGCGTAGCGCACGCTCATTCATAGACGCCGCAGAGATACCAACGCGTTTGGCGGTGCAG
>JAJYFM010000101.1 GCA_021790895.1 bacterium
GAATACGCTCTATAGCATCGCGCTTGCCTACGCGCCGGTCATTTTCGGTGGGATCGGGCTCGTCTCTCGGCCGGTTCTCGACGCGGTAGCGGGGCGCACCACGCCTCGCGATGAGTTTTCGGGGAAAGGCTTGCTCCTCGGGTCGTTTGCTGCATTTTTCTTGCTCCTCATCTTTGCGCCGCAACACCTCGACCGAACGGCGCTCGTTGCGCTCTTTCTTTCGAGCGTCGCGTTCTATTACGCGGTGGGGAAGGCCGGCTGTCTCGCTCTTGGTTGTTGTCGCGCCGTCGTACCAAGGCGCGTTCCGTTACCCGCAATCGAGGCGCTCTGGAGTTTCGCACTCGCTCTCGTCGCGCTTGCTACGCTCTACGAACCAACCACGTTGCGGTTATTGACGTTCGCGGCGGTCATCGCTGCGTTTCTCGCGCTTCGCTTGTTTTCGCGCTACGCTCGAGGAACGCGCATGCGCAGCGCACTTGCAAAGCCCGATTCCATCGCTCTGGGCGCATTGGCATGTGTTTTTATAGCGATGGCGACGCTTGGTTAGGCAGGATGCCTGATTCGTTAGCGTCAAGCGCGTTGAAATGAGTTCAAACAGACTGGCACGAGTAGCGAAGGTTCTCGCACGTTCGCTCGTTGCGATCGCCGGATCGACGACCATGGCCTGCAATGGCACAACCGTTGGTTCAACGGCGATTCCGGGTGCGAGCCCAACGCCAACCCCGAACTCATTCGTTCTGGCGAACAACACCTCGACGACGCCCGAATCCTTCACGCTGAAAGGTAGCGGGACCGTCCTGACTTTTTACGGGACGGTAACGGTTTCAGGCTCCACCGCCACGACCGTTGACTATAGCGAAACGGCGGGCTTCGGTACGAATGCCTGCCCTATAGCCGGCAAGACCGTCATCGAGACGATCTATTTAACATTCGATAAGAGCTTTTCGTTCGCACCGAATGGTTCGTTTGGAACGAACACCGGCCTCCTCGACACCCAATTTACGACGACCGCCACCGGCCCGTTCACCGGTGCGATCTATCAATACCTCAATTGCGGCACGGCCTTCTCACCGGCACAGAGCGTCGTAAGCAACAGCGCAACGTCGTATGAATACCCCGGCGGCGGCAACACGAGCATTCCGGCGGGAACCTACATCATCGAGATTTGGCATTAATCGCCGCCCTGTCACCCCGAGTAGATGGCGAAGCCATCGTATCGAGGGGACCCCGAGTAGCCCCCGAAGGGGGCGTATCGAGGGATCCTACAAACGCGAAACGGCGATCTTTGCGAGTTGCGCGAGCTCCGGATACGGAACGCGTGGATTCGCCACGCGGGCTTTGAAATTGAGCGAAACGAACACGATCACGTTTCCTTTGCGGGCGTAGACGCCGCTGCCGCCGATGTAGAACGCTTCGTCACCGATTCCGGAGAGCATTACGGTCGGGAACCACAACGAGCGCTCGTGACGGAACGCTGCGTGCGCGTTCGAATAGGAGCGCACGGTAACATCGACGTTTCCGGTTCGCGCATGGTAGCGGCACTCAATTTTCGGCCCGGTGACCGCCGCGCCGAGGCTGGCATTGGTACGATTTGAGCCGACGGCGAAGCCCGGCGAAGCCGCAGCACCGAGGGCGGTAGACGCGTCGGCGCGCGTCACGATCGAGCACGGCCGGTGCAAAAACGGGGTAACGGCCCCAGCGGGGCGCGGCAGCGACGCCGCAACGAACGGGGCGGCTGCGAGCAGCGCAATCGTGAGAGGCCGGGAAAGCTGATGGTTCATCGATTCGCCTCCTCGTAGAAGAAAGGGCACCAGCACTCCCCTTCCGCCGGACGCTCGCTTCCTTCCTGCGAGCCTTAGGTGTGGGCGTTCGCGGTGTCGAGATGGCGCGGCATCGAGGTAATTAACACCGCCTGCCGCGGTTCGAACCAAACATAATAGATGCAGGCGTGGCGCCCGTCGAAATCGACTCCCCGCTGGCGAATGTGCCACTGTTCGTCGCCGCGGAGAGCGCAGCCGTCGAAGGTGCAGTCGTACTGTTCGGCCGGAACGCGCCCCAACCCGATCGGCGTGATCGCTCTGCGGACGACGAAGCCTTGCGTCATGTCCAGCCAACGCTGGCGCGCGCCGGGAGCGCCGCAGCACATGTCGGCGAACGGGCCGCCGAGCGCGCGCAACATGGAGAAGAGGACGGCGGCGCTTTCGTCGGTGAGGTGTCCGGCGGCGAGCCGTTCTTCTACTCGCGGGTGGAACAGGAGGCGCTCGCCGAACGTCCGCTCGCGCCAACGATCGAGCGCGGCGAAGTCGCTCCAATCGACGGGACGCGGGTCGAGCCCATCGGCTTCTGTGAATGCATGAGCGGCAGGGTATCTTGGATCGTAGAGCCGCGCGCGCAAACGCTCGGCTAGATCTTCAGCATCGGTGACCTGGTTGCGCAGGGTCGCCTCGTGGCGAAAGCGATCGGCAAGGAGTTGTGCACCGTCAAACATCTGCCGTAACGTCGCTTGCTCCTCGGCGGGAAATTCGCCGAGCGGCAAGTAGAGGCTCTGTTCGCGTTCCTTTTCGAGTGCTTCGCGCCGGAGTTCGCTCTCTTCAAGGGCCGAAAATATCTGCGTGTTTTCGTCGCGCACATTTGCAAGTTCCCGACGTAACGAATCGTTGACGTCTTCGAGTTCGGCGATGCGAACTTTCGCATCATCTGCCGGTGCGACAGTCGCCGAGGCGGCAGGAGCGTCGCTTACGACGGCGCTCGCATCGGCACCGCGCACCTCGTCCCAACGCAAGACGGCGCTGGTTTCGAAGCGATAGGTATTTGCATCGAGGACGGCCATGCGCAATCCACGAGCGAATAGTTCGCCGGGAGACTCGCTCGACGCAGGGCTCGCACCGAACGGGCGCTGCGGATTCATGCCGATGCTCGCCTTCGGTTCGGCAAACGAGCTCTTCGCCGGGAAGAGCCGCGCAAATCCGCCGAAGGCTGATGCTTGCCGACCGAAACGACTCGTCAGTGCCCAGCCTGCATCGTCGGTAAGACACATCACATGGGCAACACCGGCGAGTTTTTCCGCGAGCGTGTGCACATCGAGCGAGAGTGGCTCGCTCAGTAGAAGCACCGGATGGCGACGTTCGGGACGATCGACCAGTGCGACGAGTTCGGAGATATCGCTGCCGCCGATTCGTTGCGGTTTGGTGGAAAGCGGGCCGCAGTCGTCGAGACCGACGCGTTCGAGCAGGAGGCGAAAGAGCGCCGGCGGGTAGAGATCGAGCGTGTCATCGCTGCGATACGAAAGACGGAGCGAGAGATCGAGCACCGCAGCATCACCGCCATGCTCGGGGTGTGGACTCACGCTGAGTTGGCCGTGCCAGAGCCGCTGCGCGTTTCGGTCGTCGCCGTGCCGGTATTCGGCAAGCAGGCTCGCGACGCGCTCGCTCCGCAGTACCTCGCGCATGCGCAGCATCGGGGCCGAGTCACCCGGAAAAGCGCCGTCGTCCGTGTTCGTTGCGACGCCGTGGCGCTGCGCGATCGATTCGAGCCAACCGCGCGCGACCTCGCAGGCACGCGCAAAAGCCCCTGCGGATTCAGCGGTATGGACGCGCACACGCAAGACCGTGCGCGTGAGTGGGAGCGGACGATTCCAACCGATGCGATCGCCGATCATAGGGGCGCGGTTCTCCCCTATACGCGCGGTTCCTCGCGTCAACACGATGTTTTAATGATGATAAAAAAACAACCTAAAATGTATGACCGAAAATCGTTATTTGCACGGTTGCCCGACATTCGAATATTGCAACTCAGGCTATGCAAATGGGCCGGTGTTTCTTAAAGATAGCTTGCTATTTTTTCCCCTTCTTCGACTGAAAAACACCTTTCCTCGACGCTCAAATCTTCATAATCCGTATTTCTAGGATCGTGTCCCGGCCCGTGGTGTACGAGAGGGTCGCCCTCGTAGCATAGAGAGCGGCCATCGTGGCTTTCGGCGAAGGTTGTTTTTGCAAAAGAAACACCGACACGAAAGGGATCCACGATGGCCAAACCCAGTATCGCACTTTCCGAACTGATCGAAAAGGGCGGCGACGTCGACTTCGTCCGCGA
>JAJYFM010000102.1 GCA_021790895.1 bacterium
GTCGAACCATCGGTAACGCTGTTGCTCGCGGGAGATCTGCCGTTCATCGATGCCGCGGCGTTGCGCAGGTACGTTGAAGCCGTTCCCGCTTCCGCCGTCGCGCTCGGAATCTGCAGTGGTGACGAGTACCGCGCGCGCTTTCCCGGCGCGCCCGTCAACGGCGTCATTCTCAACGGCGAACGGATCGTCAACGCCGGTGCGTTCGTCGTTCCACGACACGCCGTCGATCGAGTGGCTCGCGAGAGCGCCGCATTCTTTCAAGCTCGGAAGTATCCATGGCGGATGGCGATGCGTGCCGGTTTCGGTATTCTCGCGGCGCACGCACTCGGTCGCCTCGACGTCGGCCGGATCGAGCGCCGCGCCGCACGGGTTCTTGGTTCTGCCGTTGCAGCCATCCGTCGCTGCCCGCCCGAGCTCTGCTTCGATGTCGATTCGCTCGACGATTATCACTACGCACGTGCGCATACCTGAAGCGGCGCGACTCTCATTCTTTTGGTTCGGCATCCAAGTCGTCTGGGGTGCCGTCCTCGGCGTATTGCTCCAGGTTCGCTTGGTGGCGATCTTCGGCGGGGCCGCTGCAGAGAAATACGCACTCTTCGCAGCCGCGGGGGCGATAGCGGCGATTCTCGCGCAGTTGGGATCGGCGATTCTCTCCGACCGGGCGGCGGCAGGCGAACGTTCGCGCGCGCCGCTCTATCTCGTCGGGTCGGTCGTTGCTGCGGCCGCGTTCGTTGTATTTCTTACCGAGAAGTCCGCCGGAGCGCTCTTTGCATCGTACCTTGCATTACAAATCGGTATGAACGTTGCGATTGCTCCCTATCAAGCTGCGGTTCCGGAATATTTGAAGCGCGAACGTCAACGCGCGGGAAGCGCTTGGTTGGCGGCGATGCAGAGCCTTGGGAATGCCGTCGGTGCAGTTATCGCGGCGTTGCTCTCGTTACCGCTGACGGCGGCGATCGTACCGGTGCTCTTGATCGGGAGTCTCGCAATCGGCTATCGGCCATTGGCGCGAAACGTCGTCGAGCGGGTTGCCGATGCATCGACACCGACGAAGCTCACGCGAGCGCATGTAGACCTCTTCGGTTCGCGCGCGTTGATCTTTCTGGCTTTTTATACGATGCTCGGCTATCTCTACTTTTGGGTACTTGGTGCGCGGTTGCTCGCCTCGATTGCGCCGCGAACGATCGCCGGTGCGGCGATCGTCCTCTTCACGCTTGCCGGTGTTGCCGGCGCCGCGCTTGCCGGCAGACTCGCTGCGCGGATGGAACTGCGCGCAACCGCGATCCTCGGGATCGCAGCATTCGCCGTCGCAACGGCGCTCTACGCATTGTCGAGCGGTCTTACCATTCTATTGGTTGCCGGAATTCTCGGCGGTCTCGGATGGGGCGCGTTCCTCAGCGCCGATTGGGCATTGGGGGCACGATATGTTTTGCCGAGTGCGCGTGCGCTGGGTTTTGCACTCTGGAACCTCGCGGTCGTTCTTCCGCAATTCTTCGCTCCTTCCATCGTTGGGCTACTTGCGACGTTTGCCCGACCAGAAGGGGCGTTGGCGACCAGTCGCTTCGCCTTTGGTATTGCGTTTTTCGAGTTGGTCGTGGGTATGCTGTGGCTGGTGCGCTTACCAAGAACCGAGCGCGTGGTGGAACTTCGCGTACTCGATAGGCGTTAAGCGGCTGATGGGCAGGGCCCATCGTCCTATACTTCAATCTGGAGGAATAATGAAACGACTCAGCACCGGAGTTCTCGCCGCGCTCATCGTAGCGTTCAGCGGGCTCAATGCCGTCGCGGCATCCTCGAATTCGCAAGCGCCAGGTAACAACGGACACAAGGTTCTTGCCGATTCGATGGCGGGTATGCCGTCGGCGAATTTCGGAACGCCCCCCACGGGTTCGATTCCGATTCTTTTCAACGACCATCACGTCTACACCAAGCCCGACCTCATGAAAAAGGGTCGCGTGCTTGCGGCGATCGTGCGCGGTGGTACGATCCTCGTTCCCCTTCGTTCGATGTTCGAACAGATGGGCGCGACGGTTTCGTATAACGCCGCAACCAAAGCGATCACTGTGAGCAAACCGGGTGCCGAGGTTCGCTTAACCGTCGGTAGCCGCGTTGCGATGATCAACGGAGAAGAACGCCGTCTCGACGTTCCGCCGATGCTTTACAAGGGAAGCGTCGTGGTTCCGATTCGCGTGATCTCCGAGAGCATGGGTGCCTACGTGCAGTGGGTTCCCGAGCAGAAGGTCGTCGTCGTTCGCTATGTGGTTCCGACGCCGGCTCCGACGATGGCTCCGGCAACGCCGGCGCCCGTTGCGACGCCGATGCCGACGCCGCCGCCGACCCCGACGCCCGCTCCCGTCGTCCATCAAGCGACGCAAGAGCACTTCATCGTCGGCGACTACATCGCATCGCCGAAAGTCTACAACGAGTTTAGCCCGGGCAACACGTCGAAGAGCGGTTCGTACAATCTCCGCGGAGCGTATGAATTCAGCGCATTCAATCTGCCCTGGATGCTCGAAGGTGATTTCCGCAGCTATCGCTATCCGCATAACTGCACCTCGGCGAATCCGGCACCGGCCGGCGATCAGTGCAACGTCACGACGATCGGAGGCGCCGGTTCGACCTACGTTCCGGCCTTCACGGCGCGCGACCAGGATCTCGATGTTCGCCTCGGTCTGAAGGTTGCCGACCCGCGTATCTACATCGGCGTCGGTTATCTCTATCGCACGACCAACTACGGTTACCCGACGCAACGAGGCTTCGGTTTCGGCGCAGAAAAGCTGCCCGACCTGAACAAAGGCTTCTCGCTCTACGGTAGCGCGTGGTACTACCCGAACGTGAAAGGCAACTTCACCGATCCGGGAACCGGCCTCGGCTATACGTTGGGATACAATGTCCTGAAGTATCAGATCGGTGCCGCGATCACCATCCCGAAGAGCCCGATCTTCGTCGATCTCGGTTTCGTCGGCGATAGCGGTCGTAACAAAACCAACGCACCGGGGGGCTTCTCGCACGCCGGTCCGTACGTCGGAATCGGTCTCTCCTTCTAACGAAGGCTCGGCCCTCCGACCGTAACGCCCCCGAGTTTTGACTCGGGGGCGTTTCCTTTTGCGGCCTGCGTCGTATGTCGCAGGGGAGCGTGGCGAAGACGCGGAAGGCGCCTCGTATCACCTCTACTCACAAGGAGATGGGATCGATGCTTCGTGCTCTTGCTTTCGCTTTTTTAGCAGCGTCGATCGGGCTAGCGCCGGCGGAGGCTGCTACCGCAGCGCCGACGCTCCTGTTCAACAATCGCCACGTGCGGGCAACGCCGACCGTCACGGTCAACGGACGTGTGCTCGCCGCGCTCGTGCGGGGGAGAGAACTGCTCGTTCCGCTTCGGGCGATGTTCGAGGCGATGGGCGCCCAGGTTCGTTACGACGCGGCGCGCAAGCGCATCGAGGTGCGAAAGCCCGGCTCGTCGATCGATCTCTGGGTCGGGAAAAAGCTGGCGCGCATCGATGGCCAGGAGCGCGTCTTGCGCTCGCCGCCGATCATGGTTGACGGTCGCGTGCTCGTGCCGATTCGCATTCTCTCCGAGACGATGGGTGCCTACGTGAAGTGGGTTTCGCGGCGGCACATCGCCGTCGTTCGGTACGTGAAGCCGACGCCGATTCCGGCCCCGGCTGCGACTCCCGCACCGGTCGTCGCGCCGACGGCAGTACCGATCCCGACGGTGAACGCAACGCCGTTCCCGCTGCCCGCAGCGACGCCGCGGCCGGAATCGTATCTGATGTTGGATTACTTCCTCAAACCGAAAATCTATAACGAATTTAGTCCCGGGAATTCAGCGAATGCCAACCTTTGGAGCTTCCGAACGGGCGAAGAGTTCCGCGCATTCCAGCTCCACCTCGCGGTCGACGAAACGATCGACACGTGGATCTACCCGCATAACTGTAACGGAGCAGGCGATCCACAGTGCATGGTGACGACGATCGGTGGG
>JAJYFM010000103.1 GCA_021790895.1 bacterium
AGCGATGCGACGCACGACGCGATCGTCTTCGGCCTCGGCGAGGAGGGCGCCGCGCGTAAACGCGCCGGCGAACCGATCTTGCAAAAACCGATCACGAGCGAGTTGGGGAACGTGAGCCCGACGATCGTCTTTCCCGGCGAATGGAGCGCCGCCGATTTTGCATTTCAAGCCGAGAATATCGTCACGCAGAAGTTGCACAACAACGGCTTTAATTGCATCGCCGCGCAGGTACTCGTGCTGCCGCAGGATTGGGAGGGCACGCCGCGCCTGATTGCAGCGATCGAAAAGGTGCTCCATCGGCTGCCCGATCGCCCCGCCTATTATCCCGGCGCGGCGAATCGCTGCGAGCGGCTCTCGCAGGTCGGCGAAGCGGTCGTCGCCGCGGGGCGAAACGGCGACGGCTACACGGCGCGGACGATTCGGCACGCCGCCTATGCAGATCGGGAGGATCCGGCGTTCGCCGTCGAGGCATTCTCGAGTTTTCTTGCGTACGTCACGATTCCGGGTACAAGCGATCGCTTTATCGCCGACGCCGTCGCCTTTGCCAACGATCGACTGCGCGGAACGCTCGGCGCGAATATTATCGTTCACCCGCGCAGCGAGCGCGACCATGCAGCGACGATCGAGCGCGCCGTCGCCGATCTCCGCTACGGATGCATCGCGATCAATGCATGGACCGGCGTCGGTTTTCTCCTAACGGAAACAACGTGGGGCGCCTACCCCGGACACTCGCTCGCCGCGGTCGGCAGCGGCATCGGGGTCGTCCACAACAGTTTTCTCTTCTCGCGCGCGCAGAAGAGCGTGATTCGCGCGCCCTTCGCGCCCTTTCCACGCAGCCTCTTCGGCCTTGGCGGCGCGCTGTTGCCGAAGCCGCCGTGGTTCGTTACCAATAAGACCGGCGCGAAAATCGGGCCGACGCTCTGCGACTTCGAGTATCGCCCCTCGCCGTTTGCGGCCCTTCGCGTCGCGCTGCTAGCGATGCGTGGTTAAGGGAACGCCTTACCGGAAGAGTCCGAGAACCGACTGAGCGTTCGTGTTGGACTGTGCCAACACCGAGGTGCCGACCTGTACCAGCACTTGCAACTTCGTGAACTCCGTCGTCGCCTGACCGACGTTGAGGTCGCGAATCGACGATTCCGAAGCCTGCAGGTTGACGGCCGCGATGTTGGCGTTGTTCGCGTCTTCGTTGAGGCGGACGACGACTGCACCGAGGAGTGCCTGCTGGTTGAGGATCGTGTTGAGCGCAATATCGACCTGACCGATCGCATCCTCCGCGCCGATCGACGGGTTGTTCGCCGCCGAGAGCGCGAGATTGATATTCGAAATCCGCAATGTCTGGGTATTCGTCGCTTGGATGCCGATTTGAATGACGTCGCCCTCGTTCGCTCCCGATTGGAAATTGAATGCAGGATTATTCGGATTGGTGAGCGCCGCAACGTTCTGGCTAACTTTCACGTAGGCGGTAACGCCCACATCATTCGACGTAATCGCGCCGAGCGTAATCGCGACGTTGTCGAATCCGCTCCTCGAGTTACCAACGCTATTTGCGGTAATGTTCCTCGTAGCGGTCGATGCGCCGCTCGGGCCAAAGAGTGTCGACGAAACACAGACGTAGCCCGTTGCGCTCTGTATGAAGGTCTCTTGAACCGCAATGGAAACACCGGTGTTGATGACTTGCAGTTCGATCGTACCGTCGACGGTGGACTGACCGTAGCCGATGCCCTGAACGCCCGGGTATGCTGCATTCGGTGTCGTGTTAAAGTAGTTCACACCTCCCGCACTCACGCCGATGGCACTTGCAATTAGAAAGCCGTAATTGAAGCCCGAGACTTGGATAGCTCCATTGGTGGAGAGCGCCGAGTTCGAGGTAACGTTGATTGCAGCTTGCTGCTCCGGCTGGAAGCCGGCATGGCTTCCGTCGAGGAGCGGCTGGCCGTTGAAGTTGACGCTCTGCGAGATGCTGTTGACTTCGAGCAGCAACTGGCTCACTTCAGCCTGAAGGTTGACGCGATCCTGGCTGCTGTTGAGGTCGGACGAACCCTCGATTGCGAGGCTACGAATGCGCTGCAGAATGTCGGTCGTCGTCGTAAGCGCGCCAAGTGCGACTTGCGCCGCGTTGTTCGCGTTCTGGACGTTCTGAACGGCGGTGTTGAAGCCATCGACCTGCGTTTGCAGGTTCGTTGCGATGGCGAGACCGGACGGATCGTCCGCCGCGGAGTTGATACGCAAACCAGACGAAAGCTGAGTAACAATGTTCTTCAGCGCGCTCTGGTTATTATTGAGGTTGAACTGTACGCTATTTGCCAACAGGTTGTTGGCGATGCTCAGACCTTGAGCCATGTTATTTCCTCCTTGACCGACGCCGCGAGACGCTACCGCGAGAGGATCCTTCCTCTGTCTCTGTCCTGCCCTTTCCGTTGCCGGCTTGGAATTCCTGGCGACCTTCGATAAGATTCGGTCTCCCTCGGGCCGACAATCCAGCTGATGACCAACGCCGAGACGCTGTTGCAGGCCAGCCGTACCGAGGCCTCCGCCGGACGCCTACGCGAGGCCCTCGACCTCGCGATCCTTGCCAGCGAAGCTGCGCCCGACGATACCGGGGCCGTCGGCGAATGCGGCGCATTGCTCGCCAGCCTTGGGAGATTTGCGGAGGCCCGACCCCTTCTCGAACGAGCGCTCGCAGGGCGTCCCGCAGCGCCCGAACTCTGGAACAATCTCGGAGCCGCTTTGCGTGGCCTGGGGCGTACCCCGGAGGCACTCAATGCGTTTGTACGTGCGTTAACCCTCAAGCCGGACTATCGCGAGGCTGCCACCAACATCGCGGCCTCGCTCGAAGCGGAGCCTCTCAACGCAATGCTTGCCGCCCGGCTCGCCGCCCAGCTCGAGCCGCTGGCAGCAGGTCAGATAGAGAGCGCAGAGTTGCTCTTCGTCTACGGCTGGTCGTTGTGGAGCGCTCAGCGCACCCAGGAGGCAATTCCGCACTTCGAACGCGCCATCGCCCTCGACCCAAAGTTCGCAGACGCTCGGCACATGCTCGCAGCCGCGCTCATCGAAATCGGCTCGTTGGACGCGGCGCGCAGCGCGTTGACGGAAGCGATTTCGCTCGATCCCGATCGCGCCCAGAGCTACCGTCTCATAGCCTCGATCGATGCTGGCGCCATCGAGGATAAGGCAATCGCACGGCTTGAGGAGCTCACGCAGGCCGCTGCCCCAGTTCGCCGCAGCGAAGCGCACTTCGCCCTCGCACAAGCCCTGCGCAGGCGCGGCGACCTGCGGAGCTCATTTGCCCATCTCATTGCGGCAAATCGCGAGCAACTGACCCAGTCGCCCTACGACGAGCGTCCGGCACTTGCATCCTTCGAAGCGATCGAGCAGACGTTTACGGCGCAGTTGCTCGCAGATCGCGCGCTTACCCATCCTACCGCCCGCCCGATCTTCATCTTCGGCATGCCGCGTTCGGGGACGACATTGGTGGAGCAAATCGTCGCCTCGCATCCCGAGGTCTACGCTGGGGGAGAATTAACGCTCCTCGATGACATCACGGCTGACGAGATCCACGTGAAGGGCGCGCTCTCGCGCGCTATTGCGGAGCGCTACGACGAGGCGATTGCGGCACTCGCACCCGGCCCCGAGAGGCGCGTCACCGATAAGCTCCCCGCCAACTTTCGGTACGCGGGGCTCATCTTCATGATGATGCCCCGCGCGATCATGATCCACGTGCGGCGCGACCCGCTCGATACCTGTCTCTCCTGTTTCGCGCAAACCTTCGCTTCCTCGGAGATGGGATGGAGCTGCGATCTTGCGACGACCGGGCACTACTATCGCGGCTACGCGAGGTTAATGGAGCATTGGCGCGCGGTCCTTCCCGCTGACGCCATGCTCGAGGTTCGCTACGAAGATCTCATCGCGGATTTCGAAACGCATGCGCGGCGCATTATCGAGTACTGCCGCCTCGACTGGGA
>JAJYFM010000104.1 GCA_021790895.1 bacterium
GCGGCCGCGTTTGCCGCGGTCACCGTTCCATGAAGATCGACCGCGATCACCCCATCGGGGTTCGCTTCGAAGAGGGAGCGAAGGCGGCGCGTGCTCTCGTAGCGCTCGCGCTCGGTCGCGGCAAGTGCTTCTTGTTCGGTTCTGCGATCGGTGTCGTCGTGCAATATCGAGTAGACTCCGGCAAACGATCCGCCGTCGAACAGCGGAACGGTCTTCACCGAGAGATATCGCGGGTTCAAAAGATTATCGAAGATCGTGACGTCGTACTCTTGGGTGAGCCCCGACCGCGCGTTGCGGAAGTATCCTTCGTGCTCGCTTATCTTTTCGGCGGGGAGAAATTCGCGAAAATGATGACCGATGGAATCGGAAAAAGAGAGCCCGACAAGTTTTCGCGCTGCTTCGTTTACCTCGGTGACGAAACCGTCTTCGTCGAGTATGAGAATTGGGTCCGGATTATCTGCAAAAAGCGCGCGGAAGCGGGCCTCGCTTTCGAGGATACTGTCGCGCGCCGCATATTCACGCGTAATATCCTCGACGATCGAGACGATCGCGAGCCGATCGTCATCTTGTTCGACTGCGCGCGTCCATCGGCAAACGATGGAGGTCCCGTCGCCGCGCGTATTGCGATTGATGTTGACGTGTTCGCGCTGCTGTCCTAGTTCGAGCCGCTCGCTTCGCTCGATAACGGCGTTCCGATCCGCCTCGTGAACCAACGTGCCGTCGGCGACCGTTTTCCCGAGCATATCCCTGGCTTCGAGACGGAAAAGTTTGCTGGCACTCTGCGACCAATAGGAGATGCGAAGCCGACGATCCCACCCGACGATGGCGGATTGCGTGTGCAGAAAGAGCGGCTCAAGTCGTTCGAGAAAATCTGCGTCATACGTGTGTTTGTCCATCGAAGGTTATGCTAAATACTCTCTTAAGCCGTGGATACCGCCCTCGCGGCCAAAACCGCTCTCGCGAAAACCGCCGAAGGGTGAAGACGGGTCGAAGCGATTGAAGGTGTTGCACCAGACGACGCCCGCTTTGAGTTGTTGCGCGACAGCCATGTTCTTGCTTCCTCGCTCGGTCCATACGCCGGCGGATAGCCCGTAGGGGGTGTCGTTGGCTTTTTCAATCGCCTCTTCGGGCGTACGAAACGACATCACCGCGAGGATCGGCCCGAAAATCTCTTCGCGCGCGATGCGATGCGAGCTCTCGACGTTGGTGAAGAAGGAAGCCCGATAAAAGTACCCGCGTTCGGGAAGGTCGCAGCGTTGTTGTCGCAACGTCGCACCCTGTTCGACGCCGCTGCGAACGAGTTCATCGATGCGCTCGAGTTGAGCGCGCGAGTTGATAGCGCCGATATCGGTGTTTTTATCGAGCGGGTCTCCGAGCCGAAGGCGGTCGATTCGCTGCTGAAGCCGGTCGACGACTTCGTCGAGAATCGATTCCTCGACGAGCAGGCGCGATCCGGCGCAACAGACATGTCCTTGATTGAAGTAAATGCCGCGCACGACTCCTTCGATCGCTTGATCCAACGGCGCGTCGGCGAAGAGAATGTGGGCGGCTTTCCCCCCGAGCTCAAGCGTTAGACGGGTCTTTCTTCCGGCGACTGCGCGCGCGATCTCTCGACCGACCTCGGTCGAACCGGTAAAGGCCAGTTTGTCGAGATCGCCTTGTGCCACCAACGCAGCTCCGGTCGCACCGTCGCCCGTGACGACATTGAGGACGCCCGGCGGAAGGTCGGCATCTTGCGCGATCTGCGCCAGCAGCAGCGCGGTGAGCGGCGTTGTCTCGGCGGGTTTGAGGATGACCGTATTCCCGCATGCAAGCGCGGGAGCGATCTTCCACGCAGCCATAAGGAGCGGAAAGTTCCACGGTACGATGGCGCCGCAGACGCCGAGCGCTCTCGGCGCCCGTCCGGCCCGCGCAACCCATTCCAGCTTATCCGCCCAACCTGCGTGATAGAAGAAATGCGACGCTGCCGTCGGGATATCGAAATCACGCGCTTCGCGAATCGGTTTCCCGCCATCCATCGATTCGAGCACCGCTATTTCGCGCGAGCGCTCGGTGATCGCCCGCGCGATGCGATAGATATATTTTGCTCGACTCGCAGGTTTCATCGGCTCCCACCAGCGCTCGTAGGCCTTCCGAGCGCTTCGAAGAGCGCGCGCGATATCATCGGCATCGCCATAGGCAACGCGCGCGATCGCTTGCTCGCGCGCGGGGTCGATGCTCGCGTCGTAACGAGCGCTCTGCGGTGCAACCCATTTGCCTCCGATGAAGAGTCCGTATTCGTTGCGGATCGTCGGCCGGGTACTCTCGGGAGCGGGTGCGTAGGCAGAAGAGCTCATAAAACCCTCATCATCAGTCTTTGGGAATGCGCTCGGGGCGCGTGTAATGCCCGGTCCGCAAGCGCTCGCGTTGCATCAGGAGATCGTCGAGTAACGCGCTGGCGCCGACCCGGAACGCGGCGGGGCGCATCCACTGCTCCCCGAGCGTCTCGTTGACGATCGCCAGATATCCCAGCGCCTGTTTTGTCGTGCGAATGCCTCCGGCGAGTTTGAGGCCGCGGCGGTGGCCGGTTCGGCGAAAAAAAGCAGCGAGCGAATCGCACATCGCCAACGCGGTGGGGAAGGTGGCGTTGACGCCGATTTTTCCAGTCGAACTCTTTATGGTATCGGCCCCCGCCTCTAATGCGAGGTCGCAAGCACGGCGGATCGCCGTGTAACTTCCCAACTCGCCGGTCTCGAGAATGACCTTGAGATGCCGTTCGGCGCATCGTTCTTTGACGGCCGATATCTCTGCTGCAACCCGACGCTCGTCGCCGCTGAGAAATGCACCGCGGTCGATCACCATATCGATCTCGTCGGCGCCCGCCTCCAGCGCTTGTTCGGTGTCGGCGAGCTTCACCGAGAGCTCGGCCTGTCCGGAGGGAAAGGCGGTTGCGACCGACGCGACGCGGACCGAACTTCCCGCGAGCGCGCTGCGGGCAATCGCGACGAGATTTGGATAGACACAGACCGCAGCAACGGCGGGGGCATCGCTTCCCGGAAGCGGGGTGCGCGCTTTCGCGCAGAGCGAGCGCACGCGTCCCGGAGAGTCGCGCCCTTCCAACGTCGTGAGGTCGATGCAAGAGATTGCTACGTCGATCCACGTCCGCTTCGTCTCACCTTTTATCGAGCGTCCGGCAAGTTCGCCGGCACGCGACTCGAGCATTACGGCATCGACGGAGACCGATTGCATTTACAATGTGCCGCGCTTCTCTTGTTCTTTTTCAATCGAGACGAAGAGCGCCTTAAAGTTCCCTTTGCCGAACGATAAGCTGCCCTTGCGTTGGATGATTTCAAAAAACACGGTCGGCCGGTCCTGAAGAGGTTTCGTAAAAATTTGCAACATGTAGCCGAGGTCGTCGCGATCGACGAGGATCTTTCGTTTGCGTAATACCGCGATATCTTCGTCGATCTCGCCGACACGACTACCCAAATCTTCATAATAGGTATCAGGGGTATCGAGAAATTCTACGCCGTTTTCGCGGAGTGCGTCGATCGTTGCCACAATATCATCCGTACGGATCGCGAGATGCTGGACACCTGCGCCGCGGTAGAAATCCAAATATTCTTCAATCTGCGATTTCTTTTTGCCATGGGCGGGCTCGTTGATGGGAAACTTCACTCGGTGGCGAGCATCGCTCATCACCTTCGATTTGAGGGCGGTGAATTCGGTTGAAATGTCTTTATCGTCGAACGAAACGAGTTGAGAAAAACCGAACACTTTTTCGTAGAACGATCCCCAGGCGTCCATTTCACCCCAGCCGACGTTTCCAACGCAATGATCGATCGCCAACAGGTGCGGTTTTGCCGAACGCGGCGCGGTTTTCGGAAGCGCGGTATAGCCGGGCAGAAAAACACCGCTGTATCCGTCGCGTTCGACGAACGTGTGCACGGTATCGCCGTAGGTCGCGATCGTCGCAAGA
>JAJYFM010000105.1 GCA_021790895.1 bacterium
TGCTGCCCCACGCCTGGTGGTTGCTCGCGGGTGCCGCCTTTATCGGCGGCGCGATCAATAGCGTCGCGGGCGGCGGTTCCTTTCTTTCGTTCCCGGCGCTGCTCTTCGTCGGCGTTCCACCGATCGTTGCCAACGCGACGAATAACACCGCGATGTGGGTCGGTGTGATCGGCAGCGCACGCGGATATCGCCGCGAGATCGCCGAGCAACGCCGCCTAATCGCCCCGCTTTTTGCCGTTAGCCTCGTCGGGGCGACGCTCGGGGCGCTGTTGCTGCTGCGGACGCCCTCGACGCTCTTCGAGCAGATGGTGCCGTGGTTGCTGCTCGGCGCGGTCGTGCTCTTCGCATTCGGGCCGCGAATCGTCGCCGCCGAACGTGCGCGCGCCGAACACCAAGCGAGTTGGGTGCAACTCGCGCTGCAATTCGTGGTCGCCATCTACGGCGGATATTTCGGTGCGGGAATGGGGTATGCGATGCTGGCGCTGCTCGCATTTTTTCCGTTGCCGAGCGTTCATGCGGCCAACGGCATCAAGAATGCGCTGGCGATCGCGATCAACGGCATCGCTATCGTTCCGTTTGCGATTGCGCGCGTTATCTGGTGGCCACAGGCAATGTTGATGGCAGTTGCGGCGATGCTCGGCGGCTACGTCGGCGCGCGCCTCGCGCTCCGCGTGAGCTCAACCGCGATGCGCGCCGCGGTCATCGTGCTCGGCATCACGATGGCGGTTGCACTCTTTATCCGCGGCGTGTAACGGGTTGCGAGCTACGGAACGACGACGACCGTGGTAGCGGCATTCAGCGGCGATTGTGAGTCGTAGCCGGAAGTGGCGCCGAGCGTGGGACACGACAATGCGTTTGGAGCGCCGGCGCAATCAAGCAGCGCTCCGCTGCCGTAAGGTCCAGTCAAATACGTGCCGCCGATGAGGACGTCGAAGAGCCCCGCCGCATTCGGGTAGGTCGCTGCCAGCGAGTACACGGGCGTGCTGGAGGTGGAAACACTCGCAGAGACGTTCGTTCCGGTAGGTTGCGTCAGGGTGTATTGCCCCCCCGAGTACGCGCTCTGATAGATGCCGAGATTTTCGGTATTCGAATTTTCGGCAAGAAAAATTTCGCCGTTCGCGCCCACCGCTATTCCGTTGGGTAGCATGCCGGAAATCGAGAGCGCTCCGTTGATCGTCATCGGCACCGGTGTTCCGGATGCGATATCGTAGGCAAAGATCGTTTCTTTTCCACTCGCATCGGTCCCGGAGAGCCAGAGCGTCGGTGGGCGTCCATCGCCTTCGGTGCCGGGGTCGAGTGCGAGACCGCCGCCGAATGCGGGCGCCGGCGACGCACTTGATGTCGGTGCAGGCATCGGAGTCGCCGGACCGGTCGGTGCACTCGGGTTGGAGACGTTGAAATCGAGTAATACCGGCGGGCCATAGAAGTTGTAGCTGGGATCGACGACCCAGAGCCTCTGCGAACTATCAACTGCCATATTCTCGGGTTTTGTCAAGCTGGTATCGATCAGCGACGCGCCCGATGTGGAACCGATGGAAGAAAACGGGAGGCTTGGAAAGGGAACGGCGTTCAACGGTGGCACGAACGAATCCATGAAGGCGCCCGCGGAGTCGCTGCCCGCGACCCAGAGTGTCCCGTTCGTCGGGTCGAACGCGCTGCCGTAGGTCGAAGGATATGCTGCGGTCGTGCCGCCGAAGTCGGTGAGGATCGGGCTCAGCGTCCCCGGAGTACCGGATCCACTCGGAGTAAAAGCGTATCCCGCGAATTGGATCGAAGTCGTTGAATTCCATCCCACCCAGACCTCTTGCTCTTCGTTGAGCGAGAGGGTACTCGTTGCGGATGCTCCCGAGCCGCCGGTCGCGACGGCGGTGAGCGTGAGGCTCAACGGCGACGGACTCCAGCTCTTCGTCTGCAACGTCCAGGTCGGAGCGACGATCGGAGCGACGGTCGGTGGAGTATCACAGATTTGGCCGCTCGGTCCGGGCGTGGATGCTGGAACCGTCGTCGCAATATAGGGCGCGCCGGTCGTGGTATTCGTCGGCGATTGCACGCAGATCTGCGGGGCGCCGTCACCGACGATGATATTCCCGTCGCGATCGAGCGCATAGATATGCGCTTGCACCGGTGTCATCCCGATGAGCGTATAACCGCCGCTGTTAGGTTGTAGATGAACCTGGTTCGGCAGCGATACGAGTTCGGCGCTCGCGGGGATACCATCGAGCGAGAGGGAGATCGGCGTGGTGGGCGTGCCTGAAGATACGGAAACAGGTGTAATCGTTTGTTGCGATAGCAGGTCGAGCGTGTTGAAAACCGGGCTTGCGGTCGCACTTGGAGCGCTGTCGAAGGTGCTGACTTGGAGGTAGTAGGGCGTGCTGCTCACCGGAATCGTTAGCGAGAAATTGCAGAGTTCGCTGCCATCGGGGTTGACGGCGCAACTTACCGCGCTGCCGCCATAGGTATCGACGGCGATGCTCGGTGCAGCGGGGTTGCTGAAGTTGACCGCGATTGTTGGTTGCGCTGGATTGAGCGCGCTACTTGAGGTTGCAAAGTCGAAACCGAAACCCTTCGTCGTCGGTGCAATATACTTCGGCGAACGGCGGTGCACTTGCATCGCTGCCGACGGTACGGTGAGCGCAATCTTGAGGATCGATGTTCCGCCGGCGAGCGGCGTCGTTCCGCCGGGAAGCGCATGCGTTGCACCGCTCCCGCCACCGCATGCAGAGAGCGCGAGAGCGAAGATCGCTACAGAAACAAGCGTGTACGAGCGCATCGTCGTTTGCCGCATCACGGAATCACCTCCCCAACGTATGGTGCGCCGACGAGACCGAACCAGAGATTGCCGTCCGGACCCGTCGCCATCGGTCCGGCCGGATAGCTCGTTCCGCTCACCGGTGGAATCGTTACGCAATAGAACGATGCTCCGCTCGCGCTTGCGACGATCGTATAACGACAGATCTGCTGCGCGCCGGTCGTTGTGCTGACGGGGAACCAGAGATTGCCGTCGGGGCCGAGCGCAATCGTGCCGCTCACTGCGAGTACGTTCGGTATCGTGATGCGCGGGCCGAAGGCCCCCGTGCCGGAGGCGACCGATTCGATGAACGGAGCGACGCTCGTCGAGCCGCTGCCGTGGTCGATGAACCACAGCTGTTGCGCTGTCGGCACCGAAACGATCTCGCCGGGATGGTAGGGACCGCTTGCGGTGGTTTCCGAGAACGTCGTGCTCGATCCGCTCGGACAAGAGAACGTCGAGCCGGAGACGCAATTCGAAAACTCGACGATAGCGCTCGCCGTCGCGTTGGGGTCATCGACGGTCATCCACATCGCGGCATTCGGGCCGCGAACGATTCCCTCAGCAACGGGTTTCGCGATAGAAGGGACAAGGCTTGTCAACGGTTCGGGAGTGGCGATGGTCGTCGATGTGCTCCCTAAATAGGGTGCCGCACTGACGGCAGCACCCACCCCCGAGGCGTTGTTATCGAAGAGCATGTAGATGTTTCCGTCGCCGCCGTCGGCGAGCGACTCCGAGCTCGACGAGAGTGTTTCGCCGGTCGTCGAAGGCCCGCTTCCATTGGCATAGGCAATCGCGCAGGATGATGTGCTGCCGGCGCTGAGGCATTGACTCGCCGAAATATCCACCGCCGTTTGGCTGGAAAGTGCGTTGGTCCCGAGATCCTCGTACCAAAGGTTTCCATCGCCACCGATGATGAGTCCCTCCGGATTCGGCAGATAGGAAACGGTCGACGGCACAGTGGGCAACGTGATACGCACGGCGCCGGTGAGCGCGCACGGCGAGGTGGTACACGAACCGGGAGCCGGAGAGGGAATTGCCGTGACCGCACCACCGGTCGTGGCATTCGTCGCGGCGACCCAAAGGTGGAGTCCGCGCGGACCGAGCGCCATGCTCGTTGGTACGTCTTGATTTGAGAAGCTGATA
>JAJYFM010000106.1 GCA_021790895.1 bacterium
AGCGAAGATCGCGCCGTTCTCGAACGCTGGATGCCGTTGGTGATGGAGGGGCGTTCGCCCTCGCAACCGGTCGCGGCGACGCGCATGGCGACCGGCACGGATGTCGACTACGGTGCGCTCACGCGCCAACTGCTCGCGCACGTCCAGAAACTTCCCGACGTCAGCATCTCCTATTCGCACCGCGTCACCGACCTGCAGCGTACCGCCGATGGCGGTTGGGTAATCAGCGTGCGCGACACGAAGAGCGGTGCCGTGCGTACCGTCACGACGAGCGCGGTCTTCCTCGGCGCCGGCGGCGGCGCGCTCTCGCTCTTGCAGCGTTCGGGGATCAAGGAAGGCAAAGGCTTCGGCGGCTTTCCGGTCAGCGGTATTTTTCTGCGTTGCGACGACGAAGCGGTCGTCGATCGCCACCTCGGCAAGGTCTATGGAAAAGCGTCGGTGGGAGCACCGCCGATGTCGGTGCCGCATCTCGACACGCGTTTCATCGACGGGAAGCGCTCGTTGCTTTTCGGCCCCTACGCGGGCTTTTCGACGAAATTCCTCAAGTCCGGTTCCTACGGCGATCTCTTCGGGTCGCTGAAGAACGATAATCTCAAATCGATGCTTGCCGTCGGTCGCGATAACTTCGACCTGACGAAGTATCTCATCGGTGAAGTGCTGCGATCGAAAGCGAGCAAATACGCATCGCTGCGCGAGTATTTTCCCGATGCCGATCCCAAGGACTGGAAGTTCATCGTTGCGGGGCAACGCGTGCAGGTCATCATGCCCGATGCGAAACTCGGCGGGAAACTGCAATTCGGTACCGAGATCGTCTCCGACGGCGAAGGCTCGCTCGCGGCGGTCCTCGGCGCATCTCCGGGCGCCTCGGTCGCCGTTGCGGTGATGCTCGACGTCATCAAACGCCTCTACGGCTCATCGCTCGAATCGTGGAAAGGCGCGATGACCGAGATGCTGCCGTCCTACGGGCGTTCGATCGCCGACGATGCAGCGCTCTGCGATAGCGTGCGGGCCGATACCGCGCAGGCGCTGCACCTCACGAATCTCTAGAGTTCGTTTTCGTCGCCGCTATTGGCCCTGCCCTAACGAGTAGCCGGCGACGCCGTCGAAGGTATAGAGTCCCTCGCACTTGATTGTTTCGAGCCCGAGGGATTCGACCGCCGCCATCAGGCGCGCGATCGATGCGCCGTCGACGCGCTCGTCACTCTGAAAGCGGCAGCGCCAATGGTCGACGCAGCGCGTGGAGGCGCTCGCGCGCGGCCATACCTGCGTTCCGCGGTTGGTAATCATCGCGAGTTTCATCGGTTGCGCGTCGACGGCGAGCAGTCGCTCTGCAAGTTGCTCGGGCTTCCCCTCGTTCCAGTCGATGAAGATGTCGACGCCGCGACGCTCTTTCACCGGCGCGGCGACCTGCGTCGCGACCGGTTGTTCGGGCAGAACGCAGCGGCCGATCTCCGGCGAGGCGAGGCGTTGCGGCGTGTTGCCCAGGCGTTCGATAACGGCGGAGGCGAATTCTTCGGTGCCGACGCAGCGGGTGCTTTGCGCGCCGAAGATATCGCGCGTGTGGACTCCCTCTTCGATGGTGCAGAGCCATGCATCTTGAATTCGTTTTGCGATCGTGCCCTGCCCGATATGTCCGAGCATCATCACCGCGGCGTTGAGAAGCCCTGACGGGTTGGCGATTCCTTGCCCGGCGATGTCGGGTGCCGAGCCGTGGATCGCTTCGAACATCGCGATATCGTCGCCGATATTCGCCGAGCCCGCCATACCGACCGAGCCGCAGAGTTCGGCGGCGATATCGGAGAGAATATCGCCGTAAAGATTCGGCAGAACGACGACGTCGAAACGCTCGGGCTGCGTCGCGAGGCGCGCCGCGCCGATATCGACGATGAGATGTTCGTTTTCGATTTCGGGATACTCGCGCGCAATCTCGGTGAAGACGCGATGGAAGAGCCCATCGGTAATCTTCATGATGTTGTCTTTGGTGAAACAGGAGACGCGTTTACGCCCGTGCGCGCGCGCATATTCAAATGCGTAGCGCACGATGCGCTCGCTGCCGCTGCGCGTAATGAGTTTAAGACATTGGGTGACGTCAGCGGTCTGCCGGTGCTCGATGCCGCCGTAGACGTCCTCTTCGTTCTCGCGCACGATCACCATATCCATCGAGGGATGGAGCGTCGGCACGAAGGGCGCCATCGCGCGTGCCGGACGGACGTTGGCGTAGAGGCCGTACATCTTGCGGATCGTGACGTTGAGGCTCTTGTAGCCGCCGCCTTGGGGCGTGGTGATCGGGGCCTTGAGCAGCAGTCGGGTCGCCGAGAGGGTTTCGAGTGCTTCATCGCCGATGCCGCTGGAGAGCCCGGAGCGGTAGACCCGTTCGCCGATCTCGATGGGGCGGGCATCGATCTGGGCGCCGGCTGCCTCGAGGATGGCGAGCGTCGCATCCATGATCTCGGGGCCGATGCCGTCGCCGTGGGCGATGGCGACCGGGACGGCGGTGCGGGTTTTGGCGACGCGATCGGTAGCAAGCACGGGGAGGCTCCTTTCGTGAATCCTAATACATGAAATATGTTTCATATATGGTATAACAGGCAATAGCCCGAGGGTCAATACCTTAAGCAGCGGCGAAGGAGAAAATCGATGGATGCTCGGTCGGGTTGGACCTTTTTGAGCAACCACGCGCACGTGACGGTTGCTCTCGCGCAGAACCCGGAGTTGCGCTTACGCGATCTCGCCGAACAGGTGGGAATCACCGAGCGCGCGGTCGCGCAAATTATCGTCGACCTCGAAGCCGCCGGCGTGATTTCGCGCGGGCGCGATGGGCGCCGCAACGTCTATACCGTTCATCGCAGCGTACCGCTGCGCCACCCGCTCGAAAAGCATCGCGCGGTCGGCGATATTCTCAGCGTCGTCGTCGGACGCGCATAAACCGTTGCGCGCGCGCGAACGGGCTTTCTCCGTTCGTCCGCGAAGCTGCGACGCAACGTGGGAGAGTACGGGTCTGGTGGCTCGCACGGTCTTCAAAACCGCTGAGGTCGGTTCACGCCGGCTGGTAGGTTCGATTCCTACACTTTCCCGCCATTACCGCGTTTCGCTCGGGAGCCTCGCCTTTGGTACGAGGCGCTGACGCGGTAGAAGCCGTACCATCAATGGCAATGTATATCTCGCTCTTCGATATCTTCAAAGTCGGACTGGGGCCGTCGAGCTCGCATACCGTCGGGCCGATGCGCGCGGCGGCGCTCTTCGTTGCATCGTTGGAGGCGCGCGATCTCCTCGCGCGCACGCAGCGCATCCACGCCGATCTCTACGGCTCGCTCGCACTCACCGGGCGCGGGCACGCGACCGATAGCGCGCTCTTGCTCGGCTTGGAGGGGCACCGTCCCGATGAGATCGATCCGGAGTTTGCGCAGCGACGCGTTGAAGAGATTCGCGCCGGACGCCGGCTACTCGCCGGCGGAAAACACGAAATTGCGTTCGACGATTCGCGCGATATCGCGTGGCGAATGGACGAAGTGCTCGAACGGCATTCCAACGGTATGCGCTTTACGGCGTTCGACGAACGCGGCGAGGCATTGCTGGCGCGTACCTATTTCTCGATCGGCGGCGGATTCGTCGAATGCGGCGAGGAGGACGATCGGAATGCAGCAGCAGGTGCAAACGCGGTGCCGTATCCTTTTACATCTGCCGAGGAGTTGCTCGCAATCGCCCACGAGCGGAAGCTCGCAATCTGGGAGATCGTTTGGGCAAACGAGTGCGCGTTGCGCCCACCCGATGACGTTGAACGCTCGATCGAGCGCATTCTCTCCGTCATGCACGCGAGCGTCGAGCGCGGTCTGCGCACCGATGGAATCTTGCCCGGCGGGCTGAACGTTCGTCGGCGCGCGAAGCGCATTCACGAACGCCTGC
>JAJYFM010000107.1 GCA_021790895.1 bacterium
ACGATCGCAAGATCACCTTCATCGATACGCCGGGGCATGAAGCCTTTACGGCGATGCGCGCGCGTGGTGCGCGCGTCACCGATGTCGCGATCCTCGTCGTCGCTGCCGATGACGGCGTTATGCCGCAGACGCGCGAAGCGATCAATCACGCGCAGGCCGCAGGCGTACCGATCGTCGTCGCGATCAACAAGATCGATAAGGGCGACGCGCAGCCCGACCGCGTGAAGCAACAACTCGCAGAGCTCGGCTTGCAGCCGGTCGATTGGGGCGGCAAGATCGAGATGGTGCCGGTCTCGGCGCGCACGGGTGACGGGATCGATCAACTTCTCGAAACGGTCTTGCTCGAAGCCGATATTCGCGATCTTAAGGCGAACAAGAACCGTCGTGCCGGCGGCGTGGTCATCGAGTCATCGCTCGATCGCGGCCGCGGTGCGGTTGCGACCGTGCTCGTGCAGACGGGCACGCTTCGCGTCGGCGATATCGTCGTCGTCGGCGGCACCTTCGGAAAAGTGCGCGCGCTCATCGACGACAAGGGACGTCAGGTCAAGAAGGCCGGACCATCGATTCCGGTCGAGGTGATGGGTCTGCAAGATATTCCGGCGGCCGGCGATACGCTGCTGGTCGTCAGCGACGAACGCGTCGCGCGTGAAGCCGCCGAAAAGCGGAAGTCGCGTCGGCGCGACGTTCGTATCGCGGCGACGACGACGCAGAAAGTCTCGCTCGAGACCTTCATGTCGATGCCGACCGAAGGGAAGAAGACGCTCAATATCATCGTCAAAGCCGACGGTCAGGGCTCGGTCGAGGCGTTGCGTGCGCGCATGGAGTCGCTTTCGAACGACGACGTTGAGATCCGTGTCATTCACGGCGGGGTCGGTGCGATAACGCCGAACGACGTCAACCTCGCAAGCGCTTCGAACGCCGTCTTGATCGGCTTTAACGTTCGCCCCGACGAAACGGCGAAACGCTTAGCCGATAACGAGAGCGTCGATCTCCGCTTCTACCAGGTGATCTACGATATCGAAGACGATCTCAAGAAGGCGATGCGCGGCATGCTCGCGCCGGTCGTACGCGAGGTGACGCTCGGTCACGCCGAGGTGCGGCAGATATTCAAGGTCAGTAAGGTCGGCACGATCGCGGGCTGCTACGTGCGCGACGGCAAGATTCTCCGCAATTCGAAGATCCGCGTTTTGCGCGACGGAACGGTTATCTTTACCGGAGAGATCGAGAGTCTGCGGCGTATCAAAGACGACGTTCGCGAAGTCGCCGAAGGCTTCGAGTGCGGAATTCAAGTGGCGCGCTTCAGCGACCTCAAAGATGGCGATGTCATCGAATCCTTCACGACCGAGCAAGTCGCAGCCGAACTTGTCGGGGCCTCGTAAGGCTGCTGCGTGAAGGCCCAACGCCTCGCTCGGATCGACCACGAAATCCAGCGCATCCTCGGCATGTTGATCACGCAAGAGCTGAAGGATCCGCGCTTGGGTTTTACGACGGTTACACGAGTCGAGGTTACCGACGACCTTCGCTTCTGTAAGGTCTATGTTTCGGTGATCGGCGATCGCCATTCCGCGCGACAGACGCTCGACGCTCTCGACAATGCGAAGGGCTTTCTGCGCGGCGAACTCGGCCACCGTATCGATCTGCGCTATACCCCTGAATTGCTTTTCGTTGAGGATCGCTCGGTTGAACGCGCGATCGAGCTTGCCCGAACGATGCGCGAAGATGCGAGTCGTCGGGCACCGGCCCCACCCGATGAGGAGAGCCAGGATGCAAGCACAAGCGAAGACGGATAACCTCGCGCTGGTCGCAGATGAGCTGCGCCGCCGCGACGCATTCGTGATGGTGAGCCACGTGAAGCCCGATGGCGATACCTTGGGTGCGGGGCTCGCATTAGGGTTGGCGCTCAAACACCTCGGCAAGCGCGTCGCCTATTTCCAACAAGATCCGGTGCCTCGCAACTTACGCTTTCTTCCCGACTCCGAATTTGTCGCGCGCGCTTTGCCCGCCGACCTTCCTCCCGACACGCTCTTTGTTTTTTGCGATATGAGCGATCCGGCGCGAGCGGGAGAGTTTCTTCCACCGCTTACCCGCGAAAATATGCTCGATATCGATCATCATCTCGGGAACGCGCATTTCGGCGAATATAATCTCGTCATTCCCGAAGAGACTTCAACCGGCACGGTCGTTGTACGAATCTTGCAAAAATTAGGCATCCCGATCGACGCGCGCATCGCCACCTGTATTCTCACCACGATCATGACCGACACCGGTGGCTTCATGCACAGCAACACCACGCCGCAAACGCTCGAGCTTTCGGCCGAGCTCATGCGCGCGGGTGCCGATAAGGAGCGCATTACCGATGAAATTTTCGGCAACAAGCGCATTGCAGCGATACGGTTGCTCGGCGAAGTGCTTGCGGCAATGCGCTTTTCGAGCGAAGGACGCTACTGTTATTCGTATATCGACGAGCCGATGCTCGCGCGCACCGGCGCCGATGGCGAAGATAGTGAAGACCTTGTCAACGTGCTGCTGCGCGTCGAAGGGGTTCATGCAGCGGCGCTCTTCAAGGCTTTCGACGGCGAGATTCGCGTGAGTTTGCGCTCCGACGGATCGGTCAACGTCCAGCAAGCCGCCGCCCAATTAGGGGGTG
The DNA here is from genome assembly GCA_021790895.1 of bacterium. Lineage (GTDB taxonomy): Bacteria > Vulcanimicrobiota > Vulcanimicrobiia > Vulcanimicrobiales > Vulcanimicrobiaceae > JABEUX01. Next base: position 2,648 of record JAJYFM010000107.1, read on the forward strand.
GCGGTCACTATCGCGCCTCGGGGCTCACGCATCCCGGCCCGCTTCCGGAGGCCTTCGCGGCGGTTGAAGCCGCGTTGTTGCACGAGGGCCTCGCGACGACCGCGTCCGCCTAGCCCGACGACCGACCGTACGGAACGATGCTTCCCGCTTCATCGATGATGGGTTTCGTCAACGTCTGTAAGCCCGCCGGGCCGACATCGACGCAGATCGTCACGCGGGTTCGACGCATTTTCAGCACCTACGCCGAGCAGCGCGATCTCGCGGCGGGACATCTCGGAACGCTCGACCCGCAGGCTGCAGGCGTTCTTCCGATTGCCATCGGCAAGGCGACGCGATTGATTCCGTTGCTCGAGGATCGTCGGAAGGCGTACGCGCTAACGCTCGTCCTCGGGAGATCGACCACCACGCAGGATGCACTCGGTGAGATCATTGAGGAGGCTCCGGTTCCGGAGGGTGTTCTCCGCCGTCTCGAAGCGGTGCTCCCGAAGTTCTTCGGACGGATCGAGCAGATTCCGCCGATGTTTTCGGCGTTGCATTACGGTGGGAAACGCCTCTACGATCTCGCGCGTGCGGGTATAACGGTCGAGCGCAAGTCGCGCACGATCTCGATCTACGATCTCTCGATTCTCGGATTCGAGTCGCCCGATACCGTGCGCATGCGCGTGGTGTGCAGCGAGGGTACCTACGTGCGGACGCTCTGCGCCGATCTCGGCGCGGCGATTGGACTCCCCGCGCATATGGGAGCGTTGGTGCGCGAAGCGTCGGGGGCGTTCTTGCTCGCCGAAGCGCTGACGATCGAAGAGATCGCGGAGGCACCCGATGCGGCGCTACTCGCGCCCGAGCGCATCGTTCCTTTTCCCACCGTCGTGCTCGATCTGCGCGCGTCGGCGGATTTTCGCGCGGGTCGGACGGTAGCGATGGCGGAGAGCGTCGGCGGGAAGCATGTCTTCGTGCGCGACGCGGCGCGCACGCTCGTCGGTGTCGGTGAAGCGCACGGCGTCATGCTCGCGCCGCGCAAGGTCTTCGTGTGAAGATCTATCATTCGTTCGAGCGCACTGCGACGCGCCCGCTCGCCGTGGCGATCGGTTTCTTCGACGGCGTTCATCTCGGCCACCGCGAATTGATTCGGCAGACGTTGCTGGAACGGAAGCCGGGTTGGCGCACCGGCGCGATCACTTTTGCGAATCAC
>JAJYFM010000044.1 GCA_021790895.1 bacterium
TCTTCTGGCCGCGCGTCATCCAAGGCTTCGCGCTCGGCTTCCTCTTCGTGCCGCTCTCGACGACCTCGCTCGGCGATATTCCGCGCCACGAACTCGCCGGCGCGACCGGCGTCTACACGCTCGTGCGGCAGCTCGGCGGCAGCTTCGGCATCGCGATTCTGACGACGCTGCTCGCGCACGAAGGTGCGATCGCATGGAACGTGCTCGCGGCGGGCGTAACGCAGACGCACGGTCTGCCGCGCCTCGCGCTCACCGCCATGGTCGCGCAGCAGAGCACGATGATCGCCTACACCTATCTCTTCCGACTCACCGCGATCGTCTTTGTCATCGCAACACCGCTGGTCTTCTTCATGAAAGCGAGTCCGGCGAGCGCCGGCGTGCCGGTCGCGGCGCTCGCCGAGTAGCCTGGGGGCGCCGCGTTCGTCGGCGCCCAGCGTTCGAGCTTTGGGCGCACTCCGACTTATGGCGTAGCCTGAATTGCAAGGAAAACGTAAGGTTCGCAGAAATCCCAGCGCCCTCTCAGTATCTCCGGAGAACTTCATGCGTTTATCCAGGCTTCTCTTTCCCGCGCTCGTTGCGAGCGCGCTTTTCATCTCCGCATGCGGTGGAGGAGGAGGCAACGGGACCCCCGCGCCACCCCCGACCACAGCGCCGACGCTCGCGCCCTCGCCGAGTAGCTCTCCGAGCACCGCGCCGAGCCCGAGTTCCTCGCCGACCGCATCGCCGAGTTCGACGCCGACACCCTCCGCAAGCCAAGTCACGCTGGGTTGGACCGGCGCCTGGTCGAGCAGCCTCGGTACGAACAGCGGTTCCGCGCTCACCCCGGTCGACTTCCCCGGAACCGGCGCGACCTACGCCGCGACCGTGACGCCGACCGAGCTGCAATTCAGCGGCTCCTTTGCCGCGACGCTCGGAAGCACCAGCGGCTGCACGAGCTTCACCGTGACGCCCGCGACCAGCACGACGACCTTCACCGTCACCGCGACGGCCGCCGGGGCGAGTTGCACGCTCACCATCGCCGGAGCCTCGGGCACCACCAGCGCAACGCTGACACTCAACGCACCAGCCACGATCACCGGAGGGGCGCAGTAACATGAATCGCAGCACCATTCGCATCATTGCCCTCAACGGCGCACTCGCGCTCCTGCTCGCCGGTTGTCACGGCGGCGGCACCGGCTCCGCGCTTCCGAGCGCGAAGGGCGTCGCGCGACTCACGCTCACCGTAAAGCGCGGAAGCGCGACGGCGACCGGAACGCAACGCACGCCGCAAACGATTCCCGCGGGAGCGGTCTCGGTCTCCGCACAGATCAACGTCGGCGGCGCCGGCGCACCCGGTGCGAGCATCGCGAGCCAGAGTTGCGCGACCTTCTCCGGTACGCCGCCGGTCACGCTCTCGCTCACCGCACCCTACGGCACCGACACGCTCGTCGTGCAGTCGTGGAGCGGCCCCTGCAACGCGGGGGGAACGCTCGGAACCGGCACGGTGCTCAGCAGCTTCTCCGGCACCGGAACGGTCAATGCACCGACCGGTGATGCGGGCACCATCTTCAATGGCGCGACCGGCCCGATCAATCTCAACACCGTTGCACCGCTCTCGGCGGTCACCTTCACCAATCTCGGCCCGGTCTGGCAGAACGTGCTCACCTACACGACCATCGGCGGCGACCTCGCCGGCTCGGGAAAGATTCAGAGCGTCGTCGTCGACCCGAACAATGCAAAGACGCTCTATATCGCCGGCGGCGATGGAACGGGATTCGAAGTCAACGTCTCCTCGGGCATCTATAAATCGACGGACGGCGGCACGACCTGGGCACCGGTCGGCTACGACAACGGACTCAACGACACGCGCGTCAACGGGTTAATCGCCGTCAACGACGCCGGCACGACGGTTCTCCTCGCGGCGACCGAGTTCGGCGGCATCTATCAGTCGACCGACGGGGGCTTGAATTGGACGAACGTCGACCAGACCGCACCGGCGATGCAGTTCGCGCAGCAGGGCAGCACCATCTTCGTTGCCGATAGCAAGGGGGTCGAGCAGTCGACCGATTACGGCGTGACGTGGACTCAGGCCGGAACCGGATTTGCCGGAGGCAGCACCAGCTTCGGCAGCGGCGCCAACAGCATCGCGGCCTCGCCGAGCTCCGTCATCGCCGGCGACTTCAACGGCTATACCTGGAGCTACAACGGCACGTCGTGGACGCAGGGCGGTCAACTCGCATCGACCGCGTTCGGCTGCGGCACCGGCGGCAACGCCGTCCCCGCCGTCGTGCATACGATTGCAATCGACCAGACGACACCGTCGACGGTCTGGGCGACGGGCTGGGCCTGCACGATGGGCGGACAGGCCGTCTCGCAGATGCTCTATCTCTCGACCGACGGCGGCACGACCTGGACGCAAGCCGCGACGCAAGCGAGCAGCTCCGGCGCCGGGGGCAACCCGATCGGTTACTACGGCTCGCAGATGCTCGCCGACAGCGCGAGCGTCGCGCACCGCGTCTATACCGGCGCGGAGTTCGAAGAGTGGAGCGCGCTCCCGGTCGCCGGAACGCCGCCGCTCGCTTCGTACACCTCGGTCGTCGGACAGGCCGCGAAGACGCAGGGTAACACCTACGGCGATATGCGCGGGCTCACCGTCCTCTCCAACGGCTCCGGCGGCGACGCCTGTTACATCGCGGCCGACCAGGGGCTCTACTACCAGCCGACATGCGGGCAGACTTCCGGCATGCCGACCCCGCTCACCGGCGGGCTCTCGACAAACTATCTCTACGGTTTCGGTGTCGGCGGCAAGGAAGGCAGCGAAACCATCATGACGACGATCCAGGATTTCGGCCCGGCGGCGAGCGCCGTGCCGGGCGGCGGCCTCGCGGCCTCCGATTGGAACGGCGCGTTCCTCGGCGCATCGAGTCTCGGTGAGGGCGGCGACGCGGAGATTAGCCCCTTCAACGCGAGCGACTGCGTCGTCTCGCAGACCGCTGCACCCGCGCTCAACTACTCGACCGACGGCTGCAAAACGTTCAACCCGTCAAGCCCGAACACGCTCGCGAGTGTCTCGAGCCTCTCGTTCTCGCGCCTGACGCCGGGGCTACTCTTCATCGCCGACGGAACCGGCGGACTCTACGAATCGAAAGACGACGGCGCGATCGCGACGCAGGTGCTCGGAGCGAACGCGCTCCTCACCGGCGGCGAGGGCGTCGCCTTCATTCGCGTCGATCCGGAGAACGACAACCATCTCGTCGCGATCACCAGCAACGCCAACACCGGCGCGGGAGAGATCGAGTACTCGACCAACGGCGGCGCAACGTGGACCGCATCGACGACCAGCTTCACCACCGCACCGGCGGCACTCGCGATCGATCCGCAGAATCCGCTCGATATCGTTGCGGTCGGCGGTTATGGAACGCTGACCATCTACACCTCGATCAACGGCGGTGTGAGCTTCACCCCGGCGCAACCCGGTGGTCTCTCCGTCGCGCGACAGATGATGTCGGTGCTCGCGCAGCGTCGGCAGAGCTTCCCGCTGCGCTTCGCTCCGCCGCGTCCGCCGTGGCGCTTCAACGCGATCAACGGGCGTCTCTCGCCGCCGGTCGCACCGGAGGAATGGGTACAAGCGGCGATCGCACCGCAGTACGCGACCTCGCTGGAATTCAACCCGGCCGCACCCGCCGGCCAGGATCCGATTCTCGCACTCGCAACCGGCTTCGGGCTCTACGCATCGCCGGATCTCGGCATATCGTGGACGCGCATCGATATCCCGGGTTCGGGAGCGATCTCGCGTCGCTTCACCAAAGTGGAGTGGCTCGACGGCTACCTCTACACCTCGACCGACGGTCAGGGCTTACTCCGCTCGACTCAACCGCTGCAGTAGAACGCAGCAACCGTATCGAGACGCGCGTACTGCGTGCGCCGCCTCGATACGGCCCTTCGGGCCTACTCGGCGTGACAATTCCGCCTACTCGGCGTGACGGTGCTCGCCGAGCGCACGCTCCATCTCGACATGAAGGATTCCGGCGTCGAGAAACTCCGCTCCATGCGCGCAGAAACCCGCACGCTCGTAAAACCCACGAGCGTGCGTTTGCGCGTGGAGCACGGCGCGCGGAAATCCGCGCCGCTGCGCTTCATCGACGAGCGCATCGAGCAGCGCGCGGCCGTAGCCCCGCGTGCGGTACGCGGCAAGCACCGCCATGCGGCCGATCTGCACCGCCCCATCGGGGCGAACGAAAAACCGCCCCGCGGCAACCGGGTGCCCATCGAGCGCAATAAGCGCGTGACAGGCGCTCGCATCGCTGCGGTCGTGCGCGTCGATCTCCTCTTCCTCGGGAACGCCTTGCTCGCGCACGAAAACCGCGCGCCGCACCTCGAAGGCCCGCGCGATGCGCTCGCCGTCCTCAATATCGAAGAGCTCGACCATCATGGCGGCGAACTTCCGCTCCTATGGCCGAACTCTTCTCGCACGCCGTCGAGCCCCGCGCGAGCGCGCGCGTGCGCCGCGTGCATCTCGCCACCGGTCTGCTGCGGCGCGGCGGCGCCGTGCTGCTCGTCGCCTCGCAGTATACGTATCCGCCGACACCGTTGTGGGGGCTTCCCGGCGGACATCAACGCGGGCGCGAATCGCTCGCGCAGTGTGCTGAGCGGGAGTTTCGCGAGGAGACCGGCTTGCTGGTGCGCTGCGGCGAGTTACTCTATACCAGCGAGAACTACGACGGGAACATCCAGTATCTCAACACCACCTTCGCCGTCGAGGGCGAAGGCATCCCGCGTCTGCCCGAACGCGATGCTCGCGTCGTCGCCGTCGAATTCGTTCGCATCGTCGATCTCGCCGCGCGCATCAGCGTCTCCGTCGTACGCGAGCCGTTGCTCGCGACGCTGCGCAGCCCGGGCGAACGCCGCTACTTTTTCTTCCCGTCGGTCGAGGTGAGCGTACGATACGGTCGGTCGCGCCAATCGCGCGCCTCCAACACGTGAGCGATGACATCGACGGGCTCGCCGCCGACCGTCGCACCGCGCGGTAAGAGCGTATCGCGCGTGAAGCCCAAGCGTTCGAGCACCGCGATCGATGCGCGGTTTTGCGGCACGCAATAGGCGCAGACGCGCTGAAGGCGGGCGATGCCGAAGGCTTCGTCGAGCAACGCGCTCACCGCTTCGGTCGCATAGCCGCGCCCGCGAAATTCGGCGAGCAACGTGTAGCCGACCTCACCGGCCCCCGTCTCGCGCTCGGGAATGCGGAGCGATATCCAGCCCGTGTTTTTGCCGCTCTCGCTCTCCACGACGAGCCATTCATAGCGCCCGTGCTGCCCGGAACCCAAGTGCAGCGGACGGCGCGCGACGCTTTCGACGAAGGCCGTCAAACGGAGCCCCGGAAGATCCTGATAGGCGCGTAAATCGGCAGCCTGGAGAATCTGCCAGAGTCGGTCGGCGTTGAGCGCGCTGACCGGTTCGAGCCGGAGACGCTTCGTGAGCATCACTCGCATCGGAGCAACCTCTTGTCGCTGCGAGCATCGCGCGTGAAGGTGGCAACGGAGGGTTGACGATGATTCCGATTGCTACAGCCTATCATTCCGACGGTCGCTGCGAGGTCGCGTTTACCGGGCGCGTCATCGATGCACCACACTTCTTTTTCGGCACCAAGACGCAATGCGAGCACGAAGCGTTCGACGCGAGCACGGCTGCGGGCCCGGTCGAGATCGTCGACAACGTCGGGCTTGCACCGCGCGTTCCGCTGCACCCGGGCGATCGCATCGAGGTCCGCGGCGAGATGGTGCACGATAGCGATCGCCCCGAGCCGATCGTGCATTGGACGCATCGCGACCCGGCGGGGCGACATATCGACGGCTTCATTCGCGTTCACGGCTCGACCTACGCGTGACGCGCGCGCTCGCGCGCGGCCGCGACATCGCGCCGAAATTCATCGGGGCCGAAGGTCGTGAAGGCATGGAGGATCTCTTCGTACCGCGGATCGAGCAACGAGGTGCTCTGCACCTCGAGGATACCGTTCTTCGATCGCGCCGCGTCGATGTGGATGTTGTGATATCGCGCCGCCGTCGTCGCCCAAAAATGCGGATTGCTAAAGACGACGGTGCGGCTTCCGCTCTGTCCGCCGAGGCTTTGCTTCACCACCAGCGTGTACACCGGATCGTTTTTCGAGCGTGGTTTCGTGTCGGTGAGTTTCCAGAGCCCCTTCGTTTCCAGCGCCTCGAAGAAAAACGCGACGTCGTAGGTCGCGTGCGGCGGTTGTGTCACTTTGACTAGCAGCCCTCGATAGCTGCGCACTTCGTACCGATATTTCGAGACGCCGTTATAATCGGTAATATGATAGCGCTCTTCGTAGATCGGCGGCTTCGGATAGCGTATCGTCAGCGTGAGATCGATCGCACTCGGAGCATGAGCGACCCGAACGACGCCGTTCCAACGACTCAGTTCGTCGGTTGCGTAAAATTTCCAACCCCACACCGCCAAAAACGCGGCGAGGAGCGCCATGAAAATCGGGAAACTATAACGCCGCATCGGCCCCCTCGCGCTCCGAACGTTGCTGCGCGTCGAGAACGCGATTGACCAATGCATCGGCGAGTTTATTTTGCCGCCGCGGCACGTGCCCGATATCGACGTGTTGAAACGCGCGTAAGAGTTCGAGCGCTTTCCGGTGCAACGGTTGCAGCGCAAGGTTCTTCACGCGATACTCTCCGCGCAGTTGTTTGACCACAAGCTCGGAATCGAGCCGCACCGTTAACTCCCGCACCCCGAGCCGTTTTGCCGCCTCGAGCCCGGCCAGGAGGCCGTTCCACTCCGCGACGTTATTGGTTGCGTGGCCGAGATAGCGAGAGGCCTCCTCGATCACCGTGCCGCCGTCGTCGATGAGCACCGCGGCGCCTGCGGCGGGGCCGGGATTATGGCGCGCGCCGCCGTCGGCGAAGAGGGTCACGTGAAAGGGGGCCAGAGCATCCATAGCGACTCGTTTAGCCGAATCGTTACGGATTTCCGGCTTTCCATATCAGGAGCGAGTGCCCGCACGCTCGAAGACGCGTGATTATGGGGGAGCGCAAGCTCGAGCGTACGCTCGACCGCACGCTGCTGCTGCACGTCGGAACGCATAAGACCGGGACGACCGCGCTACAAGCGATGCTGGTACTGAACCGAGAAGCCCTTGCAGCACAGGGAATCTACATCCCTGATACCGGTCGCGTGCATCAGACCGCCGACTACGATACGCCGGGGCATCATGCCCTTGCCTGGGAGCTCTCCGCGCCGCCGCCGCATCCCCTGATCGAAAGCGCCGTCGAAGAGCTGCGCGCGCACGCCGCGCGCACCGCAGTCGTCAGTAGCGAAGAGTTCAGCCCGATCCACCATCACGTCGAAGCGATGTCCTCACTGCGCTCCGCATTTGCCGATGCCGGCTATCGCACCGTCGTCGTGCTCTATCTGCGCGAGCAGGCGCGGTACGCCGAATCGATCTTCCAACAAAACATTCGCGACCATCGCGACCTCGCGTTCGCAGCGACGATCGAAGAGATTCTCGACCAAGGCTTCCGCGTGCGCGGCGATTTCCGCTTCGAGTTTTGCTATAGCCGCATGCTCGATGCGCTGGCGCAGGCCTTCGGCGGCGAGAATATCGTCGTTCGCCCCTATCTTCCCGACCGCGGCCCCGAGTATATCCATCGCGATTTTCTCCGCGTCCTCGGCATGCTCCACGGCTCGTTTGCGATGGACTTCAAAATGACGATTGCCAACGAGAGCTACACGCTCCGCGCGCTCCTGCAGGCGCTCTATCAGACGCTTCGCAACAATGAAACGATCGCAGACGACGCGTTGGCCGCATTCGTTCGCGATCGACATCCGGAATTCGACGAGCGCATGTTCGAGCATCGTTTTCTGCTGCTCCAGCATGCGGAGGCGACGGCGTTTCTGCAGCGTTTTGCCGCCGATAACGCGTTGGTCGCCGAGCGCTCGGGCGCGCAGATTCCCTTCCGTTCGCCGCGGGATATTCCGCCGCCCGAGCACGCGATTTGGAGTGAAGCCGTCATCCATCGTCGGGTCTTCGAAGAGGCGACGACGGCGTGGCGGCGTTAGCCTTCTTTCACCTCGATGCGCTTGGGCATCAGCGGTTTAATCGGGGTCAGTTCGACCCGGAGGATGCCTTTTTCGATGCTGGCCTTGACGGCATTTGCATCGAGATCCTGCGGTAGCGTTACCGACCGTGAGAACGATCCGGTACGAATCTCGCGACGATGGTAGCGAGCCTCTTTGACGTCGTTCCGTTCGCTATGCGTCCCGGAGAGAGCGACGGTGTTGCCGCTGACTTCGACGTTGATTTCATGCGGGTCAAAGCCCGGGGCCGCGAGTTCGACGACGAATTTTCCGTCCTTCTCGTAGAGGTCGAGCGGCGTCGCGCCGACATATTGAAAGCGCGGGAACGTGAAGTCGAGCAACGGCTCAAAAACTTCATCGAGCATGGCAATGTTCCCATTGCGTGGTTTTGTTAATGACATGATGTTTTGCCCTTTCTTCTTTTTGCACACCCTGAATCGAAATCTCGTGCGGAGCGCGCGCTCGGCGTCGGCGGTCCGGAGCGAGGGCGGCTTCGGTCGTCCTCCGCATACCCTCCACTCTATCGCCGAAGCGCACCACTTTTGAGAACTTGCGTTCACGCGGCGTTCCTCGCGCTCTCAGGTTCGCGCGCCATGATAGCGCGACCATGAATGGCTTTCGCTTTACGAACCGCTCCGACGCCGGGATTCGCCTCGCGCCCTTGCTGGAAAGCTACGCCCGCCGCCGCGACGCCCTCCTCCTCGCCGTTCCACGCGGCGGCGTTCCGGTCGCCGCCGAACTCGCGGCGCGCCTCCACCTCCCGCTCGATGTTTTTGTCGTGCGAAAACTCGGGCTTCCCGGGCACGAGGAGCTGGCGATGGGCGCGGTCGCCGCCGACGGCCGGGTCACGCTCGATGAGGCACTCATCGCCGCCGCGCGTATCAGCCAAGCGCAGATCGCCGCCGTGGTCGCCCGCGAAACGCTCGAGGTGCAGCGCCGCACGCGCCTCTACCGCGACGGGCGCCCGGAGCGCTCGCTGCGAGGGCAGTTCGTGATTCTCGTCGACGACGGATTGGCGACCGGCTCGACGATGAGCGTGGCGATCCACGCGGTGCGCGCGCACGATCCGCGCGCCGTTATCGTCGCCGTTCCCGTCGGCTCGCGCGAAGCGTGCGATGCGATCGAGTCGCTCGCCGATCACCTGATCTGCCTGCTCCGACCGGAAACCTTCACGGCGGTCGGTTCCCACTATCACGATTTTTCGCAGATCGGCGACGACGACGTGCGCCGCTCGCTCGCCGACGTTGCAGCGATGGAGGCCGAGCGGTCGCTCGTCGTGTAATCCGAACGGAAACGCGTACGGCGGTTGGCGCGCGAGCTATGCGCGCTCGGCCGCCGCGCCTCCGATTCGCATCGCGGCGATCATCGCTTGAAAGACCGGCAGATAGGATGCGGCGGTAAAGCGGAGCGATCGCCCGCCGACCCGCGCGAAGCCCGGGACGAGCGCCATGTAATCGGCGCACTCGACGCTCGCCGCTTCAATCTCCAACGTCACCGGCCCCGCGACGCGGAAGGGACACGCCTGCGCGCGGCGCCGAACGGCATTCTGTGCCGCTTCGCCGATGAGTGCGATCGCCGCCGTCGGCGTCAACGAGTCCGCCGAATAGTAATCGGTCGAGCGCTTGACTTGCGCGCACTCCACCCACGGCAGCGCCTTCTGCGTTGCCGAGCAGAGGGCTTCGTCGCCGGTAATCAAGAGCACCGGAACGCCGTACTCCCCGAGATAGGCTGCGTTGAGTAAGGCTTCGTCGAACTCCGTCCCGTTGACGCGCACGCCGTAGAGGACGTTGGGCGAATAGGTATGCGCGAGCACCGCGCGTTCGACGCCGATACCCGCGTGATAGCCGGTGAAAAAAGCGCCGTCGAAACCTTCGTCGCCGCTCTGCACCATCGAGAATGCTTTTCGATAGCCGGAGAGGACGCGAATATCGTGCGGTAACTCGTCGAAGAGCAGATTGTGCATCCGCGAATGCGCATCGTTCACCAGCACCTCGCAGGGCTCGGCGAGGCGCGCGCCCTCGATCGCCGCGCACACTTCACGCGACATAAGTCGGCGGTAGATTGGATACTCGGTGACGTTCTTCGGGTCGCACTGATCCCAGGAGCAGAGCCCCGCGGTTCCTTCCATATCGCACGAAATATAGAGCTTCATCGGGTCGGGCTTCGCGCTGCAATCTCTTCGAGCCCTGCAGAGGCAACGAGGCGGGGACGTTGGAATCACCCGCCCATGAAAATTACGGTACCGTCGACGCCGCCTCGCACCGCCCTCGTCGCTCTCGCCGCATTCCTCGGCACCCTGCTCTTCCCGCATCGCGTCGCCGCAATACCGGTCTTCGCCAACGGCCAAGGCGGAGCAAACTGCGCCCTCTGCCACACCGTCGTGCCGCGCCTCAATGCGTACGGGCGCTACGTGCTGATGACGAATTTTTCGCGCGGCCTGAACCGACATCTGCAGATGATGCAGAACCGCTCGCTCCCGATTGCGTTGGAAGCGACCGCTAATGCATCGAATCCCGCTCCGGCCGGGCTGCCGAGGTTATCGAGTTCGCTCGTGCAATGGCTATCGGCCGGCTTTCTCGGCAAAGACGTTTCATACTTTGCGACGGTACCGATGGTGAGCGGCGGTTTTCCGAGCACCTCCGTCGATCAACTCTGGATCGCCGACAATGCATTCGATCGCGGCCGGGGGAGTCTCCAGGTCGGGCGTTTTGCAACACCGATCTTCGCACCCTGGATCAGCCAACCGCTCTCGCTGAGCGGATACGGTATTGCGAGCATGCAGGTCGGCTCGAATATCTCGACGATCGCCGATAACCGCTGGGGCGCTTCCTACACGCAGGTCGCCGGGAACGGTCTTATCGGCAACATCGCCTATCTCTCCGGCAACGGAGCGATCGAAAACGCCTTTACCTCGGCGGGCGAGGGAACCGCCTGGAGCGCCTCGTTGCAATTTCTCTCACCGGAGAAGCGCTGGTCGGGCGGCGTGGCAACGCTCTTCGGTACGATTCCGAATGCCGGTGCTGCGAACGATCGCTACTCGCGCGAAGTCGCGCTCGCATCGTACGAGACGGGGCGTTTCGATCTGCTCGCGATCGGCACGATCGGGCACGACACGCTGCCGCTGCCCCTCTCGACAACGAGCAGCACGAGCAAAGCCTACTCGCTCGAAACGATCTACACCGCGCGTCCGTGGCTCCACCTCGATGGGCGGTACGAGCGCACGAACGATGGGCTCGGCAATGCGAGTTCGAACTACATCTTCGATGCCGCGCTGAACCTGGAGCCGAATATCGTTCTCACCGTGGAAGATCTCGCTCGCGCGGGCACCACACCGATCACGCAGTATCAGTTGCTCTGGGCGGGCCCGTGGTTCCGCAATCGTATGCCGCCCGGAACGATGCAACCGCCCCCCGACGTGCAAGGGCTCTCGCCGGCACGCGCTCGCGCGCTCGAAAACGGTCGCTCGATCTTCTACACCGGCAAAGATCTCGCGGGCGTGCGCATTCATGGCCCCGATCCGCTACGCGCCTATCAGAGTTGCGCGGTCTGCCACCAACCGACCGGAGTCGGCGGGGTACGCCTTCCCGACGGCGCGATCAGCGCGCAACTCGGGCCGCACGCGCACATGCGCGACAACATGGCCGCCGCACCGGGAACGGGCGGGATGGCCGGGATGCCGGGGATGGCGGGAATGCCGGGCATGTCGGGAGCGAGTCACCCGTGGAGCGTTGCCGATTTCGAACGCGCAATCTCCCACGGCGTCGACAATACGGGAATGGCGCTAAGCCCGGTGATGCCGCGCTGGCAGATGTCGAAACGCGATCTCCACGATATCGCGCTCTACGTCCTCACGCAGCTTCACCCTCACGGCTGAGGGGTTGCCGGCGGAACAAAACCCGGCCCGACGCTCGGCGGATGCCACGTCTGCGTATCGTTCGGAGCGAGCACGAAGCGGTGCTTCTTCCGAATCATCGCGAAGCGCAGATGCCCGGCATACAAACGGACGAGCCGTTCGAATGCGTCGAGCGTTGCGAACGAGACGCCGTTGACGGCGGTGACGATGTCGAAGGGCTGAAAGCCTTGAGCTGCAGCCCATCCGCCGTTGCCGATATCGACGATGACGATTCCGCGGACCGAATGAAACGCCGCATCGGCGCGCGTGATCTGCAAAAATCGCGGCGTGATTTCCAGTGCTTTCATTCCGTATGTAGGGAGCGCAACGATATGCGCGCGCAGATAGGCTTGAACGGCGCGAACCTCTGCAGGTGGCGCGGTGGCGCGTGCGACGGGCGCCGGCGTACGCACCGAATGACCGAACGGCGGAGCCGTCAATACGACGCGAGCGGTGCGCCCCGCGCGCAGCAAGGTAACGCGGCCGACGGCGACCTTCGCGCTTCCCGAATCGGCGATCAGCCAATACGAAAAACCCGCCGGCGCGCAGAGCACCGTGTGAACGCTGCGCTCCGAGCCCGATGCGGTGCGGTAGAACGGCCCGCCGCTATGGCTCTTTAAAAAGCGCGACAGGTTCTCGTTGCTCGGTAACAGTTCGGCGATATTCACCCACGCGCCATAGCCGCCGTAGGAGGCCGGGAAGCGCATCGTCGCGTCGAGCACCGCCCAGCCCGAGGGCAACGGGGCGCAACCACCGTGATTGCCGCCATGCTGCAGCGCGTCCATCATCACGCGGCGTGCCGCCGCGGCGCTCTCGGCGTTGAGCCCGGCGGCGGTCGCCGGGCCGAGTTGCGCGGCGCCGGCTCCCGCGCCCGCCCATAGCAAGAATCCGAAGAGAGCAACGGAAGTCGTCGTGCGCATTATGGCCTCCCCCGAGATGTATCGGTAACGCCGAGGAGAGTTCGCAGCCTCCACTCCGAACTCTTCATTTCGGAAAGGTCGGTGCAGATGATCCTCCCGACCTCCGACGGCTCGAAAGCCAAATCGGTCTTTCTCAATGCCGGGCTCGACGGCGACCGCGCCGTAAAAACCGCAAACGCTGCGATGAACTCCGCGATCAAGATGGTGCTCTATCTCGCGATCGACGGCATACCCGCCGATCTCGAAGCGAAGATTACCGCGAACGTCAACAAGCATCTCGATGTCGTCGTCAGCACCTCGCTCGATCTCGCCGCGACGGCATACGTACAAGCAACGCCACCCGCGCCGCCGCACTCGGCGTCGCCCCCGAGCGCACCCGGTGTCGCGGCAGCGACCGCTGCGGGGCTCGCCGCCGGTGCGAGCATCGGGGCGGTGCGCCACGACCTCTACCGCGCCGGATCGGTGCTCGGCGATGCCGAGGCGATTGCATCGGGAAACCCCGAACGCATCGCACGACGCGCCGCGCAACACGTGTTTTGGCGCGCCTTCGGAAAACTCGGGCGCGGTATTTTTCGCGGCATCGGCGGCAAACGCTAAACGCAGCGAAATGCAGAAAAAAAAAGCCCCGCCGAAACAACATGCGGCGGGGCGATTCATGGTCGGGCTGACAGGATTCGAACCTGCGACCTCTTGACCCCCAGTCAAGCGCGCTAACCAAGCTGCGCTACAGCCCGAGGCGGTGGACGAAGCGATTGCTCCGGCTGGGGGCATTTAAGAGCTGTGGGGCTTTTTTCCTCTCCCCCGCTTCGTTACGAGAAAGAAAAAGGGCCGCCCATCGGCGACCCTTGAGAACCCGAGGATTCCCTTTAGCGACGGCCTTTTTTGGCCGCTTTCTTCTTGGCGGGAGCGGCTTTCTTCGCGGGAGCTTTCTTCGCGGCGGCTTTTTTCGCTCCGCCGGAACGTCCGCCCGAGACGGCATCTTTGAGGCCCTTACCGGCAACGAATGCCGGCACCTTGCGAGCGGCGATTTTGATTTTCTCGCCGGTCTTGGGGTTGCGTCCTTCGCGCGCTTTGCGCGCACGAACGACGAAGCTGCCGAACGGCGTCAGCGCAACGCGGTCGCCCTTCTGCAGCGCTTTCTCGATGTCGTCGAAAATCATGTTCACAATCTCGCCCGCCTGACGCTTCGAGAGCTCCGCGGATGAGGCGACATTTTCGATCAAATCGGCTTTGGTCAAACTCGTAATCTCCTATAAGCAACGGCGCGCCGGCAGCATCAATGTGGGTTTCGAATGGCGCCGCCCGATG
>JAJYFM010000108.1 GCA_021790895.1 bacterium
GCCTTCGGGGCGTGGCTCAGCTTGGTAGAGCGCTTCGTTCGGGACGAAGAGGTCGCTGGTTCGAATCCAGTCGCCCCGACCATTTTCCCCCTTTCCCTACGAGTAAAGTCTTTCGGCGTTGCTGTCACGATTCGGCTCGGCAGCTCGGCGGGTCATGCATACCGCCGAGCAAGAGTCGCGCAATCACAATCATTACTATATCGGTGCCGAGCATCTGCTCGTCGCGCTGTTGGAAGAGCGTGATCCGGCGGTGATGCAGCGCCTTGAGGGCGACGGTATCGATATCGGTGAGGTGCACGCCGCCGTGCGGCGGGCGCTCGGCACCGGCGAGGATCGGAGTTGGGAGGGAGTCCTGGTGACTCCGCGGGTGAAGGAGATCGTCCGCGTCGCTCACGACGTGAGCGAGGGCGGCGAGATCGAGCCGCAACACCTCCTCGAAGCATTGCGCCGCGAAGGCGGGAGCCGCGCCGCGCACATTTTACGCCTCGCCGCGCCGATCGCCGAAGCACCCGAACGGAGTTAACCCGAAAGCATGCAGCACGCCGTCGTCTCGTTCATCGACCACGCCGGCCTCGGCGGGCTCTTCATCGCATTGGTGCTGGGGAATATCGGCGCACCGGTCGGCAGCGAGGTCGTTCTGCCGACGGCGGGTGCGCTCGTCGCGACCGGGCATCTTGGGAACCTCTGGGTCGCGATCCTGGTCGCGATTCTCGGCGAACTCGTCGGGCAGGCGCTCGGCTATGCCGTCGGCCGCTTCGGCGGTCGCCCGCTCGTCGAACGCTACGGCAAGTACGTCGGCTTCCACCACGACCGCCTCGATCAGGTGCATGCGTTCTTCGGCCGCTGGGGGAGCTTCGCGGTCTTTCTCTGCCGCTTCATTCCGGTGCTGCGGGGCATCGACGGCATTCCCGCCGGAATCGCCGAGATGGATCTCGCCCCGTTCTTTCTGTGGACGGCGCTCGGCTCGGCGATCTTCTGCGGCGGATTGATTCTGCTGGGGAATGCACTCGGCCATCACCTCGACCAAATTTTGCCGCTCTTCCATCACTATGCGCGCTTACTGCTCGTGGTGGCGCTGGCGGCGATCGTCGTGGCGACGGGGGTCGCGCTGCTGCGACGAAAACGCGCCGCCTAAGGTTGTAGCCTTCGATGGCCGCCGCGCCGCTCGAACTCACCCTCGCCCAACTGCCCGATGCGCCGGGTGTCTATCAGATGCTCGCAGCGGGCGGCGAAGTGCTCTATATCGGAAAAGCGATCTCGTTACGAAATCGCGTCCGTTCGTATTTTCAAGGGAGCGCGCAGCACCATCCGCGGATCGCGGCGATGGTCGCGCGCGTCGCCGATATCGAGACGACCGTCGTCGGCAACGAAGTCGAAGCGCTCATTCTCGAAGCGAACCTCATCAAGCGCTATCAGCCGCCCTTCAACGTGCGGATGCGCGACGACAAGCGCTACCCCTATCTCAAGGTGACCAACGAACCGTTCGCGCGAGTGCATTTTACCCGCACGCTCGCCCCCGACGGTGCGCGCTATTTCGGCCCGTTTACCAACGCACGCGATCTGCGCGAACTCATCGACTTGGTGCGCATGGTTTTCCCGCTGCGCACCTGTCGCGAGCCAATCGATGGGAAGCGCGCACGCCCATGTCTGCAGTATCACATTAAGCGCTGCCTTGCGCCCTGCGTCGGCTATCAGAGCCGCGCAGAGTACGACGCGATCGTCGACGACGTCGTGCTCTTCCTCGAGGGCAAACACGACGCGCTCCTCGCGCGCCTCAATGCCGAGATGGAGAGCGCTGCCAACGAGATGCGCTTTGAAGCGGCGGCATCGATTCGCGACCGGATTATCGCGGTACGTCGCGTCACCGAGCGGCAGCGCGTGGTGTGGCGCTCGCGTATCGATATGGACCTTATCGCCTGCGCGCGCGCACAGGGGCAAGCATGCATGGAGATCTTCGTCGTGCGCGGCGGCAAACTCGTGGGGCAGGAGCACGTGATTCTCGACGGCGTCGCGGCGCGCGAGCCGCAGGAAATCTTCGCCGAGTTTCTGACGCAGTTCTACGGCACGCGCGCCGCCGGCGAGGATCGCCGTACCTTCTCGGCGATCTCCGAGGGGCGCGTCGCGCGCGATAACTCGGCGCCCGCGCCGGCGAGTGCGCGCGCGCGGCCATACGCCGCATCGGTGCTCCCGAAAGAGCTGTTGCTCGAGGCGATGCCGGAAGATCGCGAAGAGATCGAACGTTGGCTCAGCGGCATCAAGGGGCAGCGCGTGCGCATTCTGGTACCGCAGCGCGGCGAGCGTGCCGATTATCTGCGGTTGGTGGCGCGCAATGCCGAGCAGCATCTCAAAGCCTTTCTCGCCCACCAAGAAGTGCAGGAAAGCGCGCAGGCGCGTGCGCTCGACGAACTCGCGCAGGCGCTCGAACTTCCCGATCTGCCGCGTCGGATCGAGTGCTACGATATCTCGAACGTGCAAGGGACGAATCCGGTCGCTTCGATGGTCGTCTTCGTCGAAGGGCGCGCGAAAAAATCCGCTTACCGCAAATTCGCGATTCAGTATAAGAACGGTCCGAACGATTTCGAGATGATGCGCGAAGTGCTGCGGCGACGGTTGCGCTACCTCGCGCAACGCGAGGAAGCCGATGCACTCGGCGTCGACCGCACCAAGCACGAGCGTTTCTCCGCGCGCCCCGACCTGCTGCTCATCGATGGCGGCAAGGGGCAACTCGGCGTCGCGGTCGAGGTGCTCGACGAACTCGGACTCGCGGGAATTCCGGTCACCGGGCTCGCCAAAGAGCACGAGTGGCTCTTTCTGCCCGAGCGTAGCGAGCCGATCGTCTTACCGCCCGGCTCGCCGGCGCTGCACCTGGTGATCCGCGTCCGCGACGAGGCGCATCGTTTCGCGATCACCTTCCATCGCAGCAAGCGCGACAAAGCGATGATTCGCTCCGCCCTCGACGAGGTGCCGGGGCTCGGCCCGGTGCGGCGGAAGCGCCTGCTGAGCACCTTCGGTTCGGTCGCGGCGCTCGCGCGCGCCGAGCTCGACGCGGTCGCGGCGGTGAAGGGGATGACCCCGACGCTTGCGGCGGCGGTGCGGGCCCACCTTGGAGAGCGCCCGCCTGCATAGGAGCCCCGCCGAGTGCGAGGAACGTCGCAGCCATGATCTTCCGATTTATCGTCAACGCCATCGCGTTGTATCTCATCTTGAAGTTCATTCCGGGCTTCAACCACGACGCCGGAATCGGCACCGCGCTGATCGCCGCGATCGTCTTCGGCATCGTCAATATGCTTCTGGGGCCGATTCTGCGCCTGCTCTCGGCGCCGATCACCTGGCTGACGCACGGGCTCTTCTCGTTCGTCGTCAACTACCTGCTCTTCGCGGTCGCCGCGCACGTCACGCCGGGTTTCCGCGCGAGCGGTGACTTCAACCATCTGCTCTCCTATCTTTACGGCACGATCGTGATGATGCTGGTCAGCACGCTGATGGAGCGGAGCACGGCCGATAAGGCGGCGGGGGCCCCGTAACCTCTCGCTTGCCGGATCGGTTATACTGAATGTCGATGGTCGCGGGGCTGAATCAGGTTCGACGTGAAGGTCCGCGGTCGATGTCAGCAGGCGGAGTTGCGAGCTCTCCTAAAACGATCGCAACGGCAATAACTGCCAACAACAACTACGCACTGGCTGCCTAAATAAGGTAACCACCGGACGCGAGGGGTCGGCCCGAACCACTTCGCCTTCCGGTCAAAAATTCGGGCTGGTTCGCACGGATGATGTGACGCGCAAACGAGATCGACTGCATCTGCGACGCA
>JAJYFM010000045.1 GCA_021790895.1 bacterium
TATGGGTAGCAGCACCGACGTCCGCGTGACGATGGACGAAATTACCGCGCTTGCCAAGCGGCGCGGCTTCATGTTCCAGAGTAGCGAAATCTATGGCGGCATCAACGGTTTTTGGGATTACGGCCCGCTCGGGTCGGTGCTCAAGCGCAACGTGAAAAACGCGTGGTGGCGCGATACGGTCGAACTGCGCGACGATGTCGTTGGGTTCGATTCGTCGATTATCATGCATCCGCTCACCTGGAAAGCCTCCGGGCACGTCGATGCATTCCACGATAAGCTCGTCGACTGCAAAATCTGCAAGCATCGTTTTCGATTCGACCACCTCAAAGACCCCAACCAGTGCCCCGACTGCGGAAGTAAGGCAAGCTTTACCGAGCCGCGAAACTTTAATTTAATGATGCGCACGCAGATTGGGCCGATGGAAGATAGCGCCTCGGCTGCCTATCTCCGCCCGGAGACCGCGCAAGGCATCTTCGTCAATTTTAAAAATGTTTTTCAGAGCGCGCGAAAAAAACCACCGTTCGGCATCGCGCAGATCGGAAAATCGTTCCGCAACGAAATCACGCCCGGAAATTTCACCTTCCGCGTTCGTGAATTCGAACAGGCGGAGTTGGAGTATTTCGTTCCCGACGACGGGCGCGATATGGAGACGTTTCAAGAGTGGGTCGCGCGTCGCAAGGCGTGGTATGCCAGCTATGGCATCGCCGAAGATCGGCTTCGCTTCTACGAACTCACCCCGCAGGAGCGCCCGCATTACGCAAAGGCCGGTGTCGACGTCGAGTATCTCTTCCCGTGGGGATGGGGGGAGCTCGAATCGATCGCCCACCGCGGCACCTACGACCTCGACGCGCACATGGCGCTCTCCGGAAAAGACCTGCGGTTTTTCGACGAAGGGTCGAAACAGCACTATACCCCGCTGCTCATCGAGAGCTCGGCCGGTATGGATCGTACGACGTTGACCTTCTTGGTCGATGCGTACGAAAAACAAGTCGTGACCGGCGCCGACGGAAAGAGTAGCGAGCGGATCGTTCTGCATTTCCACCCCTTTATTGCTCCCATCCAGGTTGCAGTGTTCTCGCTTGCGCGCAATAAACCCGAACTCGTCGAAGGGGCAAAGCGAATCGAGGCCTCCTTGCGCCCGCATTTCCGAACGCAATACGACGAAGGAAATATCGGCCAGCTCTATCGTCGTCAGGATGAAATCGGTACGCCGTACTGTCTCGTCTTCGATTACGACTCGTTAGAGGATAAAAAAGTCACGGTTCGCGACCGCGATGCCATGACGCAAGAGCGCGTTGCCGTCGATGCGCTGGGCGCCTACCTGCGCGAGCGTATATCCGGAACGGATCGGTAGGATGGGCTACATCTATACCTTCGAGCAAGGCGATGCATCGATGCGCGACCTCCTCGGGGGAAAAGGCGCCGGGCTCGCTGAGATGACGCGCGCCGGCCTCCCCGTGCCTCCGGGATTTACGATTGCGACGACTGCGTGCGTTGAATATTTTTCCGCCGGGAATCGCTTTCCCGATGGGCTCGATGGCGAGATCGAGATCGCGATGGCGTCACTACAGCAACGGATCGGGAAGCGATTCGGCGATGCGGGCGATCCGCTGCTCGTCTCGGTGCGCTCGGGGGCGCGTGCCTCGATGCCCGGCATGATGGACACCATTTTAAATCTCGGACTCAACGATGAAACGGTACTCGGCCTCGCCACGCTCACGAAAAACGATCGCTTTGCCTGGGATGCCTATCGCCGTTTCATTGCGATGTTCTCCGGCGTCGTGCTCGACATCGAGAAACATCATTTCGAAGAAGCGATCGATCGAGCGAAGTTGGCGCGCGGTGTAAAAACCGATCCGCAACTCGATGCCGATGCCTGGCGCGAACTCGTCGCCGAATTTAAGGGAATCGTTCTCCGTGAGGCGGGGCGCGAGTTTCCGCAGGAAGTTCACGAGCAACTACGCCTCGCCATCGGCGCGGTCTTTGCTTCGTGGAACTCGCGGCGCGCGATCGACTATCGACGCTACAACCGTATTCCCGATGATTGGGGAACCGCCGTGAACGTCATGGCGATGGTTTTCGGAAATATGGGAGATGATTCGGGAACCGGAGTCGCCTTTACGCGCGACCCCAACACCGGTGAAAACGTCCTCTTCGGCGAGTATCTTCGCAACGCACAGGGCGAAGATGTCGTCGCCGGCATTCGGACGCCCGAGCGGATCGCCGATCTCAAAGAACGCCAACCGCAGGTCTACCAGCAATTCGTGGAGATCGCGCATCGGCTCGAACGGCATTACAAAGACGTTCAAGATCTCGAATTTACGGTCGAACGCGGCAAGCTCTATATGCTGCAGACGCGCAGTGCCAAACGAAGTGCCGAGGCCGCGGTGAAAATCGCGCTGGCGCTCGTTGAAGAAGGGCTGATCGACGAGCGAGCCGCCGTCGGTCGCGTCGATGCTCGGTCGCTCGATGCGCTCTTCCACGCTCGTATCGATCCCGCTGCAGCGATCGTTCCGGCCGCGCGCGGCCTCAACGCGTCGCCGGGTGCGGCGAGCGGGCAAGTCGTTTTCGATGCCGACGAAGCCGTGGCGTGGCGGGAGCGGGGAAAAGCAACGATTCTCGTGCGCGTCGAGACGACGCCCGACGATATGCACGGGATCATCGCCGCCGAAGGCATTCTCACGGCGAAGGGCGGTGCCACGTCACATGCTGCGGTCGTCGCGCGTGGTATGGGCAAGCCGTGCGTCGCCGGATGCGAGGCGTTGCAGATCGATCGTCGCGAGGGAAGCGCCGTGCTCGCCGGCGTCGCGCTTCATGAGGGGGATTGGCTAACCATCGACGGGAGCACCGGCGCGGTTATTCTCGGAGAGGCGCCGCTCCTTGCCCCGCCGAGCACCTTACCGCAGTGGTTAGCAACCTTTCTATCGTGGGCGGATCGCACGCGCACGATGCAGGTTTGGGCGAATGCCGACACGCCGGAGGATGCGCGAAAAGCGCGCGAACTCGGCGCTCAAGGGATCGGACTCTGTCGCACGGAGCACATGTTTATGGCGCGCGAACGCCTGCCCGTCGTGCAAGAGATGATTCTCGCCGCCGATGCAACGGCGCGCGCGAGCGCGCTCGAGCGTTTGTTGCCGTTCCAGCGTGAAGACTTCATTGGAATTCTTGAAGCGATGGCCGGTTTGCCGGTGACGATTCGCCTGCTCGACCCGCCGCTTCACGAATTTCTACCCTCGCTTGAATCGCTGCTCGTCGAAACGACGGAATTACGGATTCGCGAAGGCACCGAATCGGCGCGTTACAAAGAACGGGAAGCACTGCTGCGGCGCGTCGAACAATTGCACGAGCAGAATCCCATGCTCGGCCTTCGCGTCTGCCGACTCGGCATTCTGTACCCCGAGATCTATGCAATGCAAGTGCGCGCGATCTTCGAGGCTGCCTGCACGCTGAAGGCGCGTGGCGTCGACGCTCGCCCAGAAGTCATGATTCCCGGCATTGGTACGCCCGAAGAGATGCGATTTACGTACGACGCTGCAAAGGCCGTCGCCGATGCGGTGCTCGCCGAGCGTGGTATCGCTCTCGAATACCATATCGGAACGATGATCGAATTGCCGCGTGCATGCATCGTCGCAGATGAGATCGCGCAGCGAGCGGAGTTCTTCTCTTTCGGAACCAACGATCTGACGCAGACGACCTACGGGTACAGCCGCGACGACGCCGAGGCATCGTTTATTCCGCATTACCTCGAGAAGCGCGTGCTCAAGGACGATCCCTTTCAGGTGCTCGACCAACGCGGTGTCGGTGCGCTCATGCGCCAGGGTGTTCAGCTCGGTCGTTCTGCTCGCCCGGGGCTGAAAATCGGCATTTGCGGCGAGCATGGCGGCGAGCCGAACAGCGTGATGTTCTGCCATGCGCTCGGGCTCGATTACGTATCCTGCTCGCCCTATCGCGTCCCGATCGCGCGCCTCGCGGCAGCCCAGGCGGTGTTGGCAGAGACGGGTCTCGCCGCGCACACGACGGCCTGACGTTGACCTTTCGTTCATAACCGGGAGAGAGCGCTGCAACAGCGCTCGGCTAGTCTTCGGTCCTGAATCTTTCTTCGGGGAGGACCGATAGTATGAGTAGCATGATCGACACGCTTGCGATCTCTAAACGCCTTCAGCGAGCCGGCGACACTCCGGAACATGCGGATGCCGTCGCTGAGGTTTTTGGGATGCTCCTTCAAGAAAACGTGGTAAGGAAGGTCGACCTTCGAGATGCGTGCAACCGGCTCGACGAGAAGGTCGATACGGTTGCGGCGACGCTCGACAAGAAGATCGATACGGTTGCGGCGACGCTCGACAAGAAGATCGATACGGTTGCGGAGACGCTCGACAAGAAGATCGATACGATTGCGGCGACGCTCGACAAGAAGATCGATATGGTTGCGGCGACGCTCGACAAGAAGATCGATATGGTTGCGGTAAACCTGGGAAGCGATATTCGCGGGTTGAGCGAGCGAGGTGATTCGCTCGCGGCGCGCTATGAAGGGCGACTCTCTCGCGCGATGCTCACGCTATTCGTCGGCCTCACCGGGGTGATTACGCTTGCAACGTCGTTGCTCATGGCGCATAGTCACTAAACCTTGCGATGCTCCGCCGCGTGCTTCACTTTAGCGTCGCATAGCGACTAACGTATCCTTGCAGATCACGCGCGCTTCGGCGATGCTGCCGGCGGAGCGCGTAACGAAGAGCTTGCGCCAATACACGCGCCCGGAGAGTTTTGCAATGAGATCGGATGCTTCGCGCGCGTCGACGATCCCCGTGGAACCGGTAACCCAGACCGTTCGCGAACCTGGGTCGTCGAGAACAAGCGGAAGCCGATGGAGGAGTTGCGATTGCGAGTCGGCCCAGATACCCGCGTCGCCGAAGCGCTCGCGTAGCGCCGCTTCGCAGGCTTCAAAGGCGCGAAGATCTCGTTCGGCATTAAATTCAGCGGCGAGTCCGTAGAGCCGTGTACGTTCGCGCAATGCCGCAGCTGCAGCGCTCTGCCGATCGTTGAGTTCGTTGAGGACCCGAAAATCATCCCAGCGCAAAAACTCTTCGATCGGGTCGAGCGCGCGTGGATCGGGCCACAATTCGTGGAGAACATCTTGCAGGATGCGTTCGAAGAGCCGCGTGGTGTGGTGGAAGTAGACCGATGCGAACATCATATAACGCGCAAGAACAAAAGATTCCAAAGCAACGACACCGCGCCCGTCGATTCCGAGAACGAGCTCGCCGTTGCGATCGATCAGCCGGAGCGACGCAAGCAACTGTTCGGCATCGTACCGTCCGTTCACCACGCCGGTGAAATAGGAGTCGCGTTGTAAGTAATCCATCCGGTCGGCGTCGAGGTTTGGGCCGCTGACGAGCTCGCGCAGTGCCGGGTAGCGCGCCTTGCCGGAGCCGAGGATGAGCGCGAGCACCTCATCGGGGTCGACGTCGAGCCCCTCGATCCGCGAACGCATCGACGGCTGCGCTAAGAGTGCCTCCGTGCGCGCTTCGTGCCGCATATCGAGCACGGCTTCACAGGCGTGGCTGAACGGGCCGTGACCGATATCGTGGAGCAGCAATGCGGCGCGCAGAAGGCGTCGCTGCGCCGCAATCTCCCGCTCGTTGGAAAAGAGCGCGCGGTCGTGTTCGACGAGGGCGTCGAAAGCGCGCGTTCCAATCGCCATCGCGCCGAGCGCATGGGTAAAGCGCGAATGCTCTGCCGACGGAAAAGCCAGGTAGGCGAGCCCGAGTTGCCGCAACCGGCGCATGCGCTGCATGACGGGGAGATCGAGCAGCGCCGCCTCTCCTGGGGCGAGCTCGATGAAGCGGTGGATCGGGTCGAAAATGCGCTTCACCCGGCGTAGGCTTCGCTCCCTCGCAAACGGAAACCCCGTGGGGCAGTGGCTTTCGACCGTTCTTCGCTGCGCGAGGTACTCGCGCGCACCGATCTCGTTGCCTTTATCGGCCAGTACGTTCCCTTGAAAAAGCGTGGGAACGACTTCGTCGGTCTCTGCCCTTTCCACGGGGAGAAAACGCCGTCGTTCCACGTCCATCCCGATCGCGGTTTCTACAAATGCTTCGGTTGCGGAAAGGGCGGGGATGCGATCTCGTTCCTCATGGAGCGCGAAAATCTCCCCTTTCCGGAAGCGGCGCGCATGCTCGCGGCGCGTGCCGGGGTCGAATTGGAGCCGGAGCGCCCCGAGCAGGCGCGCGCGCGGAGCGAAAAAGAGCGCATCTACGAAATCAATGCCGTCGCCGCCGCATACTTTCACCGCACGCTCGCCGCTCCCGAAGGCGCGCGCGGGAGCGAATATGCGAAAGAGCGCGGGCTTGACGACGACACGATCGAAAAATTCAACATCGGCTATGCGCCCGACCGCTGGGACGGGCTCGTCGCCGAATTAACGCATCGCGCGCTCGATCTCTCGCTTGCGGAACGGGCGGGGCTCGTGCGGATGGGACAGCGCGGGTATTACGATTTTTATCGCGATCGTTTGATGGTGCCGACGCGCAATACAACCGGCGAGATCGTCGCCTTCGGCGGGCGAAGCGTCGGTGATGGCCAGCCGAAATATCTCAACACCACGACGACTCCGGTCTACACCAAAGGGCAGGGGCTCTTCGCCTTGGAGATCGCGCGGCGTGCGGCAAAAGAGAGCGGAACGCTCGTCGTCGTCGAGGGTTATCTCGATTGCATCGCCCTTCACCAGGCCGGAGTAGCAAACGCCGTTGCGTCGCTCGGCACGGCGTTCACCGCCGAGCAGGCCGACGAACTGCGCAAATATGCCGATCGCATCATTCTCTGTTACGACGGCGATGCCGCCGGGAATGCCGCCGCACTCCGCGCGATCGATATTGCGGCGACGAAGATCGAACGCGCCGGCGCAAGTCTGCGCATTTGCGTCTTACCGGTCGGCGAGGACCCCGACAGTTTCGTGCGCAAGCGGGGGCGTGCCGCCTTCGATCAACTTCTTGCCGATGCGATTCCTGCGGTGCAATTTAAGCTCGATCCACGCATTGCACGGCTGGAGAGCGGCTTTGAGAATCCGGCGGCGATCGCGCGCGAGGCTGAAGAGATCGTGCGTCGGCTGGTGCCGCGCGAAGAATGGGATCGCTGGCGTACATATGTCGCGATGCGGCTTGGACTCGCGGTCGACGATTTACGGGCGGCGGCGCGTGTCGACGCAATTGCCGGATTCGGGCGGCAGAGCGATCCCGGGAATGGAGGCACCCGCCGTGGCAACTCGCAGATCGGTGCTCCCTCGAACGAACGCGAACTCTTGGCGATTTTCATCGAGCATCCCGATCTTATCGCGCTCTACGCCGATGCGATCGCTCCCCACGAATTCCGCGACGAGCGCTATCGCCGCATTCTGCTCGCGCTCTTCGAACGAGGGAAGGACGCCGAAAGCTCGGGCGAGATTTTTGCGATCTTTATCGAAGATGCCGAACTTTTGGCGATCGTTGCGGCATTAGGGCAGGCAGATCGCAGTTCGACACCTCGTTATCGGGGCGTCGAGGAGGCCAAGGCGCACGTACAGCGGATACTCGAGCACTTCGAACACGAGCGCGAGCGCAGGCGGCTCGACGAGCTCAATCGGGAGGTCGATTCCCTCCTGGAGGCGGGAGATCCGATTCCCGATATCCTCCGACAAGAGTTGGCGGCGCTAACAAAACGCTTGCAATCGTAACCTTTCGGCAACGACAAAGGGTCTTGACAATGGTTGGCTCGAATGAATCGGGCCGACGCACGTATCTATGGCAAAAAAGAAAACAGCAACAGCGACGATGACCGCTCCCGCAGCTACGCCCTCCGGCGCGGCGGCGCAGCCTGTCATTTCTCTCTCGGAGATTCGCGATCGGCTCGTCACCCTTGGGAAGACGCGCGGCTCGCTTACCTACACCGAAATTAATACCGCAGTCGAAGTCGTCGAGGATGTTACCCCCGAGGATCTCGAGCAACTGCTCGACGATGTCGCCGCCGCCGGCGTTGAAATCGTCGACGAACAGAAAGAGAGCAAGGCCGACGTCGCTGAAGCGGTCATCGCCGATACGCTCTCGCTCGACGACCCCGTCCGTATGTATCTCAAAGAGATCGGCCGGGTGCCGCTGTTGACGATGGAAGAAGAGCGTTCGTTAGCGATGCGCATCGAGGCCGGTATCCTCGCCGAAAAAGCCAACGGACGCGTTCGTCGCACGCTCACCCCCGACGCGACGCTCGCCGAGCGTCAACTGACCGAAGCGAATCTGCGGCTGGTCGTCTCGATCGCCAAGAAATACGTCGGCCGCGGGATGCTCTTCCTCGACCTCATTCAAGAGGGCAATATGGGGTTGATCCGCGCGGTCGAAAAATTCGATTACCGCAAGGGCTATAAATTCTCAACCTATGCAACGTGGTGGATTCGGCAGGCGATTACCCGTGCGCTCGCCGATCAGGCGCGCACGATTCGCATTCCCGTCCACATGGTTGAAACGATCAACCGCTTGGTGAAGGTCTCACGCCAACTCCTACAGGTATTAGGGCGCGAGCCGACCGTCGAGGAGATCGGGCGCGAGATGGGCCTCACCGCAGAAAAAGTGCGCGAGGTCATGAAGATTAGCCAAGATCCGATCTCGCTGGAAACCCCGATCGGGGAAGAAGAAGACTCGCATCTCGGCGATTTTATCGAAGATCAAGAAGCGATCGCCCCTGCGGAAGCGGCTTCGGTGATGTTGCTCAAAGAGAAAATGGCCGACGTTCTCCAACACCTCACCGATCGCGAGCGAAAGGTTTTGGTTCTCCGCTTCGGCCTCGAAGATGGGCACCAGCGGACGTTGGAAGAGGTCGGCCAAGAGTTCGGCGTCACGCGCGAGCGTATCCGCCAGATCGAGGCGAAGGCGCTGCGCAAGCTGCGCCATCCCTCGCGTGGGAAAGTCCTCAAGGACTACTGGCAGGGCGACTAACCGCCGCTACATTCCGCCCATTCCGGCGTTCTTCGTCGGATGCACGAGCGGATTCTTATTCGCGAAGGCCCCGTTGGGATTCGGGGTGATCCAGACGATGAGATCCCAGATCGACGGATATTCGAAGAGGTGTTTCACGCTGCTTGCGCTGCGCACTTTGCCCATCTTCACCAATGTGGTGGCCGAGGGAAAGAGCGGGTCGCCGCCTGCATCGACGAACGCCTTTAGCGAGGTCGCGTGATAGGAGTCCATCCCCATTGCATCGCGCGCGACCCAGTGAAAGTGCGCCGGAATATGAATCCAACGCGCGGGGTTCACGCCCCAAAGGTTGGGAGCATGCGGTGAGTCTCCGACCGGAACCGAAAAATCGGCACCGAGAAGATGCCCGTGCACGTCGTACCAGAGTTGGCTCGGGTGCGACGGACCGGTGCTGAGCCAGTGAAGATTAGCGTAGCTGATCGCCCCGGTGTTGTCCTCGTTGGTGTACCGGAAATACCCGGCGTGTCGGGCGTCGGCAATGGTGGCGAAGCGTTGAGCGAGATCGGCTTGAATGCGGTGGACGAAAGCAATTTCGCTTCCCTGTGGTTTCGGGGAGAGCGGCGCCGCTCCAATGAGGCTGATACCGATTGCGAGCGAGGCGCACGCGAGTGCGAGGCGTCGGAACATGGGGAGGGCCTTTCTCAAGCGGGTGACGAGGTGGGTGTCGGCGTCGGTGACGACGTTGGTGACGGCATCGGCGACGACGTCGGTGTCGGCGATGCGGTCGGCTGCGGCGTTGGATGCGCTCGATGAACGTGCGGGTGCGCCGGCGTCATCAACGGGATCGGGGTAAAAGCCGCCGCGGGAGTTGCGGAGAGAACCGGAAGCGGGGGCGGAGTCGCGATGATCACGTTCCCATCGACGACGGTAACGAACGCAGCGGCCTCGGCGCGAACCTGCGTTCCTTTCTCAAGATTGATGTTGCGGCCGCGCCGAAAAGCTTCGAAGATCACATGCGGAGGGAAAAGAATATTCGCGACGGTGTCTTCGAGACCGACCGTCGATTCATGCCCGATCGTCGTATGAACGGTGAGCCGCGCGGAGGGCGCGACCAACGGCAACGTTTTGCCGTCGGCGAGTTTGAACGGCTCAAAGAAAATATCGACGAACCCGTAGACGTCGCCGCTCGCCGCCGCCCGGACGTTGAGGACTTTGATGCGCTCGGGACTCCCTGCCGGCGCGAGCGTCACGCCGTCGACGCGCAACGGCTCGGTGAGATGCGCGCGTACAACTTCGCCGCGCTGCGACGTCACCGACGAAAGTGGATCGTCGAGAGCGAAAAAAAGCGAACTCGTCGACGATCCGGAGCCTTGGAGCGCCGAAGCGATCGGATGCCCCGGCGGAGGAGTGGCGATGACGATCGCGCGAAGCGGTGGCGCGGGAAAGAGCGTCGCTGCCGACGCCGCGATGAGTGCGAGCGCAACGCCGAGCGCGCGCAGGCTAGCTCGCGCGCTCTTCTTCCTCGGCGACGATTGCGGCGCGCTTGCCCTGTTCGATGAGCTCTTTAACGCGCTGTCCGCCTTTTTGTCCGATGCGTTCGTAGAAATCTGCTCCATATCGATCTCGGGTCGCTTCGCCGCCTTTCTTGCCACCCTTCTTCCCGATCTCTTCGTAGAACGCATGACCGTGCGATTTCTTCGTCGCTAATCCGCCCTTTCGGCCGATCGCTTCGTAAAATTCGGGGCCGTACTTTGCTTTGACGGTTTGCCCGCCTTTTTTGCCGGCCTCGCGGACCGACATGCCGGGGGCTTTGGGCTGAGGTTCGCGGTTGTCGGGCATTGCTTGTTGCTCCCTTATGCCCCCATCGGGAGCATGGTATGGTGTCAGAGGTCGGCAAGGCGCCGCGCTCTGTATCTGTTAAGAACGCCTCGAAAACGTATTTGGTTGGGCTTGAGGCCCAATTCGCATCAAAAAAATGGAGAACGCCCGTGAGATGCTCGCGAACCCCTTTGATCGCCCTCGCCGCGGCGGCGGCGCTCGCCCTTCCCGGCCTGCCGGGGGCTGCTGCTACAACCACGACGATGCCTCCGGGGCTGCAGATGCTGATCCTCGAGCAAAAGCGCTCGCTGGGGCACGGTACGCTCGCCCACCTGCTCGATACGGGGGATACGCTCGTCGCGGTCCGCGCCGCGCTCGCCCTCGGACGGACGAAGCAGCCGGCCGCAGCCCCGGTGCTGCTCAACCACGTTGCCGACTCGCGCCCCGCGGTTCGGGCGCTCTCGCTCTTCGCCCTCGGGCTCCTCGCCGACGGGCGCGGCCTTCCGGCGATGCTGCACGGGATGCACGATAGGAATAGCGCGGTTCGGGTCGGTGCGCTCGACGCGCTCGACCGCGAGGTGATGGCGGCGCAGGTTCCCGGCGCGCTGCTGCCTCAGGTTGCCGGGGCGGAGATGCACGCAGCCCTGCACGATACGAATGCGATCGTTCGCTCGATCGCCGCGATCGATCTCGTCGGGCTCGCGACCGGCCCCGAGGCCCCGCAGGCGACCGCCGTGCTGCTGAAGGTCTTCAGCAGCGATCACTCGATCGCCGTGCGCCGTGCCGCGATGTGGGCGATCTTTCGCGGGTACGCCGCGAAGGTGCCGCGCAGAATCCTGGTGCGAGCGCTCGCGAGCCGCGACAGCGTCGTACGGATCGAAGCAGTGCGAGCGATCGGCGGGAGCAAAGATCCGGCACTGCTCTCGGCACTCGCGCCGATGCTGCACGACCGATCCTGGCGCGTTCAGGAGCAGGCCGCTGAATCGATCCTCGCGCTAAAGGGGCGCCCGGCGACCCAGCATTGGAAGAAGATTCCAGCCTGGGTTCACCTTCCGCCGATTCACCCAAGCCCGCTCGACAAGCTCCCGGCCCTGCCGCGCCCGGCGCAACCGCGCCTCCCCGCCCCGCCGAATCCATCGGCGATCGCGCCGACGCTCTCGCTCGATCCCACCACCGCGGCGGAGATGGTCGGCCCGGCCCCCGGGGCGCATCCGCGCGTGCGCATCGTGACGACGCAGGGCAATATCTACCTCGAACTCTTCCCCGAGTGGGCCCCGTTGACGGTCGAGAATTTCTTGAACGTCGCCGCGCGCGGTTATTACGACAACCAACCGTGGTTCCGCATCGTGCCGGATTTCGTCGTCCAAACCGGCGACCCGTCGGCCAATGCACCGGGACTCGGTTATACCATCGGCGCCGAAGAGAATCCGATGTTGCAGCGGAGCGATATTCTCTCGATGGGGCTCGATTACCCGAACGGGAAACCGGCACGCGACTCCGCATCGACGGAGTATTACATCACGCTCTCACCGCAGTATCATCTCGATCGCGATTTCACCGTCTTCGGACGCGTGATCGCCGGCTCGGCGGTGCTCGCGCATCTTACCGAGGCCGATCGGGTGATTCGCATCGATCGCATCGCCGATGTCGAGATAAAGGCGACGCCGCCCCGATAAGGGCGTCGCTTCGTTCGTTAGAAGAGACGGCGCGAATCGAGGAGGATCGTGACCGGGCCGTCGTTCACCGAAGCGACGGCCATCGTTGCGCCGAAGCGACCGTACGCGACGCGCAGCGATCCACGTTCGAGCAGCGTGCCGACGTTCTCGTAGAGGCTTCGCGCTTGCTCGCCCGGTGCAGCGGCGACGAACGAGGGTCGCTTGCCGCTTCGCGCATCACCGAGCAGCGTGAACTGCGAGATCAGCAATACGGATCCGCCGCTTTGGTGAATGTCGAGGTTCATCTTTCCGCCCTCGTCCTCCCAAATCCGCAGCCCAAGGATCTTTTCGGCGATCGCGCGCGCGTCGCGCTCCTCGTCATCGCGAGCGACGCCCAGCAGCACGAGTAATCCAGCGCCGATCGCGCCGACGATTTCATCGCCGACGCGAACGCTTGCTTCGGATACGCGCGTGAGAACGGCGCGCATCGCGCTTACTTGCTAAAGATCGAGGAGAGCGCGAAGAGCGCGTTTTCCCGCCGCTCCATTACGCGGCGGAAGAAATAACCCGCCCAATGTGTTCCAAACGGAACGTAGATGCGTACGCGGTGCCCGCGAGCGACGAGATCGCGTTGTAATCCGGGGCGACATCCAAAAAGCATTTGAAATTCGTAGCGATCCGGAGCGATGGAATGCTCGGCGATAAATCGTTCGAGCTCGGCGACGAGGCCGACGTCATGTGTTGCGAGCGCCGGATAATTTCCCTCGAGAAGCAGTTGCTTTGCTTCGGCGAGAAATTGCGTGCGAATATCGGGCATTGATTTTATGGCGATTGCTGCAGATTCGTTATAGGCGCCCTTGCAGATTCTCACTCGCTGTCGCAGCGCGATCGCGTGCGCGATATCGTCGGGGGTTCGCTTGAGATAGGCTTGCAGCACCGGCCCGACATTCGTGCTCTTCGCGAAGGCTCGGTCGACGACACGAAGCGTTGCGTCGGTGACCGCGCTTCCCTCCATATCGACGCGAACGAAGGGATCGGGATTTGCAGCGGCTCGGCGGAGAACCGTCGCGAGGTTCTCCAGCGCGAAATCCTCGCCGACCAGTAACCCCATCGCCGAGAGTTTGACCGAGACGTTGGTCTGCAGCCCCGAAATCCCGATCGCTTCGAGCATCTCCAAATATGCGTCGCGCGTCGCCGTGGCGGCGGTAGGGTCGAGGACGTCCTCGCCGAGGAAGTCTAACGTCGCGCTCATCCCCTCGGCGTTGAGCTGGGCGACTGCCTCAAGGGCTGTTTTTATCGTCTCTCCGGCGACGAAACGCTTTGCGAGGAAGAAAAACTTCTTCTGAAATGCTGAACCCGGCGCTAAAAGCCGGTCGATGACTGCCATGCGCCCCTCTTCGACGCAGGCGAGGCCGAGCGCTGCTAGAAAGACCTAGTTCGTCGTGCCGAAATTTTACGCACCGTTGACTGAATCGGCGAGGCTGGGATCGCCCCGGAGTGCTAATGTCTGAAGATATGCCGCAGCG
>JAJYFM010000109.1 GCA_021790895.1 bacterium
GTTCAGATTCACTACACCGGCGGGCTGCGATATCCGCATCTGGTACGCATCAAAGGCGTGACCGATCGGCTCTCGCAGGTCGTCAAACCGTACACGAAGTAGGTGTCGGCGATGGAGCAGCAACCAGAAGAACGCGAAGTCCTCGAACATGGCGGTCACGTCGGCACGTTCGATCGATTCGCGAGTTTCCTCGCACTCGGCGAACGGATCATGTTCGTTTTCGTGGGGTTGCTGCTCTTTGTCGCCGCCGTCGCGCTTGCAATTCACGGCGTGCGCGAAGCGATCGCGCTCTTTACCGTGGGCAGTTCATCGTTAGTCGAAACGACCGCGCATTTTATCGATCTCGTTCTCCTCATTTTGATGATTTCGGAGATTACATACACGGTGGTCATATCAATTCGCGGGAAAGCGATTTCGGCAATACCATTTTTGCTGATTGCGGTCATCGCTACGGTTCGTCGCGTGTTGGTGATTACGATTCAAGAGATCCATCCCGCCGCGCCGAAGGGGCTGACGTGGATATCGAAGAGCAGCGTCGACCTTTTCGTGCTCTCGCTCGTCTCGGTAATATTTGTGGCGGCGATCGTGTTTTTGCAAGGCCGGCGCTCTGCGGCGAAACAGCCGACGAAATAGATCGAATCTACACCTGGCCGCTGGCGGCGCTGCGTCCCTTGCGGTCGAGTTCGCGCTGGCGCAATTCGACGCGCCGAATTTTCCCGGAGCGTGTCTTCGGTAAATCTTCGACGAACTCAATTTCGCGCGGGTACTTATACGGAGCGGTAACGCGTTTGCAGTGCTCCTGTAACTCGCGCACGAGTGCGTCGTCGGGGGAGAATCCGCTCCGTAACACGACGAACGCCTTGACGATATTTCCGCGGTCGGCATCGGGGCTGCCGACGACCGCGGATTCGGCGACCGCCGGATGTTCGAGAAGCGCGCTCTCCACTTCGAACGGGCCGATGCGGTAGGCGCCCGAGGAGATGACGTCGTCGGCTCGTCCGACGAACCAAAAATAACCGTCGGCGTCGATGCGTGCGCGATCGCCGGTGAGATACCACTCGCCGCGTCGCGTCGCGACCGTCTGCTCGTCGTCGTTGAGATAGCCTTTAAAGAGCGTCGGTGGAGCGCCGCGCAGGCCGATATCTCCGACGACGTCGGTGGCGCAGGCGCGGCCGTCTTCGTCGACGACGGCGACCTCGTGCCCCGGCGTCGGGCGCCCCATTGCGCCGACGCGGACCTCGTCACCGGGGAGATTGGCGATCAACAGCGAGTTCTCGGTCTGCCCGTAGCCGTCGTAAATCGTGAGCCCGAACGCGGCTTTCCAGCGTTCGATCACCTCGGGGTTCAGCGGCTCACCGGCGCTCACGCAATGGCGCAGCAGCGGGAGTTTCCATCGCGTTCCCAGGTCGTCACGTTTTGCTTCCAGGCGATATTCCGTCGGGGCCTGGCAGAGTACGGTGACGCCGAGATCGCGCAGTAGATCGAGCCGTTCGGCGGGGTCAAAACCGCCGTCGTGCATGACGATCGCGCTCCCGCACGACCAGGGGCCGAGCAGAACGTTCCAAAGCGATTTTGCCCAGCCCGTCGCCGCGGTGCTCCAAACTAAATCGTCGGGCGTGCAGTCGAGCCAAAATCGGGCCTGCATGCGCTTGGCAAAAGTGTATGCGCGA
The DNA here is from genome assembly GCA_021790895.1 of bacterium. Taxonomy (GTDB): domain Bacteria; phylum Vulcanimicrobiota; class Vulcanimicrobiia; order Vulcanimicrobiales; family Vulcanimicrobiaceae; genus JABEUX01. The sequence goes on from JAJYFM010000109.1 coordinate 1,671, forward strand.
TCGTGAATGACCCCTTTGGGATCTTTCGTCGTCCCGCTGGTATAAATGATGTAACTCCAATCCGTGGAATCGGCCTCGATCCCGATATCCGGTGTCGCCGATTCTGCGCGCGCGTCGAGCCGCTCCCAGTCGGGTGCATCGGCTTCGCTGAGGTAATACCGCGAGCACGTCGCGGCATTGGGGCGAATTTCATTGAACTCGCTCAGATTGCTTGCGCACGCTACAACGGCACGAACCACGGCGTGGTTGGCGCGGTAGAGAAGATCTTTTGCGCGAAGCTGTTCGGCGCATGGTATGGCGACTGCACCGATACGATCGAGCGCGAGCATCGTGAATATCCAAGCGGGGCGTTTGGGGAGCGCGACGAGAACGCGGTCGCCGCGACCGATGCCGTCGTTGGCAAAGACGCGTGCATAGCGTTGCGAGGCGAGCGCGATCTCGGCGAAGGTGAAGGTGCGCCGACTGCGGTCGTTATCGATGAAGACCAGCGCGCGACGATCCTCTCGAGCGAGTCTATCGATCACGTCATGCGCGAAAGAAAACCCCTTCGGAACCTCCCAACGGAAACTCGCGCGCTCGGTGCTCATCGTTCTGCGTCGAAGACGCCGAGCGCGTCTTCCATGCGTTGGAGAAAAAGATCGATCTCACTGTCCGTAATGACGAGCGGAGGAGCGATACGCAAAACGCGCTCGTGCGTATCTTTTGCCGCGATGCCGCGTTCGAGCAGTGCTTTGGATAAGGGGCGTGCGGGTCGGTCGAACTCGACGCCGATGAGGAGTCCGCGTCCACGCACGTCGCGGATCGACGGGGATTGCAGCGCCCGCAGGCCCTGCATCAATTTCGCACCCGCGTAGCGCGCGCGCTCCGGAAGCCGCTCTTCGACGAGGACGTCCATCGCCGCAATGGCAACCGCGCTGCCCAGTGGATTGCCGCCGAAGGTGCTGCCGTGATCGCCGGGCTGGAAGAGCGACATCAACGCTCGATCGGCGAGGATCGCCGAAACCGGGTAGAGGCCGCCGCCTAAGGCTTTCCCGACGATAAGAATATCGGGTTTGATGCCTTCGTGGTCGAGTGACATCATCGCGCCGGTGCGACCGAAACCCGTCTGAATTTCATCGCCGAGGAAGAGCACATCGTGTTCTTTGCAGATCGCCCAGGCACGTTTGAGATAACCGTCCGGCGGCACGATCACGCCGCCTTCGCCCTGAATGGGTTCGATCAACATCGCGCAGGTGTTCGGCCCGATCGAGCGTTCGAGCGCATCGGCATCGCCATACGGAACGAGCACAAATCCCGGCGTGTACGGGCCGAACGAACGACGGTACGCCGGTTCGCTCGAAGCGCTGATAACGGTCGTCGTGCGCCCGTGGAAATTGTTGGTGAAGACGATAATCTCAGCGCGATCCGGTGCGATGCCTTTGACATCGTAGCCCCAGCGCCGCGCGAGCTTAATCGCTGTTTCAACGGCCTCGACACCGGTATTCATCGGCAGCGCCATGTCAAAGCCGCAGAGGCGCGTTAGGCGCTCGAGAAATTCCGGTAAGCGATCGTTGCGCATTGCACGCGAGGTGAGCGTGACGCGCCCAGCCTGTTCGACGAGCGCAGCGACGATACGAGGATGGCAATGTCCTTGGTTTACCGCCGAATACGCGCTGATGCAGTCGAGATAGCGCTTCCCTTCGACGTCGGTGAGCCAACAGCCGCGAGCTTCATCGACGACGAGGTCGAGCGGGTGATAATTATGGGCACCAAAACGATCCTCAGCCTCGATGAGGGAACCAGAACTTCGGTCGCTCGCATTCATTGTCTCGAACTCTTCAACGCCACGTGTGTTTACCGCTGCGTGCGGGAATGCCGGGGCGCGTCTCTCATCCGACATTCGAGGAACACTTGCTCGTAGGAGTTAAGGATGTCCGCTGTGCCACCCTCCTCGCTTGACGACTCGCTCGCTCGAGAAAAAAACCTCGATACAGCCCCTGCGCTGCGACGTTTGCTGCAATTCGATACCCCCGAGATCGGCGATCGGAGTCGTAGCTTCTTCCTGCTGCCGAGGGAGCCGAACGGGC
>JAJYFM010000110.1 GCA_021790895.1 bacterium
CGTTCGACGAGCTCTTCGGGGTGCGAACCGGCATCGAGAAAACTAAAGTTCGAGCGCGCGTGCAACTCGGCGTAGCGCACGCTCATTCATAGACGCCGCAGAGATACCAACGCGTTTGGCGGTGCAGGATGCGATACCAGCGCCCATCGGCAAGTGCAACGTCGTATTCGTCGCGAGCCGGTCGTTCGCGCGCGACATCCTGCGTGCGCCAGGGGCCGACGCATTCGCAGAGCACGTTCGGCGGACTTCCGATTGCAACCGGAACTCCCTCGCGAAGCTGCACCGCCACCTCTTGCTCGGCGACGAGATGGAGCGCCGGGGGCGGCAGGGCAGGGAGCGCCGAGAGGCAGGGGGCTTCGACGGCGGCGAGATCGGGCGTGAAGCGCTCGAAGGCAAAGCGCTCTTCGAACGCATGCGCCGGGCGTAGGCGCGCGCGCCGCACCGGCTCGCCGAGCAAACCCTCCAAACGCGCGAGCGCGACGGCGAGATCCTGCCGTTGCACCCGTTCGCGAACGAAGAGCAGTTGGCTACTACCCGCCTCTTCCAAACGCAACGCATGCACGCGCATCCCGACGACGGGCGCATCGAAGCGTTCTCGTTCCACGCGTGCCCGAAGAACGTCGAACATCGCTCGTTCCTCCGCCGTCGGAAGCGCGAAAAAAAGTTCGATGCTCCGATCGCTTGCATCCTCGCAGAAAAACTCGACCCGAATACCGCCGGCACTGCGCCCGCGAAGCGCGCAACTCTCGGAGATCGCTCGGAGTAAGACGCGCAACGCGAAGAGCAACTGCTCCTGCGTCTGCGCCTCGCCTTCACCCAACGCGCTCGCTTCGATCGGCAGCGTCAATGCGCGCGGCACGATTCGGCGCCGTTCCATACCGCGCGCGCGCAGGTGCCAGCGTGCGCTCTGCGCACCGAAGCGGCGCAACAACGGCCCATGCGGGAGCGCCGCAAGTTCGCCGATCCGTTCGATCCCCAAAAGCACGAAGCGTTCGACCGTTCGTGGATCGATATCGAGTGCGCTCAGCGGAAAGGGCGCGAGGAAGGCCGCTTCATCCCCTGCGGCGACGACGCAACCATCGGCGTACCGCGCCGCCACCTCGGCGCACAATGCATCGTCGGAGCAGCCGCAGCGCACGTCGACGCAAAATACGGCGAGCGCCGCGCGCACGTGCGCGCACCACTGCACGGGCTCTCCGGATATGCCGTGCATATCGAGCAGGGCAACGCCGATCCCCGTATCTTCAACGCTCGGGCTCACTGCATCGAGCGCATCGAGCATCGCTTCCCAGCGCTGCTGCACGCTCTCACCTTCGACGATCGCCGCGAGCAGCATCGCAGTCTACGCGTGCGCCCGCAGCGTTCGTTGCGGTGCCCGCCCGTTCCGTAAGCTGCGTTCGCGTACCGGCGCCGTTGCGCCCGAGCGGAGCGCGTGCAACGAGATCGGCGTGCGCGATGGGAGCGCGCGCGCGAAAGGTTCGACGGAGAAATCGAAGCCGAGCAGCGCGCCGCCGACGCTGCCGCGCCCGCAGAGTACGAGCCGTTCGCTGCGACAGCGCAAGCGCAACGCCGGTAGCCCCGCAGGGGCCTGCAAGGTGCCGTCGAGGAGCGCGAGCAGCGTGCTGCCGGTTTCGCGCGCGAGCCGCGCGAAGCGCCCCCAGATCGCGGCGCTCCAAGCACGCGCGCGCACGAGAACGACGCGGCAGACGCGCGAACGCAGCAGCGTGTCGAGTGCCCGGGCGAGCGTTCCCTCGCGCACCGGCACGATCAGCAAGCGCTCCATCAGCACGCCGGCTTCGGCGAGCGCGGGCGGATAGCAGCCGCCATCGTCGAGGAGGGCGACGAAGGCGCTCCGGCTCGCCGCCGCAAGCGCCCGAAAGGCGATCGCGCCCCGCCCCGAACTCGGGGCTCCTTCGAGGGTCACGAGCCCAGTGGGCAGCCCGCCACCGAGCGCGCCATCGAGCGCGGGAAGCTCGCAGGGCAATCTCCGCTCCTGCGGGGGAGCGGGCTGCCGCACAGCGGCGAGGCGCTCTTTCAGTGAGAGAAACGCCGCACGCCGGTTCGTCTGGAGGGCGGGTACGGGCAACATGGGAGGCCATCGTAATCGAACATATGTTCGATGTCAACGCCCTGGTGCGCGCGGGGCAACCCGCTCGTGCGGTTGAATCGAACCCAACGGGTGACCCTGACCCCGAAAAGTGGACCGATTGTGTCCCGCGGAGTGGTGTACGAGCCGCGGCTCGGCGAGGTCGGCATCAGCCGGTAATGACCGCTGACAACCTGGGTCTCTGGTTATCGCTGACGGCCTCCATTCCTTCGAGCTGCATGTACCGCCGGTTGAGTTGCCCCTCGTCGTTCTGTTCGAGCAGCAGCGCGCCGACGAGACGGGTGATCGATGAGTCGCTCGGGAAAATGCCAACGACGTCGGTACGCCGCTTTACCTCGGCGTTGAGGCGTTCGAGCGGGTTGGTTGATGCGATTTGCCGCCGGTGCGCTTTTGGGAAATCCATGAACGCCAACACGTCGTGCTCGGCTTCGTCGAGCATCGCAGCAAGTTTCAGGAATTTGTCGCGGAGTTGATCGGCGACGACGCGCCACTGAGCGTGCGCGGCTTCGGCGCTTTCCTGGGCGAAGACGGTATTGATAAGCGCGAGTAACATCTGCCGTTTTCCCTTGCCGGCGTACGCGAGTGCATTCCGCATAAAATGCACCCGACAGCGTTGCCACGTCGCTTTGAATACCTTGGTAACCGCGGCTTTCAAGCCGACGTGCGAATCGGAGATCACCAGGCGCGTACCACGGAGACCGCGATGGCTTAAGCTGCGTAAGAAATCGCTCCAGAGTGGCGCGGCTTCGCTGGGACCTACAGCCATTCCAAGGACTTCCCGCGTCCCGTCGGTGTTTACCCCGACGGCAATTATTACAGCAACCGATACGATGCGCCCTGAAGAGCGCACCTTGACGTAGGTTGCATCGATCCAGAGATAGGGCCAGTCGCCTTCGATAGGGCGATTGAGAAATGCGGTGACGCGCTCGTCGATCTCGGTGCACAAGCGCGAGACTTGGCTACTCGAAATACCGGTCATCCCCATCGCTTTGACGAGGTTGTCGACCGAGCGCGTCGAGACGCCTTGGATATACGCCTCTTGAATCACCGCAGCCAGCGCTTTCTCAGCGGTGCGACGCGGTTCGAGAAACGGCGGGAAGTAACTGCCCTTACGCAGTTTGGGAATACGCAGATCGATCGCACCGGTACGGGTCTCCCAGGTGCGATCGCGATAGCCGTTCCGGGAGTTTTCGCGCGCCTTATCGCGTTCGCCGTAGGCCGCACCGCAGAGCCCTTCGACATCGAGATCCATCATGCGCTGGGCGACGAACTGGAGCATCTCGCGCAGCACATCGACGTCGGCGCCCTTTTCAACCAGCTCGGTAAGTGTCATACTGGGGTTGGTCATCGTGGTTCCTTTCGCGTAGATGTTTCTGTTTCAAAAACAACCTTCGCCGAAAGCCACGGTGGCCGCTCTCTATGCTACAAGGACGATCCTTTCGTACACCACTCCCGGGGACACGATCAGTGGACCAGCGGGACTCGCGCAAAATCGGCAAAATCACCTACCCCGATCCGGAGGTTTTGCCCATGCGAAAACGTCACTCACCCGAACAGATCGCTGCGTCCTTGCGCCAAGCGGAGGCTGGCGTCCCCGTCGCCGAGATCATTCGAA
>JAJYFM010000111.1 GCA_021790895.1 bacterium
GAAGTGCGGAAGACGATGCGCGCGACCATTCAACTCTGTACCTACAATCGTGCCGCGCTCCTCGAGCGCGTCCTCGATGCATGCTTCGAGCAAACGGTGCCCGAGGATTCCTACGAAGTCGTTCTTGTCAACGACGGATCGACTGATGGAACCTCGGCGGTTATCGATCGAGCGCGATCGCGTGCGACTTGCGCTTTTACCGTGGTCGAACAGCAAAATGCCGGGCTCGCCCGCGGGCGGAATGTCGGAATCGCGCGCGCGACGGGAGAGCGGATCATCCTCATCGACGACGATGTTTTGCCGTTGCCGAATTTTGTCGAAGAGCACCTGCGCTCGCACGACCGAGCCCCTGCAGCGATCGTCCGCGGCGGAGCGATCAACGTCGAATCGTTCGACGATTTGCCGCCGCCGGTCTGGAGCTGGAAAAACTACAGCGGGAATTTCTTCTGGACGACCAACGTCTCGGTGCCAACGGCGACGATTCGTGGAATCGGCGGCTTTAATGAGTCGTTCGCCGAATACGGATGGGAAGATATCGATGTCGGCCTGCGCTTGCGCTTTGCCGGCGTGCGAGCCGTCTTCAATCGATTCGCGCTCGCCTATCATTACAAACCGCAACCGCGCAGCAGCGAAATCGAAAAAATGGAGCGACAGACACGCGCACAGGCGCGCACGGCAGTGACGCTTTCGGCCCTGCACCCGCACTGGCGCACCTATCTCGCAACCGGCGAAAACCCCCTGCAGCGCGGCGTTCACGCAGCGTTGCGCGCAGTCGGCTTGCCGGAGCGTCTGCGTCGTCGCGTCGCCGCGATTGCGGGCGACCGTCCGCTCGATGCTGCAGAGTTACGGGTGGTGCGGCGAATGCTCGCGAGCGTGTATTTCGAAGAACTCGAACGCGCGCTACAACAACGCAACGCTTCGTGAACATCCTCCTTTCGCGAACCGATCGGATCGGCGACTTGCTGCTTTCGACGCCGGCGATTGCGACGGTTCGCCGGTCCTTCCCAAACGCGCACATTACGCTGGTGACCAGCACCTACAACCGCATCGTGGTCGAACGCAACACCGATATTGACGAACTCGTTGCAATACCGCGATCCGTGCGTCCGGAGCGTTTCGGAGCGCAATTTCGGAATGTCGATCTTGCGATCGCGCTCGCTCCGCGCTCCGAAGATCTGCGCATCGTCGGCGCGACGCGAGCGACGGTTCGAGTCGGCTATACCTACGCGCGTCGATATCTCGCGCGCCTTACCGCGCGCTTATTCGTCAATCGCATGGCGATCTCCGAGGCCGATCCCGAGCTCTGCGAACGCAATCCGCAGCGTGTGGTGCGCCATGAGGTCGACCAGATGCTCGATCTCGTCGCCCTCGGAGGGGCGCGCGAACGCGTTCTCGATCTGCGCCTCGACCTTCGCGACGAAGACCGAGCCGCGGTCGCCGCGCTTCCGGATCGCCCGATCGTTCTCCACCTTGCCCCGCGCTGGTTTCATAGCGGCAGCTCGCCGGCGTCAACAGTAGAACTCGCGCGCCGCCTCGCCGGGCTCGGGCGTCCGCTTGCAATTACGGCAAACGCCGAAATCGGCGATAAAATCAATGCATTCGCCGGAGTCGGGGCTGCGGCGGTGCTGCGCGACCTTCCGTTCTTCCACTGGGCGGCGGTCTTTGAACGGGCGGCGTGCGTGGTCACCGTCGACACCGGTGCGACTCATGTCGCAAGCGCGATGCGCAGGCCCACGCTCGTCGCCTTCGAAAACCGCTATTTCCGATTGGCCTCACAAGAATGGGCCCCGTATCGGGTTCCTAGCCGCAGTTTGCGTAAACCCCAAAGCGACGACGAAGCCTCCCTCGCGCACCTTCGTGACGAGGTCGTCGACGGTGTCGCGGATTTAATAAATGCTTGATTGTTCCGTCGTTATTCCCACCTATAATCGCCTCGACACGTTGCGCCATGTCGTGCCGACGCTGCTCGCGCAGACGATCGATGCGTCGCGTTACGAATTGCTGATCTGCGATTCCCAGTCGACCGACGGTACCGCCGAATATCTCGCCGAGGTTGCGCGCACTTCGCCGAACGTTCGCCATCTTCCAGGCGGATATAGCGGACGCGCGCAAGCGCGCAATGCCGGAATCGCCGCGGCAACGGGTACGGTCGTTCTTTTTAATGATGCCGATATTCTTGCCTCACCCGATCTTCTCGCCGTTCATCTCGAACGGCACGAACGCGAACGGCGGATCGCCGTCGTTGGTTGGGAAGTGCAAGTACGCGATCTCGACGATTACGCGCTCAAACGCGATCGCGCGGACCTGCGCGGGCATCTCCATCCACCGGGGCGCAAACGCTTATCGTGGCTCTATTTTCTTACTGGTAATGCCTCGGTGCGCACCGAGGATCTGCGCGCGGTCGGGGGGTTCGACGAATCGTTCACCGGCTACGGTCACGAAGATCTCGAACTCGGTTATCGCCTCGAACGCTCCGGTGTGCGCATTTGCTACGAGCCGCGTGCGGTCAGCTATCACTGTCAAGATGTTCCCCACGAAGACCAAAAAGGGAAAATGATGCTTGCCGGTCGCTCGACCGTTCGCTTTTATCGTAAACATCCCGACCTCGCCGTCCGCCTGCAATTGGGGATGACGCCGATCTCGTTGGGCCTTCATTCGTTGCTCGGGCGCATGCCGAATCTGCTGCAAGCACTCGACGACCGGGCGGACCGCTCGAAACTCGCACGCGATATCGTGCAACAATATCACTATGTCTCGGGCATCAAAGATGCCCTCGCCCATCCAGAGGAGCGCCCATGACTGCGACGCCGGAACGTTTTTCTTGTGGAGCGCTGCGTGCCGATGCAATCGGACGCACCGCCGAACTCTTCGGCTGGGTCAATCGTCGTCGCGACCACGGTGGGTTGATCTTCATCGATCTTCGCGACCGCGACGGCATCACGCAGATCGTCTTCAATCCGGAGCACCCAAGTTTTTCGCAAGCGGAAAAACTCCGTAGCGAGGATGTCGTGCGCGTCGTCGGGACCGTTCGTGCCCGCCCGGATGGAACCGAGAATCCGAAGTTGGCAACCGGCGCAGTCGAGGTAGGGATCGAGCAACTCGACATTCTCAATCGCTCCGAGGTGCCGCCGTTTCAGGTGAATGTCGAAGACGACGTGGACGAGGGCCTGCGCTTGGAATATCGATATCTCGACTTGCGGCGCCCACGCATGCAACGAAACTTGCGCTTGCGGCATCGCATCGTGAAGGCCTTTCGCGATTACTTTGACGAGCGTGAATTCGTCGAGATCGAAACCCCGATGTTCATCAAGAGCACGCCGGAAGGCGCGCGTGATTACTTGGTACCGAGCCGGATGCATCCGGGAACGTTTTATGCGTTACCGCAATCGCCGCAACTCCTCAAACAAATTTGTATGATCTCTGGATTCGGCCGATATATGCAAATCGCACGCTGTATGCGCGACGAGGATCTTCGCGCAGATCGGCAGCCGGAGTTCACCCAACTCGATGTCGAGCTTTCATTCGTCACACAAGAAGAAGTGATGCAGATGATGGAGGGTGCGGTCGCTCATGCTTGGAGCAGCGTCCTCGGCGTTTCGTTGTCGGCGTTCCCGCGGCTTACCCACGCGGAATCTCTGCGGCGCTTCGGTAGCGACAAACCCGATATGCGTTTCGGTCTCGAACTCGTTGATGTCGGTGCGC
>JAJYFM010000006.1 GCA_021790895.1 bacterium
CCATCAGCGCGAGCGTCGATCCGCAGACCGAGGCCATCGATGAGGAACCGTTCGATTCGAGCACTTCGCTCATCAAACGCATCGTGTACGGGAACTCTTCCTTCGGCGGAAGCACGGGCAGCAGCGCACGTTCGGCAAGATGTCCGTGGCCGATCTCACGACGGCCGGGGCCGCGCATCGGGCGCGTTTCGCCGACCGAGAAGGGCGGGAAGTTGTAGAAGTGCATGTAGCGCTTGTCTTCAAGCGCGACGATGCCGTCGAGCCGCTGCGCATCGCTGGTCGAACCGAGCGTCGCCGCGGTGAAGACCTGCGTTTGTCCGCGCGTGAACACGCCCGAGCCGTGGACGCGGGGCACGTAATGCACCTTCGACCAGATCGGACGGATCTCGTCGGGCTTGCGGCCATCGGGACGAATCTTCTCGTCGACGACCATCGTGCGCAGTTCGTCTTCTTCCATCATCTTGATGATTTTACCGAACTCTTTTGCGCCCGCAGAGGTCTCGAGCAGCAACTTGACTGCTTCGTCTTTCTTCGTGCAACGTTCGATCGCACTCTCGACGCTGAGCGTCGCGAATGCGGCTTCACGCTCGCCCTTTTCGATGACGCGCATCGCTTTGGCGACATCTTTGGCAAAGGCTTTGCGCATCCACTTTTCGAGATCGGCGTTCGGCGTCTGCACCGGGAAGGCACGTTTCTTCTTGCCGACTTTTTTGGCGAGTCCGTCGATCGCTTTCACGATCTTCTTGATCTCTTTGTGCGCGAATTCAACTGCGCCGAGGAAATCGTCTTCCGAAATCTCGTCGCCGCCGCCTTCGACCATCATCACCGCATCGGCAGTGCCGGCGATAACGATATCCATGCCGCCGGTCACGTATTGCGGCAGCGTCGGGTTGCAGATATACTCGCCCTCTTCATCGCGGCCGACACGCACGGCAGCGACCGTTTTATCGAACGGAATATCGGAGAACGCGAGCGCAGCGCCGGCGGCGCAGACGCCGATGACATCGGCATCGAGCTCGGGGTCGACCGAGAGCACCGTTGCGACGATTTGCACGTCATTGCGGAAGCCGTCGGGGAAGAGCGGACGGATCGGGCGATCGATCTGGCGCGAGCTGAGCACGGCGTGCTCGGGCGGGCGCCCTTCGCGTTTGATGTATCCACCGGGGATTTTGCCTGCCGCGTACATCTTCTCTTCGAAGTCGCAGGTCAGGGGGAAAAAGTCGATACCTTCGCGGGGTTTCGCGGAGGCGGTGACGGCGCAGAGCACGACGTTTTGGTCGCCATAACGAACCAGGGCCGAACCGTTTGCCTGCTTGGCAAGTTCGCCGGTTTCGATGACCATCGTGCGCCCGCCGATCTCTAATGAGATGCTTTCGGGCACGGGGACTCCTTACAGAGGGGTGTTTTGTTTATTCTTTTTTGAACCGCTCTCTCTTCGGGGGCGCGCGGGCGAAGCCCTATGGGAATACCCCCGGAGGCTCTCTAGCAAAGAAGCGCATACCTGTTCAGCGCCGTCAGCGGGCCCCCGGGCATAATCTGGGCTGAGGGCGAACGAGTCGAGCATGCAACGCCTTGCCCGCCCACTGCTCGCCGCCCTCTCCGCCCTCTCGCTACTCGGCGTCGGCCCGTGGCCGCGGCCGAAGATGGCGATCTCTCCGCCGATGGGGATCGGCCGCCACGGGATGGTGGTGACCGAGCAGCGCTACGCATCGCAGGTTGGGCTCGACGTCCTCAAACACGGCGGCAACGCCGTCGATGCGGCGGTCGCGGTCGCCTATGCGCTCGCGGTCGTCGACCCGTGCTGCGGGAATATCGGCGGCGGCGGCTTCATGTTGGTGCGCATGCACGACGGGCGCAGCGCCTTCATCGACTTTCGCGAAGTTGCGCCGGCGCGCGCGACGCCCTCGATGTATCTCGACAAGCACGGCAACGTCGTGCCCGGGCGCTCGACGAAAGGCTGGCTCTCCATCGGCGTTCCCGGCACGGTCGCCGGCATGGAGACGGCGCGCAAACGCTTCGGCACGATGTCTCGCTCCGCGCTGATGGCGCCCGCGATCTCGCTGGCGAAAAACGGTTTTACCTTTGTCGGCGGCGACCTCATTCCGTTCCGCGGCTCGCTCGCCGAAGGCTACAGCGGCGCCTACACGTTTGCGAAGCAGCCGAATCTCCGCGCGATCTGGATGCCGAACGGACACTTACCGGTGCCGGGACAGGTCGTGAAACAACCGGAGCTTGCGCGCACGCTCGAAGAGATTTCGCGCGGCGGCGCGGCGGCGTTCTATCGCGGCCCGATCGCGCACGCGATTGTCGCTGCAAGTACCGCCCACGGCGGCATTCTCTCGCTGCGCGATTTCGCCGATTATCACACCGTCGTCAGCACGCCGACCGTTTGCGATTACCACGGCTACAAAATTATTTCATCGCCGCCGCCGAGTTCAGGCGGGGTGACGATCTGCGAAATATTGCATATCGTGGCGCCCTATCCGTTCACGCAGTGGGGATGGCATTCCATCAAAGAGACGCATTACTTAGTCGAGGCCGAACGGCGCGCGTATGCCGATCGCAACGCCTATCTCGGCGATCCCGCCTTCGGTGCCGAGCCGATCGCGCAGTTGCTCTCGCAATCGTACGCCGCGAAATTACGCGCGCAGATTTCACCGACGCGCGCTACTCCGTCGAGCCAAGTGCATCCCGGGCTCGGCGTCCACTGGCACGAGCATCGCGATACCACGCACTTTTCGATCGTCGATCGCTGGGGGAATGCAGTCGGCGTTACCTACACGCTTAACGACTGGTTCGGCGCAGGGGTGATGGCCGGCACGACCGGGTTCTTTCTCAACGACGAGATGGATGATTTCACCTCGAAGCCCGGCGTGCCGAACATGTACGGCTTAGTCCAGGGGAAAGTCAACGACATCGAACCGTTCAAACATCCGCTCTCGTCGATGTCGCCGACGATCGTGCTGCATGGCGGCAAGCTCTTCATGGTGACCGGGAGCCCCGGCGGATCGCGCATCATCACCATCACGCTCGAAACGATTCTCAACGCGGTCGATTTCGGTATGGACGCGATGCAGGCCGTCGATGCGCCGCGCATTCACATGCAGTGGCTCCCCGATGAGATTCAATACGAGCCGGGCGCCTTCGCACCGACCGTCATTCTCGCGCTTGAAAAAGAGGGCTATAAGCTCGTGCAGATTCCCACCTGGGGCTCGGCGCAAGCGATCGTCGTCGATCCGAAAACCGGTCTCCTCGAAGGCGGGAGCGATCGTCGCCACCCCGCCGGTGCGGCGCTGGGGTACTAAGAGCGACCGTTCGCCGGGCTCGCACGTATCGGAGGGCATCCCGACCTTCCCGCGAGGGCCGGCGGGGCATCACCTGGTATAACGCGGGGATGCAGACCCTGACCCCCCAACGCTTGAGGGAGCTTGACCTCAAGGCGACCGACGTGCGCGAAGGTATCATCCGCGCGCTGCTCGCCGCGGGCTCCGGCCATTCCGCCGGCTCGCTCGACATGGCCGACATCTTCACCGCGCTCTACGGACACGTGATGCGCCACCGCCCCGAGGAGCCGACCTGGCCGCAGCGCGACCGACTGCTGCTCTCCTGCGGGCATATCGCTCCGGTGCGCTACTCGGCGATGGCGAACTTCGGCTACTTTCCGGTCGACGAATTGCTGACGCTACGTAAATTCGGTACGCGTCTGCAAGGGCACCCCGAGCGCGTGACGCTCCCGAGTGTCGAAACGACCTCGGGTCCGCTTGGTGAGGGGCTCGCGCAGGGCGTCGGCATGGCGCAGGGTGCAAAGATGGACGGCGCCGATTATCGCGTCTACGTCGTAACCTCCGATGCCGAACATCAATGCGGCCTGCATTGGGAGGCGATGATGACGGCGGCGAAATTCAAACTCGATAATCTGCTCTGCATCATCGACCGCAACTTCATTCAGATCGACGGCAGCACCGAAGAGATTATGCCGCTCGAACCGCTCGCCGATAAATACCGCGCCTTTAATTGGGAAGTTTTCGAATGCGACGGGCACGATATCGCCGCGTTCGTTGCGACCGTGGAGCGCGCGCATGCGGTGAAAGACAAGCCGCAGGTGATCATCGCGAAAACGATTCCCGGTAAGGGCGTGAGCTACATGGAGGGTGATTACACCTGGCATGGACGGCCGCCGAACGCCGAGCAGGCAAAAAACGCACTCGCCGAGCTCGCGGCTACGCGGGAGAGGATTCTCGCGCATGTCTAACACGCAAACCCTCGATCGCGCCGCGCAAGCGATGAACTTGATCGATTATCGCGATACTGCAAACCTCAAACAATTGCCGACGCGAAACGGCTTCGGCGAAGGGCTGCTCGAGGCGGCGCAGGCGAATCGGAACGTGATCGGCATCTGCGCTGACCTTTCGGAATCGACGCGTTTCGAAGCGCTCAAGAATACGCTCCCCGAGCAATATTTAGAGATCGGCGTCGCCGAACAGATGCTCGTGGCGATGGCGGGTGGGCTCGCGGCGGTCGGCAAGATCCCGTGGATCGCCAGCTACGCGATGTTTAACCCCGGGCGTTCGTGGGAGCAAGTCCGCACCATCATGGCGCTCAACCAGAGCAATGTGAAGATTGCGGGCGCGCACGCCGGCGTCTCGGTCGGCCCCGACGGAGCGACCCATCAGGCGATCGAAGATATCGCGATCATGCGCGTGATTCCGCACATGTTCGTCGTCGTTCCCTGCGACAGCGTGCAGACGAAAAAAGCGACGCTCGCGCTCTCGCAGACCTTCGGACCGACCTATCTCCGCTTCGCCCGCGAAAAATCGGCGATCATTACGAGCGAAGCGACGCCTTTCGAGATCGGCAAGGCGCAGATCTTCCGCGAAGGCGCCGATGTTGCCATCGTCGCTTGCGGCATCCTCGTCTACAACGCGCTGATCGCTGCCGATAAACTCTCGCGCGAACGCGGTATCGAGTGTCGTGTGGTCAACAACCACACCGTCAAACCGATGGACGAAGCGGCGATTCTCGACGCGGCGAAGACTTGCGGCGCGGTGGTGACGGTCGAAGAGCACCAGGTGCACGGCGGCATGGGCTCGCGCGTCGCCGAGATTCTCTCCGCGCAGCACCCGACACCGATCGAATTCATCGGCGTCGACGATCGTTTCGGTCAGTCCGGCGATCCCGTCGAACTGATCGAACATTACGGTATGGGCAGCGCGGCGATTGAAGCCGCGGTGCTGCGAGCGCACGCGCGCAAACGCCCGTAACGCTCGCAGCGATAAAAAACTACGGAAGCGTTTGCGTTGGTGCAGGCGGCGGAGTCTGCTGTGCCTCCAACGTGATGAGGAAGCCGCCCGTCCATCCCGCGAAGAGATTGTAGAGCGCGGTCACGATGGCGAGCGCGATAAAGGCGAAGATGCCGTAGAAGATCGGAAAGATCACGATGATCAACGGGCCCATCATCAGGAGTGGGAACGCGTAGGGCATCGGCGCTCCAAAATGGCCGATCATCGCCCCGATCATCGAGGAAGACAGAAAGATGAGGATCGCGATGACGAGCGCGATGCCGGCGTAGAGCAGCGCGCCGATCGAGGCGACGCTGATAACATCAAGGTGTTTGAGTCGGTAGTTCATGGGAGCGACTTCGCGCCGCCCCCATGGAGACCTGGATTCTGCGAGCGGTCTTTAGCGGCGCAGACCGAGATCGGCGATGAGCTGCCGATATTTCTCGATATCTTTGCGCTGCAGATAGCTCAGCAAGCGACGGCGCTGCCCGACCTGCAGTAAGAGGCCGCGGCGGCTGTGATGGTCTTTTTTATGAATCTTGAGGTGCTCGGTCAATTGATTGATCGAGTGCGTGAGAATCGCGACTTGGACCTCCGCCGAACCGGTATCGTTGGTTCCGCGACCGTATTTGCCGGCGATCTCCGCCTTTTGTTCTTTGGTTAATGGCACGAAGGGCTCCTTACAACAGGATAGGCTCGCTCGGGTGCAGAGATTCCGCCCCGGCGACTGAGGGACTATACCAGAGAATCGCCCTCGGCGCCAAGCAGGGGGGCCTTCCGGGAAGAGCTCAAGGTTAGGGAATCGCGAGGAGGCGCCGTACGAGGCTTCGCACAGCGTTGGTGGTTGCGATGTTGGCTTTCCCGGCGATCTCGGCTTTTCTCGTTCGCCAGTCGAGACTTTTTAGCTGATCCGAGAGAGCAACACCCTCCACGCCCTCGACGCCGCTTACGCAAACTTCAAATGGGTAGCCCTTCCTTATCGAGGTGATCGGACATCCGACGACGAGCAAGGTTTTTTGGTTATAGTCGCGCGGCGAGAGGACTAAGAACGGCCGACGACCCCGTTGCTCGTGCCCCAGCGTTGGGTCGAACGTGAGCCAGAGCACGTCTCCGTCGCCGGGTGCCTCCTCGGTTACCAAAGCTCTGCCCCGTGGATCTGCGCGAAGGTTTCGCGATGGAGGTTTTCGGGTGAGATCGCGGCTACGAGTTCGGCGAGTGATTGCTCGCTGTGCCGGGGTACGAGGGCGATGGTTCCGTTTTGCACGGTCACGTCGACCACGCTGCCCGCCTCGAGATGAGCCTGGTGAAGCGCATCTTTTGGAAGCCGCACCGCGAGACTGTTGCCCCATCGCGCGATCGTTGCTTTCACAGACATCTCCGTATGTTCGGTGCGCGGCGTTATCAATGTATATCCGGAGTATATCCAAAAGATGTTCCGCGCGCCACCTCTTCCGGCGGCCGCTAGCGCAGCGGGGTCGGGTGCCCGTTCTCGTCGACAGCGACCATGACGAAGGTGCCGACCGTGGCGAGCCGCCGCTCCCCGTTGCCGGGGTTCTCGGCCCAGAGCTCGACCTCGAGCGTCACCGAGGTGCGGCCGACCCGGGCGATGCGGGCGGTCGTCTCGGCGAACTCGCCGACCTTGATCGGGGCGCGGAAGTCGATCCGATCCATCGAGGCGGTCACGAAGGTTCGCCGGAAGGCCCGGGCTGCGGTGATACCCGCGACGACATCCATCATCGCCAGTGCCTTTCCGCCGAAGAGCGTTCCATGGTGATTCGCGTCGTTGGGGAAGACGATCTCGGTGCGACGCTCGACGACTTGCTCGGGTTCTATCATAGGTGGATAGTATCATCACTCAACGGAGCGGCGCACGTGCCTACTTCGATCACGGCTGGCTGAAAACGTATCATTCGTTCAGCTTTGCTGATTATTACGACCCCGAGAATCTTCATTGGGGCGCGTTACGCGTCTTCAACGACGATGTGATCGAAGCCGGCGAAGGCTTCGGCACCCACCCGCACCGCGACATGGAGATCCTCACCTACGTCCTCGACGGGGAGCTCGAGCATCGCGACTCCATGGGAAACCACGGCGTGGTAACGCCGGGCGGCGTACAGTATCTCTCGGCGGGTACCGGCATCACGCATTCGGAGTTCAACCATTCGAAAGAGCACCCCGTGCATCTCGTGCAGATGTGGGTAATGCCGCACGCGAAAGATCTCGCGCCGCGCTACGGCCAAGTCGATTACACGCGCGCCGAGCGTCTGAATCGTTGGTTGCCGATCGCGACCGGGCAGCCGGGTATCGATTCGCGCATTGCGATCTGGCAGGATGCGACGTGCTACGTCGCGCGCGTCGAAGGCGCTCCGCTCACGTTCTCGCTCGGAGCCGATCGTTACGGATTTCTCTTTCTCGCAAGCGGCGAAGCAGAGGTCGCGGGCGAGCGATTGAAACCGGGCGATGCGCTGCGGTTGCAGGGACCGTTCGAAGGCGCGATTCACGCCGCGGGCGCCGAGTTGGTTTTCTGGGATACGCCCTCGATGAGCCAGGCACGGCACGGCCGATAAACGAAGCGCTCGCAGCACTATGGGGAACACGATCGCCGTCGTCTACGGGTCGGTACGCAGCGAACGGCAGGGTCTGCGCGTAGCGCGATTCATCGTCGAGGCGCTGAAGGCGCGCGGCGACACCGGCATCCTCGTCGACCCGCTCGAGTATCGTTTGCCGTTGCTCGACCGCATGTATAAAGAATACGAACGCGGCAGCGCACCCGCGGTGATGGAGCGGCTTGCCGATGTTTTCCGCAGCGTCGATGGCTTTCTCGTCGTCTCGGGCGAGTATAACCACGGTATTCCGCCGGCGCTCAAAAACATGTTCGATCATTTCATGAACGAATTTTTTTGGCGCCCGGCAGGATTGGTCACCTATTCGAACGGTCGCTTCGGCGGTGTGCGGGCGGCGATGCAACTGCGCGCCACGCTCCCCGAACAGGGCATGATCACGATTCCTTCATTACTTCCATTCGGCAATGTTGCCGAAACCTTCGACGAAAACGGGGTGCCGCATGCCGACTACGTTCGCGCCTCCACGAAGACGTTTCTTGATGAATTCACTTGGTACGTCGAGGCGCTGCGCGCCCGTCGCGTCGGCGGCGTTCCGTATGAATAGCGGGCGCCGATGAATTCGCCACGGCGCGTCGCGCTCGTCACCGGAGCGAGCAGCGGGCTCGGCGCAGCCTGCGCGCTCGCACTCGCGCGCGAGGGGCACATCGTCGCACTCGCTGCACGTCGTCGCGACGCGCTCGAAACGATCGCCGCGCAAGCGCGCGCCGCCGGCGCTTTCGATGCGCGCGCCTTTCCCTGCGATTTGAACGACGACGGCGAACGCGATCGACTGATCGACGATGTCGGCTCGACGTACGGAAGCATCGATATCCTCGTCGCCAACGGCGGCGGGCCGAAACCGGGAAACTTTGAAAAATTAACGCTCGACGATTGGGACCTTGCCTATCGGACGGTGCTCCGCTCGATGCTCGCGCTCACCTATCGCGTCCTCCCGCTCATGCGCGAGCGCCGATGGGGGCGTATCGTCGCGCTGACGTCGACGAGCGTGAAGCAACCGATCGGCAATCTCGCGCTCTCCAATGCGTTGCGCACCGCACTCGTTTCAGCGCTGAAGACCGCGAGCAACGACGTCGCCGCGGCCGGGATTACCATCAACAGTATCGCGACCGGACGCTTCCTTACCGACCGGCTGCGCGCGCTCTATGGAAGCGATGAAGCGTTGGAATCCGCCGCTCGCAACGAGGTGCCGATGCAGCGCGTCGGTTCGCCCGAAGAGCTAGCCGAGTTCGTCGCATTTCTTTGCAGCGAGCGAGCATCGTACCTGACCGGGCAGACGATCTCGGTCGACGGCGGCCTCACGCGCGCCCTCTTCGGTTAATGCGCGAGGGTTTCGTCTGCGTCGCCGATCGTTCAACGCTCGCGCGAAATGCGACGATCGTCTGCAACGTCGGAAACTATGAAGTCGCGATCTTCGATGTCAACGGCGAGCTCTTCGCGTTGGAGAACGCGTGTCCGCATCAAGGCGGCCCGCTCGCCGAGGGAAGCGTCGAACGGGGCATCGTCACCTGCCCGTGGCACGCGTGGCGCTTCAATCTGCGCACCGGTTGCATGACGTTGGGAGATTTTGCGCGCGTTCCGCGCTTCGCCGTTATCGCCGACGAGGGGCGAATCTGGCTCGGCGAGGAACCCATCGAAGAATGAATCAGCAGATACCGGTTTGGGATGCGCGCCTCGGGACCGCCGGCGGTCCGACATTCGGCGATGCGCTTCGAGCGCTCGCGCGCGAACGCGGAGTTGAGGACGCGCAACTCGTCGATGCGCTCGGCATCGCTCCCGAAGAACTCGCGGAGCTCTACGCCGGCACGAGGAGAGTCGCGCCCAGCATGCTCGCACGGCTCGCGCACGCGTTGCGGCTACGACCGATCGAGTTCATGCAGAAGAGCGCGCTCCTTTCGCTCGATGTCTATGCCTTCGGCCTCGACCCGCTCTTCTTTCTCCCCGAAGGGCAGCTCCGCTACGATGCGCGCATCTACATGCGCGAGATCAATCCGCGCCATGCCGTTCCCGAGGGCGACATGACGAAGCGGAACCCGCTCCTCAATGCGCTGGGAGAGGATTCCCTGCTCGATGCGCTCGGCCGTATCGAAATCGAGCTCACCTACCTCCTCCGGGTCGCCTCGCAGGCGACCGGTGGGAGGCTTTAGCTCCGGAAAGCAGAGGTTCGCACCCTCCAGCGCGAACCGCCCCTGCCATGCAAGGAGTTCAAGGTAAACGCATCGCTGCGCTCGCGGGCGATGGATTCGAAGAGATGGATTTAACCGAGCCGCGCCGCGCGCTCGAAGAGGCCGGCGCGATCGTCACGATCGTCGGCATCGACGAGCGGGCGCGCGCCCGCATTCGCGGGAAGCGGGGGCTCGACGACGGCATCCTGGTGAAAGCCGAGGAGCTCGTCGGCGATTGCACCGCGGAGGATTTCGACGCGCTGCTCGTCCCCGGTGGGCTCTCGCCCGACCGCATTCGTGCCGACGCGGAGGTCCAGCGCTTCGTGCGTGAGTTCGATGCGGCGAAGAAACCGATCTTCTCGATCGGGCACGGCGCGCAGGTGCTGATCTCGGCGCAGTTGCTGCGCGGGCGTCAGTTGACGGGCGCGCATGCGATCGCCGACGATATCCGCAATGCCGGCGGGCTCTATCGCGATCAACCGACGGCGCAGGACAGCAACATCATCAGCACGCGCGGGGGAGAGGATCTTCCGCAATTCAATCGCGCGATGATGGAAAAACTCGCACTCTCCTCCGCTGCGGTCTAACCTTCGCAAAAGCACGCGCCGCGATGGGTGAGGATGCTCGAATTCGGGTTCTCGCTCTTCACGGCGAAGATGGTGTTGAAAGTGGGCTTCGTGTCGCCGGGTCTTCGGGCCCGGCGATACTCTTCGTTCATGGTGTCGGTTCGACGGCCGCCATTTGGGATCGGCAGTTACTCGCATTCGCGCCGCGCGCGCGTTGCGGTGCGCTCGAATTACGTGGAAATGGAGCCGTTCCCGAGCCCGCACCGGCGACGATCACGCGCGCCGGCTACGCGCTCGATGCCATCGCCGCGCTCGACGCACTCGGCGTGGAGCGGGCCGTCATCGTCGGGTGCAGTCTCGGCGGCGTCGTCGCATTCGAACTCGCGCGCCGGATTCCCGAACGCCTCGCCGGTCTGGTTTTCGTCGGAAGTTTTGCGAAGTATCCGGATGCGGAGAATTACGTACGGCGCATTCTCGCGGCGGTCGACGCGGCGGGCGATATGGAGACCTTCGCGCGCGCTCGCGCGGCGCAACTCGGATTGCCGGCGGAGCGTGAACGCGAGACCATCGCGCAAATGGCGTGTAAGCGTCGCACCTCCTACGAAGCGGCAACGCACGCAACCTGGACCGGCGATTATCGCGCCGATCTCGCTGCGATCGCGGTTCCGACGCTCGTCCTCGTCGGCGAGCGGGATACAATCGCGCCGCGCGCGCTCTCCGAAGAGATCGTTGCGGGAATCCCCAACGCGCGTTGTCGCGAAATTGCCGGTGCGGGTCATGTCGCTAACGCCGATGCTCCCGAGGCTTTTAACCGTCACCTCCTCGCGTTTCTCGAAGAGGTCGTCGTTCGATGAGCAGCCCGTATCCGTTGAGTGAAGAACGGGAGCGTGAACGGCTGCGCGCCCTCGAATCCTATCAAGTGCTCGACACGGGCGACGAGGCGATCTTCGACGCCTTCGTCAACCTCGCGGCGGAGCTCGCCGACACCCCGATTGCGCTCGTCAGTCTCGTCGACGAGCATCGGCAATGGTTTAAGGCGCGGCGCGGCTTAACGACTCGCGAAACCCCGCGCGATCAAGCCTTCTGCGCCTACGCGCTCGACGACCGCGTCAACACGTTAGAAGTGAAGGATGCGAGGAGCGACGATCGCTTTAGCTCCAATCCGCTTGTTACCGGCGATCCCGGAATACGTTTTTACGCCGGGTTCCCGCTGGTGGCTCCCAATGGGGCGCGCCTTGGAACGATCTGCGTGATCGACCGGAAACCCCGTACCTTGACGGAGCGGCAACGCGATGCGCTGACGGAGCTCTCTCATGCAGTCATGGCGGTGCTCGATGCACGGCGCGAATTTTATAACCTTTTTGAGTCCGCTCAACTCGACATGCTGACGTTTGATGCAACGACGTTGAAAGTTCAATTTGCATCGGCCGGAGCGGCGAAGCATCTTCGCTACGAACAGCGCGCGCTGATGGGAAAGAGCATCTCCGACCTCTACGACAGTCTCTCCTCATCGCGTATGACGGCGGCAATCGAAACAATGCGCGCCGGTCATGCATGGATAGCCGAGACGCAGGCACGCCGGAGCGACGGCTCGTCGTTTCCGGTTGAGTTGCGCGCCGATATCAGCGGTCTCGACGGCAAAGAAAGAGTTCTCGCGATCGCTGCCGATATCAGCGAACAGGTGGGCTATCGGCGCCGTCTCGACCTGCTCTCACGAGCGATGAACGAGACCGCCGAGATGTTGCGCATCTTCGAGGTCGACGAACAAAGCCAAAAGCTTCGGCTCATCTACATGAACGATGCCTTCGAACGCGCGACGGGCTGGCGATCTCCCGATGCAATTGGACGCGAAGTCGACGATTTTCGCTTTTCGATGCCGGATGACGACGGCATGCGTCGCCTGCGAGAAGCCATTGCGGCCGGATCGGCAGCGCGAGAGCAAGTCGTCTCCTACCGTCGTGACGGCAGCGGATTTTGGTCGCTCCGTTCGTGTACTCCGATTCGGGATGTCCGTGGAGCGATTACGCATTGGGTCTTCGTCGAACGCGATATTACCGAAGAAGTCGAAGAGACGGCGCGGCTCGAAGAACAAAACGATCGTTTAGCAGCGCTCGCACGCGCATCGCGGGAGATTGTCGCCGCGCTCGACGGCCGGAGGCTTGTTGAGTGTGTAGAGTCCGGCGCGCGCGCCGTACTCGGAGCGACGGGCTGCATTCTCGCCAAGCGGAACGACGGTTACGTCGTCGAGGTGCGCGACAGCAGTAGACCACTCAACGCGGAAAAAGAAGCCTTCCTCTACGAACCGGCGCGCCGCTTAAACGAAGAACAAGGGCTCATTGTATCCGACGACCGCTTTGACGTGCTCGTGGGCGTCGGGCGTAGCGACCGCTCCGACCTCGTATTGCGGCTCCACCGCGATATGCGGCCGTTCGAACGGCGCGATATCTTCTTGGTCGACTTGTTTGCGCAATTTGTTTCGGTTGCGGTTCGCAACACCGCACTTTATAGTGAGGTCGAACGTCGGCGCAATGCCATCTACGAACTAAGCCGCACGAAGAGCGATCTCATCGCCATGCTTGCGCACGATTTTCGCGGCCCGCTTACCACAATCATCGGATTCGCCGATCTGCTTGGTGAAGTGGGGGCGCTTACCGAAGAACAGCGTGCTTTTACGCAAGCAATGAAGCAGTCAGCGCTCGATCTCGCGAATCTCGCCAATGACACCTTGGCGATCTCAAGGTTGGAGCGCAACGAACTCGTGCTTTCGCTCGCCGAAGTCGACGTCGAGTCGTTATTACGCGATCTCGCCGTGCGCTACGCCTATCGGCGAGAGATCGAAATCACCGCCGATGGGGCGTCGATTATTACCGGCGACGGCGACCGGCTGGTGCAGATATTTTCCAACCTCATCGACAACGCTATGAAGTATTCTCCTGGCGGCCAACCGATACGCATCCACGTTCATCGGAAGACCGACGGCATCGTTATAACAGTGCGCGATAGCGGCATCGGGGTTCCACCGTCTGAAATAGCCTCGCTCTTCGAACGATTTACACGAGCCTCGAACGCCCGCAAACTCAAAATTCCCGGAACGGGGTTCGGCCTCTTCCTTACCCAGCAACTCGTGCGGCTCCATAGCGGAACGATAACCTTGAACAGCGATGAGGGTCACGGAACGGTCGTCACCGTGAAGTTGCCGTTCGCTCCTGCGCCGAGTCTGCGTCCGCATGTCGTCGCGCTGGTTGGAACGGGGGAGCGAAATATTGCTCTCGCCGATGAACTGCGCGAAGCCGGTTATCGGGTTCGTATGTCGGAACAAATCGAAGAAATCGAGGCGCTTTTAGAACGCGAGCCGATCGGGGCGGTCGTTATCGCCTCGCCGTTGCGTGACAGTAGCGACTCAGCGGCGCTACTGCAAACGATGCTGCGCGAACGGGCGATCCCGTCGATCTCCATCGACGGCCCATCGACTGCAGATGAGTTGGTACGAATTCTCGACCGCATGCTCGGAGAAGCTCCTCCGCATTCGAACTAAAAGGGACCGGAGAAGCGGAACGTATTTTTCCCGGAGGATTTCGCGTCGTAGAGCGCCTTGTCGGCGGCTTCTAGCAGGGAGGCTTCGCTGATGCCGTGCCAGGGATAGACCGCGATACCGATGCTCA
Source organism: bacterium (assembly GCA_021790895.1). Classification (GTDB taxonomy): domain Bacteria; phylum Vulcanimicrobiota; class Vulcanimicrobiia; order Vulcanimicrobiales; family Vulcanimicrobiaceae; genus JABEUX01. The sequence continues at coordinate 14,294 of JAJYFM010000006.1, forward strand.
AGCCCACTTTCAGATCGACCCCACCGATGGGGAAAGGCTCTTGGAGCGCTTCGATGAGCTTTTGGGCGAGCGTCGTGGCATCCTCGGGAATACGAGTGAGTTGTTGCAGCACTGCAAACTCATCGCCGCCGAGGCGAGCAAACGTATCGCTTTCGCGCAATATATAGCCGAGGCGTTCGCCGAAACTACGAAGCAGGGCGTCGCCGGCAGCATGTCCGTGAACGTCGTTAACGCTCTTGAAACCGTCCAAATCGAGAAATAAGAGAGCAAACGGTCGATTGTAACGCTTGGCGCCGGCGATCGTCTGCGCGAGACGATCTTCGAAGAGCGCTCGGTTCGGCAAGCGTGTCAAAGGGTCGTAAAATGCGAGGTTATGCAGGTGTTGGTGCGCGATGCGCTCCGCAGCGATATTTTTAACGATCGCCGAAACGCCGATAATTTCATCTTCGATGCGGAGCGGCGTAAAACGAAGACGAACCGGCATCGACGGCATCTCTCCCGACGCTCGAAGAACGCTGTCAAACTCCTGCGCTTCACCGACGAGTGTTTGGCTGAACGCTTCCCGCGCTTCAGGTTCCGCGATTGCTTCCAAGTACTCGAAGAATGATTTGGAGACGGCTTCATGCGGCGCGAGCTCGAGCATCTCCTCAAACATCAAATTCGCCTGCAGAACCTCTCCCTCAAGGCCCAAGAATGCGATCGAATCGACATTATGGACGAAGAACGAGCAAAAACGAGCGTGCTCTGCCGCCGAAGGATCCGCATCGGAGAGGTTGCGTTCCACCCCGAGCCCTTCGCCGAGTGCCTCCTCGTGTCATACGAGAAGGGAGTCCTTTAGCGCACCCGCCCCTCGGCGCTGTAGACGTTGGCGCGGTGCCCGCGTAGAAAGCCGATCAGCGTAATTCCGAAGCGCCTGCCGAGATCGACGGCGAGACTACTCGGCGCGGAGATCGAGGCGAGCATGGGAACCTGGGCGGCGATCGCCTTCTGCACCAGTTCGAAACTCGCGCGTCCGCTCACCAAGGCGATGCGCCCTTTCAGCGGCAGTTTATCGGCGAGGAATGCCTCGCCGATGACTTTATCGAGGGCGTTATGGCGGCCGATGTCTTCGCGCAGGACGAGCAACTCCCCGGAAGCATCGAAGAGCGCCGTTGCATGCAGGCCGCCGGTGCGTTCGAAGATGGGTTGTGCTGCGCGCATTCGCTCCGGCAACGCATAGAGCGTCTCCGTAGCGACCGTCGTCGCATCGTCGATTCGGTCGAGCCCCCGAGCCTCAAGCGCATCGATGCTTTCGCGCCCGCAAATGCCGCAAGCACCGTAGCCGGTAAAGAGGCGCGTATGCGCGCTTAAATCCGGCAACGATCGTGCGCGCAACTCGACGTTCACGATGTTGTAGCGCTGTTCTTGCTCGATATCGTCGTCGAGACAATAAGAAATGCCGACGATCTCCTCGCGCGATTTCACGATCCCTTCGTTGAAGAGAAAGCCCGCCGTAAGTTCGAAATCGTGCCCCGGCGTTCGCATCGTGAGCGCGAGCGAGCGGCGCTCTGCGCCTGCAGCCAATCGGATCTCCAGCGGCTCTTCGACCGCAACACGATCGTCGTGGCGAGTGCGCACGCCGTCGTCGATGACGATGGTCGTGAGGTCGGCGCTGCGGCCGGGGCGCGTCGAGAATTCGTTCACGAAGGCTGTCGGAAAGCAACGTGCGGGTCGTTTGCGGAGAGTTTCCCCGCTTCGATGAGGCTTTCGCGAAGGACGTATCCGCCGACGAGCGTCAACGTCGATGCAGCAATACTCCGCAGCGCATCGAGAGACTTCGGCAGTTTAAAAGCGCCGCCGATCGCATTCAAGGCAAACGGTACGACGATGCCTCCGAGAATAGTGAAGTCGCGAAGGCGTGTGCCGACGCGCCCTTCAAAAAATGGAGCGGTCGCGGCACCACCGCGCCGACGGAAATCCGCGATAAGCGCAACTTCAAGGGCCGATGCCGCCATTTCGAGGCGCTCGAGGCGTGGAATGACGTCGTGATTCCCTTGAAGCGTCGAGAGCAGCGTTGCGAGGGCGCTCGCGCTCGCCGCGCCGGAGCAGACGGAGAAGGCCGGAATATGGCGCTTTCCGGTCGCCCAGAACGGAATTGCCGTCGCGCTAATAAGGACGCCGGTATAACCGGCCATGAAGGCACCCAAGAGCGCTTGAATGGGAACGGTGGCGCTCGGCGCGATGTAGCGGAGCATTTTCGGAACGATTCCATCGTCGGCGAGTTCGCGCACCGCATTTGCGCCCGCCGCGCCGGAATAGAGTACGAGCCCCCAGACGCCGAGCGACATCGGCGATTTGAATTTGACGATGCGCAACATATTGAAGAAGCGTTCGGGGCGTCCGAGGTGCGAGATTAAAATCGGCGGATTGATTGCCGCTAATGCAAATGCGGTGTAGCGCGTCGCTTTGCGCAGTTTTTTCATCTCCGGCTCCGGCCGGTCGTCGGCGAGGAGGGAGATGAGGCCGAGCCCACCCATGATGCCGCCAAGGAACAGGTAGGTAACGACATTCGAGCCCCAGTGCGGGCCCTTCAGCAAGGGACGGTCGTAGTAGCTCTTCATGCTGCACCTCCCTCGCCGCGGAAGATCGCCCAGCCGATCGTTGCCAGCGTCAGCGCCGCAAAGGCGGCTGCGGCGTAGCCCATCGCCTGTCGCGTCGAGGGAAGTACCGGCTCGGCAGGCAGATTGTAGGCCTCGGGGCTATCGGTAAGAAGAAAAAATGCGTTGAGCGCGCCGATGCCGCCGCCGACATCATCGGCGCCGTATAAGCGTGCATCGACGCCGCGTGCTTGCAACGTTTCGACACGACGCTTCGCTCGCTCGCGTAAGTCGTCGATCTCGCCGAATTGAATCGATTCGGTCGGGCAGGCCTTCGCACAGGCCGGTACCATACCGACACGTTGACGGTCGTAACAGAGCGTACACTTTCCGGCGACGCCGCCGGTCGCTTGCACGGCGGTCTTCCGTTCGTTGAGACGATCGTCATGCAGGGTGGCGACGCTATATTTCGCCGCATCGTCGCCGCGCCCGACCGCTTCGATAAGGTCGATGACGCCGAATGGGCAAGAAACGACGCAGTACCCGCAGCCGTTGCAGATATCGGGCTGGACGAAGACGCTACCGAATTCGTTGCGAATGATCGCGCCGGTCGGACAGGCCTCCAAGCATCCGGCATGCGTGCAGTGCTTGCAGACATCGCTCAGCATCGACCAACTCGTGGCGATTCCCTCTGCGTCGACCGATTCGCGTTCGACGAAGTCAACGTGTCGCCAGGTCGTTCCTGAGAGCTGGCTGGTGTTGTCGTACGAGTTACCGGTAAATTCGAAGCCATCCGAAGGGAGCTCGTTCCACTGTTTACACGCGACTTCGCAGGCCTTGCAGCCGATGCAGAGCGTGGAATCGGTAAAGAAGCCGGTTGCCATCAGCGTCGTTCTCCGGCGTCGACTCCGTGTGCTGCTCCGGCACCGTATTCATGTCGCTGCGCATCGGGAACCGCAGCCTCGATGCTTCCGGCGATGCGCGCCGCGCGCCGACCGGGGCGAATCGCGCACGTTAAGGATTTCGCTTCGTGGATGGAGACATTCGGATCCATCGAGAGCGCGATCAGCCCCCCCGGTGAATCTCCGCGCGCAAAACCGACCATGCGACCGTAATTATACGGAATGCCGATTTGGTGAATGCGTTGCCCCTTCCCAATGCGCAAGGGTTGCATGCGGCCGCTCACCAGCGCGCGCGCTTCCATCTCGCCGAGCGCCGTCGAGATCGTGACGTAGCTGCCGTTGGCGATGCCTTTTTCAACGGCGAGCTCGGGATCGATCTCGCAGAACGCCTCCGGTTGCAGTTCGGCAAGCCAAGGAATATAGCGTGTCATAATGCCCGACATCTCCGTTATGCGATAGGTCGTCAGAACGTAGGGAAAATCGGGATCGACCGCGCGGTTGTAGCGATTGTCGTCACGTTTCCATTCGCGCAGCAGCGGATTACTCTGTTGTCCGTACAGCGGATTCTCGATGACCGATTGTAACGGTTCGTAATGCGCCGGAAGCGGAGCGTCGACGAGCGCGCCGGCCACGAAGAGTTGCCCGCGTCCGTCGAGGTTCATAATGAACGGGTCGGCACCGGAGTGCGCATCGATACCGATCGCATCTGCGCGCGCCGGCGTCGCCGGATCCTTCCCTTTTGGAAAATCCGGTACATCATCGCCGGTCCATTCGCGTCGTTGCGCGTCCCACCAAATATATTTTTTTCGCTCGCTCCACGGATTACCGGCGGGATCCGCCGAGGCGCGGTTGTAGAGGGTGCGCCGATTCGCAGGCCACGCCCAGCCCCATCCGGGTGAACTCGTTCCGTCGGCGATGCGTCCGCGGGCGCGGTTCGTCGTTGCATCGGGGCAGACGCCGGAGTAAATCCAGCAGCCGCTCGCGGTGCTGCCGTCATCGGCAAGATCGGCGAAGCCCGCGACCTGCCGCCCGTCGGCGACGGTAAACCCATTGATCTCGTGAAGGACGCGCAAGGCCGAAGGTTCGCCGGAGGCGCGCTCGCGTTCATCTTCGTGATCGTAGTTCCAGGTCATATCGAGAATCGGCCGATCTTTTGGGTCCTGCGAGTCGGCGTAGAGTGCTTTGAGCCGTTTCCCGAGATCGTAAAAATACCAAAGATCGCTTTTCGCGTCGCCGAGCGGTTCGATCGCACGGTCGTGCCATTGCAGCACGCGTGAGGTTTGCGTCATCGTCCCTTCTTTTTCGAGCACCGTTGCTCCGGGAAGGAAGAAGACCTCCGTGCCGATCGTTGTTGCATCGGCGCCTTCGCGTTTCCAGAACGAGACCGTCTCGTTGTCGAAAAAGTCGATGTTCACCAACCAATCAAGGCGTTCCATCGCCGAACTCACTAATTCGGCATTCTGCCCGGAGGCGCCGGGGTTCTGACCGATGACGAAGTAGCCTTTGACCGACCCGTCTTTCATCGCAAACGTAGTCGGAAGTACCGAATGGTCGCCGACGAGTTGTGGAAGATAAGCATAGCAGAACTCGTTCTCTGCGCGCGCGGCGTCGCCGTAAAACGCTTTGAGTAATGAAACGACGTACTTCGGCGTATTCGCCCACCAGCCGGTTTTTTTCGTGTTCTTCTCCAGGTACCGAGTGAGTGTCTGTTCGTCACGCAACGCCGACGGCATCGGCAGATAGCCGGGCAACAAATCGTAGAGCGTGGGTACGTCGGTCGCGCCTTGAATATCGGCATGCCCGCGCAGGGCCATGATGCCGCCGCCGGGACGCCCGATATTGCCGAGCAAGAGCTGCAAAATTGCTGCGGTTCGAACGAATTGCACGCCGGTCGTGTGCTGCGTCCAGCCGACGGCATAGGCGAATGCCGAGGTGCGCTCTCGCCCGCTATTGCTCGCCAACAGCTCGGCGATTTTTAAGAACAGGTGTTGCGGCGTACCGCAGACGCGTTCGACCATCTCCGGAGTATAGCGAGAGAAATGACGACGAAGAACGTTGAGTACGCAGCGCGGATGCTGCAAGCTAACGTCGCGCCGAAGCGACCCGTCCTCATTTCGTTCAAAACTCCAGCTTGAGGTATCATAGGAGTTCGTCTCGGCGTTCCAGCCTGAAAACATGCCGTCGAGATCTTCGGTGTCGACGAAATTATCACTCACGATCGAGCCGGCGTTGGTATATGCGGCAACGTAGTCGCGAAAGTAGCGCTCGTTCGAGAGAACGTAGTTGATGATGCCGCCTAAGAACGCGATATCCGTTCCGCTGCGGATCGGCGCATAGAGATCGGCGACCGCCGACGTGCGCGTAAAACGGGGATCGACGTGAATAATGGTAGCACCGCGTTCCTTTGCCTTCATGACGAAACGGAACGCGACCGGATGCGCTTCAGCGAAGTTCGATCCCTGAATGAGAATGCAGTCGGCGTTTTCGAGATCGGGGAGCCAAACGGTTGCTCCGCCGCGGCCGAACGAGGTGCCCAGACCGGGCACCGTCGAGGAGTGTCATATTCGCGCTTGGTTTTCGATCGCGACGACGCCGAGACTATGCATCAATTTGCCGAGGAGGTAGTTCTCCTCGATGCCGAACGTTGCGCCGCCGAGCGAAGCAATGCCCAACGTATGATTGAGGCGCTTCCCATCGTGCTCGCGAACGAAGGTGGCGTCGCGCGTCTCCTTCACGCGGGCGGCGATGCGCTCGAGTGCCCATGCAAGCGGTTTCTCTTCCCAGTGCGTTGCATACGGAGCGCGATAGTGGACGGTCGTCCAACGTCGATCGTTGATCGTCATGCCGAAGATCGCCGATCCCTTCGGACAGAGATGCCCGGCATTGATCGGGCTATCGGGGTTCCCTTCGACGTCGAGCAATTTGCCCGAGTCATCGACATAGGCGAGCGTGCTGCAACCGACGGCGCAGTACGGGCACACGCTGGTGACCGCCTTCGCGCCGTCGATGCGAGCCCGGAGGTGTTGAGTGCGTTGCGAGGCGACGTTCGGCAATTCGCCGATGCGTTCGTTCAAGATAGAACGCGTGCTGCGATCGGTCGCGAGCCCGGTAATGTCGATCGTCGTTTTCGCCATGCCTCTCTCCTACGGTTGTTGCGTTATGCGTTCGATGGTATTTGCGGTTTTTTAATGAGGAATGGGATGACCGCAGCGATGACGAGCATGATGGCGATCGTCGAGAGCGCACCGGTGTACGAACCCGTCTTGTCTTGCACGAATCCAGCGATCGCCGGCCCGACGACGCCGCCGAGGCCCCACGCCGTGAGGATGAAGCCGTAGATCTCGCCCATGTTCGCAGTGCCGAAGTAATCGGCGTTAAATGACGGCATAACGCCGAAGCCGCCGCCGTAGCAGAGCAGAACGATTGCGAAGCAGATGAGGACGCCGGTGAGGCCGGCAACGTGCCCTACGGTGAAAAAGATCACCACTTGAATGAGATACATTACCGTATAGGTGAGATTTCTTCCGAGTCGATCGGAGACCGACCCCCAGAAGAATCGCCCGAGGCCGTTAAAAACGGCGATCAAACCGTACCAGAGCGCCGCAGTCGGAATACCGACCGCCGCGAATTGGCTGATCATCGGCACGGCATTGGAGATCACAAAGATGCCGGCGGTGACGTTGAGGAAGAGTAATAGCCAGAGACCATAGAGCTGCGGCGTTTTGAAGGCCTGCGCCATGGTAAAACCATTGCCCGAGGATGTCGCTGTTTGCGGTGTCGGCGGATTTTTCAGCGCGAACGCTGCGATACCACCGAGCACGATGAAGACGATTCCCGAGACGAGAAGGATGCTCATCAACCCGTGCATGAGGTCGTGCGAGAGCTGATAGGACGTCGGGTCGAACGGAGTCCCGGCTTTGATCGATGCGTCGCGCGCTTTCACGTAGGCGAGCGCAGGTTTTGCAATCGCGGCGTATGCCGCCATGCGCGTGACGACCTGATTGTAGAAAAATGCGCCGAGTCCGAAACCCATCACGACGAGGCCGCTGCCCAAGCCGCGCATATCGGGGAACCATTTCGTGACCATCGCCACCGGCGTGACATAGGCCATGCCGTTGCCGAAGCCGCCGATAACTCCGTAGGTGACGAGCATCCACGTATGCCCGAAGTGTTGCGTGCCGAGGCCGGCGAGAAAGACGCCGACTCCCCAAACGAGTGCGCCGACGATCGTGACGGTGCGCGGCCCGACGCGGTCCTGCCAACGTCCGCCGACGAAGGCTCCGAGACCGAGAAAGAAGATTGCGGTTTCGAACGGCGTTGTCGCTTGCTGCGTCGACCAATTAAATCCGGCGATGAGCGCGTTGGTGAAGATACTCCACGAATAAACGGTTCCCAGGCAGATCATCACGATGATGCCTGCAATCGCGATTCCCCAGCGGTTGGAACCCGGAGCGGTTGCGTCCATAGTTCTCTCCTTCAGGTGCGGTTGCGCCTCAGCAAACGGGCGCGTGCAAACTACAAACAAGCCTACTGCGGCGCGGTTGCAAGGGCCTGGAAAGACGTTGCTAGATTTATTTAGCGATTGCTCGGCGCGCGCAGTCGGAGAATACTCGCATACGAAATCAGGAGCGTCGCCCCGATCAACACGGCGATGCTCCCGTCGCCGAGCGGAGAGACGAAGCCCAGTCCGGTCGCGCTCCAAAAGAGCCCAAGCGAAACGAGCATCGTGCCGACGATAAATTTCAGCGCGTTTTCGGGAACGTTCGTCAACGGAGCGTGGGCGACGATCGCGGCGATCGCAACCAGAACGGCAGCCAGCGCGGCACCGCCGATCGACCAATCGAGCGCGCCGTGCGCCGTCGCGGCAAAACTCACGACGATGATCGCTACCTCGAAGCCTTCGAGGAGAACTCCCTGGAACGCCATCGCCATCCCGACGCGGTCGTCGTGCGCTCCGCGCAGTCGTTCGTTATCGCGTTGAAAGTTCGCGGCCTCATCGCGCATGGGAATGCGCCCGGCATAACGATAGATTGCTTTTCGGAGCCATTTCCATCCGAAATAAAGCAAGAAGAGCCCAACGATCGTTTCTATATACGGCAACGCGCTCGCGCGCACCAACAGAGCGCCGAACGCGGCGATAAATATGGCCAGCGCGATCAGTGCGCCGAACGTGCCGAGCAACGCGACGCGTAATCCTCGCGTCAACGCGACGGCGAGAACGATCGTTGCAGCCTCCACGCACTCCACCGCTGATGCGACGAAGGTCGTTCCGGCGAGAACGGGTCCGGTCATTGTTTCCCTCCATAGAGATCCCAGAGAACATCGTTTGCAACCGTTGGATCGACGGCGTCGGGAATCGCAAAATTCATGGATGCGCTACGGCGAACGCCGATCCCTCGGCTGGGGTTACGCGCGTTGAGGCGCGTTTGCGGCGCGACGGCGGTAAACGGAGCGAAATTCGCTTTTTCGGTGAAGGCCGCGTCGAGCGGACGCGCCGAGGCATCGTAGATCGAGAGCGGCTTCATCCCAAGAATGAGTTCGATCGTGCGGAGAACGCTCGCAGTATCGTATCGCTTCGAGATCACGCCGCCACGTGCATATGGGCTCGCAATATAGAATGTCGAGCGTTGGTCGCTGACGTGGTCGGGGCCGTTTTGCGCGTCGTCTTCCACGATAAAGACCGCCGTGCTGTGCCAATACGGCGAGTGCGAGAGCGTGGCGATCAAGCGACCAACGGCGAGATCGTTTTGCGCGACGTAGGCCTTCGGCGTCCAGGCGCCGGCGCGCGCGGCCTCGGTGTGGTCGTTGGGAAGATAGACGATCTCCAACTGCGGTAGCGTATGCGCGGCGACGAAACCGTGAAACTCGCGTGCCCACTCGGCTTCGCGAAGGAGATCGCTGTAGTGCAGATTCCAGCCTTCGTAACGAGGGTCGAAATGGCCGCGCAAGCCGGGCATGTTCCCGGCAAGATAGTTCGCGCTCGTAGATTTCGGGATGCCGGTATCCTCGCCATAGTCCCGAAAAGTGACTCCGCTGCGCAAGGCGTCGTCCCAAAGATAGCCGCCTTGCGGCACGACCGGGCTCGCTCCGTTTTGGAAATCGTAGAGCGCTCGCCGCCCGCCGTAATTCGGCGGCCAAAAGCGTTCGACATAATCGTTGGCGAAAGCGGCGTCGGTCCAATTATGGCCGTCGGCGCTTACCTGTGCGTCGGTGTAGGCGTTATCGAGAATGCCGAATCGTCGCGCGATGGCGTGTTGATTTGGCGTAACGCGTTCGCCGAACCAGGCCAGCCGCGTATCGCCGTTCGCGCGTTTGATATCGCCGAGCACTTGATCGTAGGTGCGGTTCTCTTTGATGATGTAGATAACGTGCCGAATCGGACCGCCGACGCGAAGAACCGTATCGGCGGGGCGATGCTGCGGCTTGGGAACGAGCGCAAGAACGGCGTTCCCGTTTCGCGCGTCGACTCGCTGAAAATCCGCAAACGCAATACGGCGGAGATCCCCGGCCGTGAGAATCGCGACGTACTGCGCATACGTGGAACGCTCGAGCGGACGGAAGCCCGGGTTGGCGTGCATGCCCTCACCCTTCCCGTCGGCAACGTAGAGTTCGTTGCCGTCGAGTGCGAGCGCGTCGGGATACCACCCGACCGGAATGCGAGCGACGACGCGATCTCCGCGCACGAGTGCGAGTTGGTTTTCGCCTGCGAGGGCGACGACGAGATCGCCGTCGGGCGCGAAGGCGAGTGCATCGGGCGAGCTTCCGAAGGTGTTGCCGAAGCCGAAATGCGGCGCGACCGAGATATGCGCGATCGATCGATAGGGTGCTTGCGTCGCGTAGAGATCGATGCGTCCGGCATCGCTTGCCGCGACGGCAAAACTCTTCCCGTTCGGCGCGATGGCGATTGCGGCGGGATGGGCGTCAGTGCTCCGCCGCATCGTTAAAACGCCGGAGCGATTGAAGAAACTGATGGTTGAAGCTGCGCGTGAAACGACGGCAAGCGTTCCGTCGGGAGCGAATGCGAGTGCCGAGGGGTGCGCGCCGACGGACGCGCTCCACAAGCGCGCACCGCGACGATTGAAGAGCACAACGCGGTGATTTCGGTCGCCGACGGCGGCGATGCGCGAGCGATGCGGCGAGAGAGCGATAGCGGCGCACCAACTGCCCCTACCGAGCGAGCCGATATCGGTGACCGATCCGTTGCGCAGATCGACGCGGAGAATTGCGTCGCTCTTTCCGCCCGCAATGGCGATCCTCTCGTGGCCGAGCCAGATCGGCGCGCCGAAACCGTCGGAAAGCTTCACGATGCGCAGCGAGCGAAGCGAGGTGCTATCGAGGATATGTAACGACGAGGGAGCAGCACCGGCGTCGAGCACGGCGATGCGCTTGCCGCCGGGCGAGAGGGCGACTCCTTGCGGCATCGTCCCGACACCGACGCTCGCGCCGACCGGGTGCAGGTGCCACGAATTCGGCAGTCGATGCACGCTCGGGGGCGCGTCGGCGCTGCATGCGAGCCCGACGAGCGCCGCTGCAAGGATCGCGCGATACCACATGGCTCCTGCCTTTCCGTTCGCAATCCGAATCCCTGCGCGCGCCTTGCGTTCCCCAAGACGGGATGCGCGTTCGACGTTCGCGAAGCGTGCGTTCAAGAACCCAAGAGCTGTCAATCGGGAGTATGTACGTGTCGGTCGATCTTTCGAAACTCACCGTCTATCGTGATGGAACCTTCTCCAACTACAACGATGCGAAGGTGGGGTTACTCACGCACGGCCTCCAGTACGGCACCGGATGTTTTGAAGGCATACGCGGTTTCTGGGTTCCTGAAGATCGCGAGCTCTATCTCTTGCTTCTTCGCGAACATTACGAACGCTTATTTAATTCGGCGAAGATTTTGTTGATGGATCTTCCTCACAGCGTCGACGAGTTAATCGATATTACCGTCGATCTTTGCCGACGGAATGCCTTCGAAACGGATGTCTATATACGTCCTTGTATTTTCAAGTCGGCAGAAGATATCGGCGTTCGTTTGCATGGTGTACCGGCGAGCTTTGCGATGATTGCATTGCCGTTCGAGAAATACTTCGACGCATCGGTCGGGCTGAAAGCCTGCGTGAGTTCGTGGCGCCGTGCCGACGACACGATGGCCCCTCCACGAGGAAAGCTCACCGGGCTTTATGTAAATTCGGCGCTCGCGAAGAGCGAAGCGGTGCTCAACGGCTACGACGAAGCGATTATGCTCTCGCAGGATGGGCACGTTGCCGAAGGATCGGCGGAAAATATTTTTCTCGTTCGTCATGGAGCGCTCTACACGCCGGATCCATCGCAAAACGTCTTGGAAGGTTGCACGCGACGCGCGGTGATGCACATCGCCACGGAGGTTCTCGGGTTAAAGGTCATCGAGCGCTCGATCGATCGCGGCGAACTTTATGCCGCCGACGAAGTCTTCTTCAGCGGCAGTGCGGCGGGTCTCGTTCACGCCTCCTCGGTCGATGGTCGTCGCGTCGGCGATGGAGCCTTGGGCCCGGTCGCGCGCAAGATTATGGAGGTCTACGAACGCGCCGTTCGCGGTCGCGAGCCGCGCTACATCGGTTGGGTGACGCCGACCTACCGCTAGCCGCCGCTGCCGACCGAGAGCGTCTGGCCGGTCCAGTAGCGGACGTCGGGAGCCTCGGGAATCGCCTGCGGCGTAATGATTTCGGCGAGGCGATTCGGCAGCCCGAGTGAGGCTCGTAACTCGGCAAGCTGCGCCATTGCGTTGAAGCTCAGCAACGACGCTTGTCGCACGATATCGCGCCCGAGTTGCGCGTCGGGGAGTCCGCTCGTCATCGCCGCAATCGCGAAGGGCGCCCCGGGTTCGTAAACGATGCCGACATCGGCCATCACGTTGTGTAACGACCCGGTCTTGTGCGCGATCGTCGTTCCGTCCGGAAGCGGCTCGGGCAGCAGCGTATCGATCTCTTGACGCGCGAGAATCTCCAGCATCGCATGTGAGGACCACGCGTCGACGAGTTTTCCGCGCGCCATACGCACCAGCAGCGTCAGCATATCGAGCGGAGTCGTGCGAAGGTTCGTCTCCACTGCAGAAACATTCGTGCGTATCGCCGTGCGCAGATAGGTGTGGTGGCATCCGTAGATCTGCATTGCCTCATTGATGCGCTCGCGCCCGACAAGCCTGATGAGCATGTTCGCCGCCGTATTGTCGCTGATGTCGATCATTTTCGAAAGTAATCGTTCGACGGTTATCGGGGTGCCGACCGGTGCGTACGCGAGATCGCCGGAACCGTAATCGCGATCCTCGGCGCGGAGATGCATGACGTGACCGAGCGTAAAGCGTCCGCGAGCCATGCGGCGGAAGACCTCGATCATCACCGGAATCTTAATCGTCGATGCCGCGGGCATCGAGCGATTGAGGTTGTACCCGGTGATCGCTCCGGTAGCGAGATCCTCAACGGCGATGCCGACGTTCGCGTCGCTCGAACGCGCAAGCGAACGAAACGAATCACGGAGCGACCGCATCGGTGGCGGAATCGCTGCGACGCATGGAATCGCTCCGGCCCATCCGAGCGAGGCGATGAGGAGGGCCGGAACGATCGAACGCATGCGAATCATGGATAGGGCTTCCCTTCGGCAGCGGGTGGACGATATCTGCCGCTCGCACCGAGCAGCGCAATGAGGGCGGCGATGTAGGGGAGCGCTTGCAAGAAGTCGCTCGGTAACCATGCGATGTTGCCTTGTAAAGCGAACTGCAACGCTTCCAGCAAACCGAAGATCAAGGCGACGCCCGCCGCGCCGAGCGGCGTCCACCTTCCGAAAATCACCGCCGCGAGTGCGATGAACCCACGCCCGGCGATCATTCCGTCGGAGTAGAGATTGAGCTCTCCGAGCGCGAGAAAGACGCCGCCGAGCCCGGCGAGCGCGCCGGCGATCGCGCTGGCGGCGAGTCGCACGGCGAGCGGATCGATGCCGGCGGCGCGCGCAGCGTGCGGGTTTTCACCGCAGGCGCGCAGACGCAGACCGATCGGCGTTCGTGAGAGCGCCCATTGGAGCACCGCAGCAAGCAGTATTCCGAGAATGACCAACGGCCAGAGCGCTTGATTGATTGCCGGAACTTGCGGCGTCACACCGGCTTGATTGAAGACGAAGATGAGGCCGAATGCCGCACCGCCGGTGCAGATGAGGTTGATGCCCATTCCGGCAACGATTTGGTCGACGCGCCAACGCGTCGCCGCGAAACCGAGCACGAAGCCGACCGCTGCTCCGACGGCAACACCTCCGATCGCGCCGATCCACGGATCGCGCGTGAAGAACGAAATCAATGCCGCGGCAAAGGCGCCTGCCGTCATCTCTCCTTCGAGTGCGATGTTGACGATGCCGGCGCGCTCGGAGAGCACGCCGCCGAGCGAGGCAAGGAGAATCGGCGTCCCCCGAACCAACGCGAGTGCGAGTAACGAGAGAACGAGCGAGAGCGTCATTGCGTGGTTGCTCCCCGCGCGCCGAGATAACGGCGCGCAGCAAGCGCAAAAACGAGCAAACCTTCGATGACGTGAATGGCATCTTTCGGTACCGCGGCGGCGGCTTGCAATGCGAGTCCGCCCGACTCCAACGCGCCGAATGCGAGTGCGGCGACGCAGATCGCCAACGGCTCGAGCCCGCCGACGAGAGCGACGGCGATCGCGATGAAGCCGTATCCCGGCGAGAGTTGCGTGTTGAAGCGATGCAACTCACCGGCGACGAGCGCGGCGCCGCCCATGCCGGCGAGAGCGCCCGACCACGCCATCGCCGAGAGTGCGACGCGCGATAACGAGATGCCGGCGCGGCGCGCGGCCTCGGGTGCTTCCCCCGCGGCGCGCAAGCGATAGCCGAACCAGGTGCGGTTGAGGACGTATCGCAACGCAAATGCGAGGAGCAGTGCGATGGGGAGCGCTATCGTTGCGCGCGTCTGCGGCAGCAACGTCGGTAACCAATACGCATGTGGAAGCAACGAGAGTTCGGGGCCGGCTGCATCGGGTGCGCGCAGCGGCCCCGTCACCAGATAGAGCGCGAGCGATGCGGCAATAAAATTGAGCATCAACGTGGAGATGACTTCGTTCGCGCCGCGAGCGGCCTTGAGCCACCCGGCAATCGCTCCCCACACGGCACCGCCGAACGCGCCGGCGAGAAAGATCGCCGCTATCGCAAGCGCCGGTGCGACCTCGATACGCGTTCCAATCCAACCCGCAAGCAGACCGCCGACGAGCAACTGTCCCTCGGCACCGATATTAAAGAGCCCGGCACGAAATGCAATCGCAATGCCGAGTGCCGGAAAGAGCAACGCCGTCGTGCTCGCGAGCGTTTCGGCGATCTCTTGTTTGCCGCCGAAGGCGCCGTAGAAAAACGCATTGAAGCCGAGAATCGGCGAGACATGCGACGCAAGCATCGCCAGCGACATCGCTGCGACCACGCCGAGCGTCCCGAGCAGCAGCGCCTTCATGCTCTCGCGCTTCATGCGCTCACCATTAAACGGCCGATTGCGTCGCGATCAAAATGTCGATCCGTAAATTCTCCGCGTAGTGCGCCGCGCGCGATGACCACGATGCGATCGGAGAGCGCGAAGAGTTCGTCGAGTTCGAACGACACAAGCAAAATCGCAGCGCCGCGATTGCGCGCGGCAAGCAGTTCGCCGTGCACGGTGGCGGTCGCACCGATATCGATGCCGCGCGTCGGATTGTATGCGATAACAAACGCCGGGTTATCGATCAACGCTCGCCCAACGACGAGTTTTTGCTGGTTTCCCCCGGAGAGCGTCGCCAGCGGTGCGTCGATGCTTTCGGTGCGTACGTCGAAGCGCTCGACGATCGCGGTGCACTGCGCTCGCGCGGCGGCGCGGTCGATCCGCCAAGAACCGTTTCCCGCAGCGCGCTCGCGCCCCAACATCGCATTCTCGACCAGCGACCACGCGGGAATCACCGCCTCGAGCAAGCGATCCTGGGGAATGATGCCGATCGCTGCCGGGCGATCGATCGTGCCGCGAAAAGGGGTTAAACCCGCGAGTGCGTCGGCGAGCGCGCTCTGTCCGTTCCCTTCGACGCCGGCGACGCCGAGAATCTCTCCGGCGGCAATGTGCAGCGAAAGGTGTTCGATCGCCCCAGGAACTGCGAGATCTTCGACGCGCACGACCACTGCGCCGTTCGTCGGCTGATGCGACGGAATCGAGGGAATATCCCCGCCGATCATCGCGCGCGCGACTTGGTCGCGCGTGATCTCGGCGACGGGGCGTCGTTCGACGACGCGTCCGCGCCGCAGTACGGTGACGCGCTCGGCGTGGGCGAAGACTTCATCGAGTTTATGCGTGATCACCAGCGCGCCGACGCCGTTCTGCGTCAGTCGCGCGACTGTGGAGAAGAGTCTCTCCACCTCGCCCGGTGAGAGCGCTGCGGTCGGCTCATCGAGAATTAAGATGCTCGGATCGCGCGCGAGCTCGCGCAGTAATTCGACGCGCTGCCGGATACCGACCGGGAGATCCTCCACCAAGGCATCGGGATCGACGTCGAGCCCGTAACGCTCGCCGAGATCGCGAACGAATGCGCGTGCCGCGCCGCGATCGATCGTCGCGAGTCGTCGCGGCTCGCGTCCGAGCACGACGTTTTCCCAGACGCAGAGACGGTCGATCAACGCAAAGTGCTGGTGGACCAAACCGATGCGCCCGTTCCGTTCGATCTCGCCGGTATCGGCACTGAGCTCTCCCGCGGCGATTGCAGCGAGCGTCGATTTTCCCGCTCCGTTCTCGCCGACTAGCGCGTGAATCTCACCCGCTTCGCAGGTGAGATCGACAGCGTCGAGCACTTGCAACTGCCCGTAATGCTTCGAGATTCCCCGGAGGCGTAACGAGCCGCTCAGAGCTTCACCGGCCGAAACGTCGCAAGCGCGCGCAAGGTCGCCGGAGGAACGATGCGCCCATCGACGATCGCTGCGCGAATACGCGCGAGCCGGGCGATCCGTGCGGGGCCGATTTTTGCGCGCGTGTACTTGAAATTCGTCAGCGAAACGCCACCCTCTCGTAATCCGAACACGACGTGCCCATGCATCGGCTTTCCATCTTGATACGCCTTCGCGACATCGAAGACCGCAACGTTCACGCGCTTGACCATCGAGGTGAGCACTTTCCCTGGTGCGAGGCCATCCTGGTTCGAATCGACGCCGATGGCGTACGCGCCTCGCCGCGTCTCGACCGCTTCGATCGCCCCCATTCCCGCCTTCCCGGCGGCGGCGTAGATGATATCGGCGCCGTCGTTGAGTTCGACATCGGCAAGCTCTTTGCCGGCGGCGACGTCATCGAAGCTACCGATATATTTCGCGTCGACCTTTATGCGCGGATCGATCTCACGTGCACCGGCGATGTAGCCGGCCTCGAACTTGTGTAATAGCGGAATATCCTGCCCGCCGAGAAAAGCGATGTGTTTGTTCGCGCTCATCATCGCGGCGAGCGCCCCTGCGAGAAAAGAGCCGTCTTGCTCGCGAAAAGTGATCGAGACGACGTTGGGCTCGTTGACAACCGCATCGACGATCGCAAAATGGGTGTGCGGATGGTCTTGCGCGATCTGGTCGAGGTCTTTGCTCATGAGAAAACCGATCGCATAGATAACCGAAAAGCGTTCGTTGGCGAGCGCTTCAAGATTCGGTTGGTAATCGGCTGCGGAGCGCGATTGGAGAACCGAGATATGCGCCCCGAGTAGTCGGTGCGCGTGAAGCAGCCCTCGATAGGCCGAATCGTTGAACGATTTATCGCCGAGTCCGCCGATATCGGTGACCATGCCGAGCGAGAGGCCGCGCCCGCTCTCGGTGCTCGGTGCGCACGAGATGACGAGTGCCGCAAGGGCGCAGGCTGAGATCGCGCGTGCGAGGATTCTCATTCAGAACCCTGCTACGACGGACGGAGGCGCGTGCCTGCGTCGAGAAGCGATGGGGCAACATGGAAAGAATCGATCTGACCCTCGCTCCCCCGCGCCGATGGAGCGACGAACTCGGCGGCATCCGCTGGCTTCCCCGCATGATCGACAAGGCGCGCGCCGCAATCGGCGGCGCGTTGGGGAGCTACCTCTACGGTCAGAGCCCGGGCGACGAAATGCTTCTGCGCGTCCTGGGTGCCGATTATCCGACGTTCACGCGCATCGTCCGAGAGGCGCCCGATGACGCCGCGATCCTCGCAGTGCTCGAAGCGCGCTTTCCGGACGGGGTCGCACGCGCGCGCCGCTGGTCGAGTCGCCCCGTGCCGTTGTTTTTACGGTCGGCGACCTGGATGCTCGATTTCGACGACGGCTATATCGATGGGCCGCTCGCCCCGGCGCGCAAGCCGATTCAAGCGCTCTATACGCTCGTTGCGTACGCGGTGCGCGCCGTGCGGAAAAACGCAGCGAAAGGAGCCCTATGATCGCCGTGGAGCGAGCGATGCGCGAGCGCGTCGATATCGTCGGCGTTCCGATGGACTTGGGCGCGAGCCGCCGCGGCGTCGACATGGGGCCGTCGGCGGTCCGTTATGCACGGCTGCACGAAAAATTGCGCGCGATCGGCGTCACGCACATTGAAGATCGCGGCAACCTGCACGTGCCGATTCGGGAATCCCTTGCGGTGACCGATCCCCATGCGAAGTATTTCGATACGATCGATGCCGTCTGCTCCGAGCTCGCCGATATCGTCGAGCGCATTCTCGCCGAAAATGGCTTTCCAATCGTGTTAGGCGGCGATCATTCCATCGCGATGGGCACGCTCGCCGGCTTGACGCGCGCGCGCGGCGCCGCTCCGGGCATCGTGTGGATCGATGCGCACAGCGATATCAATAGTCCGAAGAGCTCGCCATCGGGGAACGTGCATGGAATGCCGCTCTGGTTCGCATTGGAGAAAGGTTACGCGGATCGCAGCCGAACGGTGCAGATCGGTCTGCGCGACGTCGATGCGGTGGAGAAAAAAAATCTCCGCGAATCGGGAGTGCGCGCGTTCACGATGACCGATGTCGACCGGCTCGGCATCTCGCGCATTATGGAAGAAGCGATCTCGATTACGGGCGCCGCAGGCTCGATTCACATCTCGTTCGATATGGACGGCGTCGACCCGAGTGAAGCGCCGGGCACCGGCACGACGGTAAAGGGCGGATTGAGTTTTCGCGAAGCGCACCTCGTGATGGAGATGCTAGCAGCGAGCGGGAAGGTCGGATCGCTGGAGATGGTCGAGATCAATCCAATTCTCGACCATCGCAATCAGACCGCTGCACTCGCCGTCGGCCTCATTTGCTCGGCGCTCGGGCAATCGATTCTGTAATACGACGCGCTTAGAGACGAATCGTCGTCTCGCCGGTACAGGCGAGCCCACCGCCACAGACGGCGGGATCCCACGACGCGTCGGCAAGTAGCGCGAGGACGCGCTCGCGACTCGCGGCATCGATCGGCGGCGTGAACGAGAGCGCGACGATGCGGCCGCTTCCGTCGACACGCACCCGCATCGTTGCGTGGAGCGCTAGCGCGCGCAGGCGGCGTGCGGTGCGTTCGTCGAGCACCGGCTCTGCCTGACGCGCTCCGAACGGCATGTAACCGCCGCGGTCGAGCCGCTCCGTGCTGGCGAGCCGAACCGGCATGGGGCTCGCCGTCGCCGGCGGCCCGGGCGTCGCGCTCGGCGCGGGGCGCGGCGGAGCGGGTGCTGCCGTGTGCGCGATCGGCGCGCTTGCGATCGTTGCGCGATGCGGCGCCGGCCGTAAGGATGCCGGAGCGGGGGCGACCGGGCGCGGATGTGCCGGGGTCGGCGAGGAGCGCGGCTGCGGCGTACGCCGGGTGCGGGCGAGCTCGATACGCGTGACCTGGGCGAACGCGATCGTCGCGACGCTCGGGCGCCGCGAGCGCACCGCGACGAGTGAGGGGAGAAGCGCGATCAGGCCGAGATGGAGCGCGAGCGAGGCGGCGAGGGCCGCGCTCATCCGTCGCCGTCGGTCGTCGCTGCGTTCGAGCATCATCGAAAGTTCGGCTGGAAGCCCTGCGACTTTCGACGGAGCGAAGCGAGAATGCTCTTGCTAGCAGGGGCGGCGCGCGATTTTGCCTATTCATTCCCTATGATCGCGACCGAAATCGTTCTCTATCAGGCCGAATGGTGCGGCTACTGCGCGCGCGTGCGGGCGGTGATGACCGATCTTCTGCTCGATTATCGTATCGTCAACGTTCCCCGGGGGCATGGAGAGCGGGCGATCGTGAAAGAGATCTTCGGCCGCACGGGGATTCCCTCGCTCGTCGACGGTGACGTGAAAATCGCTGACGACGACGACGCAATCATCGCCTATTTGCGCAAGACCTACGGAAAGTAGCGCGCGCGTAATGCGAGAACGGCGACGCTCGCGCATGCACCCACGAACGTAGAGCTGCAATTTACCGCGTCGTTGCGAAAACCGGAGAGGCCGCGGATGCGCCGCGTCGGCGCGCCGCAGAGATGCGGGTCGGTCTCGCAGTCGCGCGCGCAGCGATCGCAGGTGCGACGCTCTTGTACGCTCGCTCCGAGGTAAGAGTCGGCGAAGGCGCCGATGATGCCGCCGATCGCGCCGGCAACAAACGGCGCGAGCGCGAGCAGCGCCGCAGTTGCGGCAACGATCGCCGCCCCGACAAACTCCGCTAGCGTTCCTAGCGTCGTGATGCCGCCGGAAAGTCCGCTGATATCGCGGCGAAAGCCGAGCACGGAGCGCGCGTTGCTCCCGTAACGCGTGCCGATCTCCGTTCCCCACGTGTCGGCCGACGCCGTCGCGAAGGCGCCGAGGAATGCAGCTGCGGCGATGCCGTGCAACTGCGGGAAAAAGAATGCGACGAGCGCCGCTGCCGCTGCAACCCCTCCATTGGCAAGAACCTGTCGCGCATCGCGCGGGCCCTGTTTATCGACATCGCGGATTCGCTCGGCGTGCGGATGCGCAAGGTGCGAGAGTGCGACGGAGGGCACGTAAAACGCGAAGAGCACCAACGCACCGGCCAGGTGAAATCCGAGCAGGGTTGCGGCGCCGACGCATGCGGCGGCCAACGTCCCGCCGCGCGTCAGCGCGCGATGCTTCATCCGTCGGCGGAGAGCTGCGCTGCGAACGCGTCGAGCAGCGCATCGGTCGTCGCGACGTCGGCAACGAGATCGAGCCGGAACCCGAACGAGCGAGCCGCCGCTGCAGCGATCGGTCCGATTGCGCCGATGCGCTTTCCGCGAGCGCTCTCGAGGGCGGCCTCCACATTCGGGAATTGTTCGACAAATCCACGCACCGTCGACGCGCTGGTAAATGCAAGGAGATCGGCGCGCGCCGCTTTCTCCGCGAACTGCGGATCGCGCGCGAAGCGCGTGCGATAGGCGGCGACATCATCGACCTGCAACCCCGCTGCAGCGAGCAATTTCGGCAGGACGTCGCGCCCTTCTTGAGCGCGATAGAGCAGAACGCGTGAGGCCGGGCGCGTGCGGTGGAGGATCTCCGCCGCAAGTTCTTCGGCGACCGCCGTTGCAGGCACGAGATCGGCGTGGACGCCGAACTCCGCGAGGCGTTCGGCGCTCTTCGCTCCGATCGCCGCGATTCGCGCCGCGCCGAATGCGCGCGCATCGCGCCCGACTTCCCGCAAACGCTGAAAACAGGCATCGATGCCGTTGCGCGACGTGAAGAGTACCCAGGCGTAACTTGCGAGGTTATCGACGGCATCGTTCGCCGCCGTCGGATCGTCGGGGGGAGCGATCTCGATCGTCGGGGCGAGAATCGGCTCGATTCCGCGTGCGAGCGCGCGTGCAGCGAAATCCTCCGCCTGCTCGGCCGGGCGCGTTATCAGCAATCGTTTCCCAAAGAGTGGCGAGCGATCGAACCAGCGCAACTCGTCGCGCAAACGAACGACCTCACCGACGATGAATATGGCGGGTGCCGCCAAGCCGGCGCGCTGCGCCGTTTCGGCGATCGTCGCTAAGGTTGCCGTCACCGTACGCTGCGACGGACGCGTGCCGTTTTCGATGACCGCCGCGGGCGTCTGCGCCGCCAAGCCGTTCTCTTGTAAGCGGCGCGCGATCTCGTCGAGATTCCCCATCGCCATCAACAGCACCAGCGTTCGATGCGGGTCGGCGAGTTTTTTCCAGTCTAACGTGTTTTCGGCTTTGAGCGGATCTTCGTGCCCGGTAGCGACCGTAAATGCGACGTTGCAGTCGCGGTGCGTGACCGGAATGCCCGCGTATGCCGGCGCAGCGATCGCCGAACTGATGCCGGGAACGATCTCGAACGCGATTCCCGCTGCATGCAGGCGTTGCGCCTCTTCGCCGCCGCGCCCGAAAACGAGCGGATCGCCGCCTTTGAGGCGAACGACGCGCTTGCCTTCACGTGCGCGCGCGATCATCAGTGCTTCAATCTCTTCCTGCGGCATCGCATGGTTTCCGCCGCGCTTTCCGACGAAGGTTCGTTCGCAGCTCGGTGAGGCAAGCGCAACGACGGCATCGGATGCAAGCGCATCGTAGAGCAGCACCTCGGCCTCTCGTAACGCACGCGCTCCGTGCAGCGTCAGCAATCCGGGGTCGCCGGGGCCCGCGCCGATAAGGCTAACGAAGCCGGCCATTTTGCGTGCCGTCGAGCGAGAAGAGTTCGCCGAGCAATCGCGTGAAGGCGAGCGCTTCGCTGCGGTCGCTCCCGGCTTTTTCGCGAATCGTCGTGACGGCGGGGTGCAAGAGTTTTGAAAGGATCGTCAGCGACGAACCGACGATCAACATGCGTTCGCGCGGCGTGAGATCGGGAAGGCGCGCGAAAAGGCGTTCGATCTCGCCGTTACGGATCGTTTCGGCACGCTCGGTTAAGGCGGCGATCGTCGGCACCGTCGTGCGCGCTTGGTACCACGTGCGGAAGCGTTCCATATATTCAACGATGATCTCTTCGACCTGAGGGATCGCTTGTCGGCGTCGCTCCAAGCGATCGTCGACCACTGATTTGAGCGTATCGATGTCGAGTAAAGTCACGCCGTCGATATCGGCGATGTCGGGGTCGCTATCGCGCGGCACCGCAATATCGAGAATGAGTAGCGGACGTTGCGGGCGGCGTGCCATCGCTTCGGCGACGTCGTTCGTCGACAGTACGAAGGTGCTCGCTTCGGTCGAACTGATCACGACGTCGGCAGCTTCGAGAATCGAAACGAGCTCGCTTAAATCGTGCGCGACCCCCGAGCCGATCTCGCCGATCAATTCTTGCGCGCGCGTATGCGTGCGGTTGGCAACCAACAACGTCCCGACGCCGCGGCTGCGCAGGCGCCGCGCGGCGCTGCGCCCCATCGCTCCCGCGCCGATCACTGCGGCGCAACGATCTTCCAGCGAGCCGAGACGCGCTTCGATAGAATCGACGGCGGCGGTGGCGACGCTCGCCGATTCTTCGCCGATCGTGGTCTGCGTGCGCGCCGCCTTTCCGGCGTTGAGCGCTTCGCGAAAGAGTTTGTGCATGCTACTGCCGCAGGCACCGGCGCGCTGCGCGTGGAGGTAGGCGCTTTTCACCTGCCCGAGAATCTCCGCTTCTCCGATCAGCATCGAATCGAGCCCGGTCGTGACGCGCAGGAGATGTTCGACCGCTTCGCGCCCGAGATGCGTGTAGAGATAGGATTCGAGATCGTAGGCAATCATGCCGTGACGGAACTGCGTGAGGAATGTTTTTATCTGCTCGGCACCGCTTTCGAAGTCATCGACTTCGGCGTAGATCTCGAGCCGGCCGCAGGTCTGCAGCATGACCGCTTCTTTCACGGCGTCGTAGGCATGAAGCATCTGCAACGCTTCGGTCATGCGCGCGGTCGGGAAGGCGTGACTCTCGCGGACGCTCACCGGCGCGGTGTGATGCGAGAGCCCTATACAGAGAATCGGCATCGCTGCGCTACTCGTTCCCCATTGAAGCGAGCGCTTCGTCGGCGGCATGTAAGGTCTGCTCGATCTCGTGCGTCGTGTGCGCCGACGAAAGAAAACCCGCCTCGAACTGCGAGGGTGCGAGGTAGACCCCGCGCTCGGCCATCGCATGGAAGAAGGCGGCGTAGGCTTGCGTATCTGCGCGCATGGCACCGTCGAGATCGAAAACCGGCTCGTCGGTGAAATAATACCCGAACATCGAACCGGCATATCCACCGGTAAATGGGCGTCCGTGCTTGGCAAATATCTCGCGCATACCTTCGATGAACAAACGCGCAAGAATCTCCAAACGTTCGTAAAGCGTCGCATCGTTGCGAACCGTGCGCAGCGTCGCAAGCCCTGCCGCCATCGCCAGCGGATTACCGGAGAGCGTCCCGGCATGGAAGATTTTGCCGTCGGGGGTAAGTTGCGACATAATCTCGGCGCGTCCGCCGAAAGCGCCGACGGGCAGGCCGCCGCCGATGACCTTGCCCAGCGTCGTCAGGTCGGGGCGGATGCCGAGCCGTTCTTGCGCTCCTCCGCGGGCGACGCGAAAGCCGGTCATCACTTCATCGAAAATCAGCAACGCATCGTGAGCGTCGCAGATCGCGCGCAGTCCCGGCAGAAACTCGGCGCGCGGCGCGATGTATCCCATGTTGCCGACGAACGGCTCGACGATAATCGCCGCAATCTCTTTGCCACGTTCGGCAAAGACCGCGCGCACCGCATCGATATCGTTATACGGAACGACGATGGTATCGGCTGCCGTGCCGCTCGTAACGCCCGGCGAGTTCGGAACCCCGAGCGTCAGCGCGCTCGACCCGGCCGCGATGAGAAACATATCGGCGGCGCCGTGATAGCAGCCGGCAAACTTGACGATCTTTGCGCGGCCGGTAACGCCGCGAGCAAGACGAACCGCGCTCATCGTCGCTTCGGTGCCGCTTGAGGTGAAGCGAATCCGTTCGATCGATGGAACCATCGAGACGATCGTTTCGGCGAGCTCGCTCTCCGCTTCGGTCGGCGTTCCAAAGGAGCTTCCGCGCGCGGCAGCCTGCGCGATCGCTTTAACGACGGTCGGGTGCGCGTGCCCTAAGATCAGCGGACCCCACGAAAGCACGTAATCGATATACTGGTTGCCGTCGATATCGAAAATATGCGCTCCCGATCCACGCTGCATAAAAATCGGATTGCCGCCGACGGATTTAAACGCGCGAACCGAAGAGTTAACGCCTCCGGCGATGCTGTTTCGCGCTCGCGCGAATGCCGAAATCGAACGCTCGTAACTCATCGTGAATAATCTTGTTCCTGCAATTGTGACCAGTCAGTCTCGGTGTTGACGTTGAGAAAGAACGCCTTCGGAAAGTCGACATAGGCGACGCGCAATCTCTCGAGTAAGGCTCGGGGCCCTTCATTCGCGCTCGATCCGGCCGCGGCCCGCAGTGCGGCGCCGCGCTCGTAGAGCGCGCAAAGGGGCTCGATGCCCGCGTCGTGCCGAGGGACGACCGCTTCGATCCCCGGTGCGCGGCACGCGAGAAGCCTCCGGGGCACCTCCGGCGTCACTGCGGGAAGATCGGCGGCGAGGGCGAGCACCCAGGGCCCTTCGAGCGCGGCGAAGGCGTCGAGGAGCGCGGGCAGCGGGCCGCCCCGCGGTCGCGTATCGGCGAGAAAAGGCACGCCGAAGCGTGTGGCCTCCGCGCGCTGATCCTCGCGGCCGAGTAAGACGAGCGGCCCGAGCGAACGCCCGAATGCGACGGCGCGCTCCATGAGGGTGTCGGCCCCCAGCGATCGCGTGAGTTTGTCGGGGAATCGCCGTGCTTCACCGCCGAGAAGCAACGCGACCGTGAAATCAGCGGCCTCGGCCATGACGAAGCGCGTAATCGGCGGCAAAGTAACTGATGATGATGTCGGCACCGGCGCGCGTGAACGATGCCATTAATTCGTCGATGCTGCGTTCGCGTTCGAGCCATCCGCGTTCGAAGGCCGCTTCCATCATCGCGTACTCTCCGCTGACGTTATAGACCGCGATCGGCGTTTCAAAACGGTCGCGAGCGCTGCGAACGATATCGAGATAGGGGAGCGCCGGCTTCACCATGACGATATCGGCGCCTTCGTCGATATCGAGCGCGATTTCGCGCATCGCTTCGCGCGCATTCGGTGGATCCATTTGGTAACCGCGACGATCGCCGAACTGCGGCGTCGAACCCGCCGCCTCGCGAAATGGTCCGTAAAAAGCCGATGCGTATTTCGCGCTATACGCCATAATCGCAACCTCCGAAAAACCGTCGCCGTCGAGCGCGCGGCGAATCGCGGCAACACGCCCGTCCATCATATCCGACGGCGCGACGACATCGACGCCCGCGCGCGCGTAGGAGCGAGCGACTTCGGTGAGCAGCGCGACGGTTTCGTCGTTACGAACCTCGCCGCGTTCGTCGAGGAGACCGCAATGGCCGTGATCGGTGTATTCGCAGTTGCAGAGATCGGCGATCGTCAGCATCTCCGGAACTGCGGCTTTAATTCCGGCGATCGCGCGTTGTACGATTCCATCGTCGTCGGCGTTCCGGGAAGCAACGGCATCTTTGTGCGCGGGAATCCCGAAGAGCAGCACCGCGTTGATCCCCAAGCCGAAGAGGCGTTCTGCCTCCGCGATGCATTGCGCGAGCGTATGGCGTGCGATCCCGGGCATCGAGGAGATCGGCCCCGCATCGCTCTCGCGCTCGACGACGAAGAGCGGCATCACCAACGCTTCGACCGGCGTTCGATGCTCGCGAACGAGGGCGCGCAGAGCGGGGGTGCGGCGCAGGCGCCGGGGACGATGAAGCATACCGTTAGGGTGCGTCGAGGAGGCGCACAATGCAAGCGGTAAAGGCGTCGATCTCGGGATTCGTGGCGATCCCGTCGGGGCGCAACCCGGCGCGCTCGATCGCCGTCGCCGATTCCGGCCCCATCGCCGCGACGAGCGGGCGCAGGCCGCGCTCGCGCCAGCGGGCGATCCAGGGCGCCGCAACCGCGGCGGCACCGCTCGACGGAATGACCAGCAGATCGACGGGGGCGCCGTCGGGCTCCTCACCGGCGCGAATCTCGGCGACCTCGGCACCGAGGGCGCGCAGGCGCGGTGCGATGCGGCTGCTCCGCTCGACGGTGCGGGGGAGCAGAATCCGTCGCCCGGCGAGCGGACCGCCCTTCGCGAGTAGTCCGGCGGCGCCGCGTTGGAAGAGCAGGCGGGCGAGGGCGCGGCCGAGCTCCTCGGCCTCCTCAAGCGCGCTGCATCGCCCGCGAAGCTCGGCGGCGAGCGCGGGGCGCCCGTCCTCGCTCCCGATGCTGCCGCGCAGCACGAGCTCCTCGCCTTCGAATGCGCCGTAGATCCCGACCGGAGCGGTGCAGCCGGCACCGAGCTCGCGGAGTGCGGCGCGCTCGGCGCTCACCGCGCGTTCGGTCGGCTCGTGGTTGAGTGCGGCACGCAACGCCGCTGCCAGCGGTGCGTCGAGCAGCGTCTCGACCGCGAGCGCGCCCTGCCCCGCCGCCGGGACGAGGCTCTCGATCGAAAAGGGGACCGCATAGGTCGCCCGCAGTCCCAGCCGCCGGAGCCCGGCTGCGGCCAAGACGATCGCGTCGTACTGCCCCTCGCGCAGTTTGCGCAGCCGCGTGTCGACATTTCCGCGAATATCGAGGTACTCGAGATCGCTGCGCAGTGCGAGTAATTGCGCGCGGCGCCGCGGGCTCGAGGTGCCGACGCGCGCGCCGGCCGGAAGCTCTTCGAAGCTCGCAAAGCGTTCGCTGCAATAGAGATCGCGAACATCTTCGCGCTCCGAGATCGCACAGAGTTGCATGCCCGGCGGCAGAGCGCTCGGGAGATCTTTTGCCGAGTGAACGGCGTAATCGGCGCGCCCATCGGCGAGCGCGCGTTCGAGTTCTTTTACGAAGATCGCTTGCTGCCCCATCGCCGCGAGCGCGCTGTTTCGGTCGCGGTCGCCGACGGTCGATATCTCGAGCATCGTCGATGCGATGCCGCTGCGCGCGAGGCGCGAAGCGACGTGTCGCGATTGCCACAATGCAAGCGCGCTGGCGCGCGTTGCGCAGACGGCGCTCCCGGTCGCCGGAGCGATGCCGTCGGCGAGCAGCGTCGCGGCGGTCGCTTCGACGAGATCTTCGATACGGTTGCGATCCATCGTTGCGAGCTCGTCGAGCGGCAATTCGGAGAGCGCGCGCATGACGATGGTCCGCTGCTCCGAGGAGAGCGTCTCGCGCACGTAACTGCGTGCTATGGCGAGCGTGCGTGCGGCGGCGTCGTAGCGCGCATCGAAATGGAGCGCGATCTCGCGTGCGACACGTTTCGAAAATGCGGGCGTGCCGACGCCGGAGTCGATGCTGAAGGTGAGCCCGCCGACCTTGACGACCGCCGGCATCGTCGCATCGCCGCGCGTCGATTCGGTCGAATCGATGGTGAGAATTCCGCGCGCGCGCGCATCGCGCACGACGCGTTCGTTCACCGCGCCGTTGTCGGTGGCAACGACGCAGAGGAAGGCACCGGCAAGGTCCTCCTCGCGGTAGGCGCGCCGTTCGCAACGCACCGCGGGGTTTGCCGCGAGCAGCGCCTCCATCGCCTCCCCGACTCCCGGGGAGACGACGAAGAGGTCGGCACCTGCTTCGATGAACGAGCGGGCTTTTCGGGCGGCGACCGAGCCGGCGCCTACCAGCACGATGAGTCGCCCCGCGAGGCGAAGGGAGAGCGGAAGCGACATGATGCGGCATGGATTCCGCACCGCCGTGCGAAACTCTGCTCCGCGCATGCAACGTCCCACTCGCGCTGCGCTTCTCGGTGCGCTCGCCTCGGCGCTCCTGGTGCTGCCGGGGCTCGGAGCGGGCACTCTTTGGGACAATAGCGAGACGATCTACGGTGAGGTGGCGCGGGAGATTCTGCTCACCCACGACTGGATCGTGATGCACTACAACGGCCTGCCCTGGTTCGTTCAGCCGCCGCTCTACTTCTGGGTGGCGGCGCTCTGCGCGAAGATCTTCGGGCTGACCTCTTTTGCGATGCGCCTCCCGGCTGCGTTGGCGACCATCGCGATGGGGGCGATGACCGGCTACGCGGTCGCCCGCCAACTCGGCTCGCGCGTCGGCGTCTTTGCGGCGGTGATTCTCTCGAGTTCGCTCATGCAGGCGATTATCGGGCGCCTCGCCATCATGGATGCGTTGCTCGACTGCGCGGTTGCGATGACCGTGTTCTGGTGGTTTCGCGGCCTTCAGACCGGCAAACGTCGCTACTATATCTTCGGCGCGGTCGCGGCGGGATTCGGTTTCCTTGCAAAGGGCCCGGTCGCGCCGGTGGTCGCATTGATCGTCTTGCTCCCGTACGCATTTTGGAGCGCGAGGGTCGAACGCATCGCCTGGCCGCGGCTCTCGACGTGGTGGTGGGGAACCTTTGCTTTCGCGGCGACCATCGCTCCGTGGTTTATCGCGCTCGTCATGCGCACCGGATTCGCTTCGCTCGTCACCCTGATCGGACACTACACGATCGGTCGCTACACCGGAGTGATCGAGAATCAGTCGGGACCGATTTGGTATTATCTGCCGGTACTCGTGGTCGGGTTCTTCCCGTGGATCGCATTACTGCCCAGCGCCGTCGTCGGCGGAATCTCGCGCTTGAGACTCGGTGAGAACGACGAACGGGCGCGCGTCTTACGGCTGGCCTTTTGCTGGGCGGTCGTGCCGTTGCTCTTCTTTTCATTCGCGCGTACGAAGCTGCCCAACTACATCGCGTTGGAATTTCCGGCGATCGCCGTCATCTGCGCCATCTATCTCGACGGATTGCTGGAGCGCTCTCGCGTTCGCGCCGCGCTCGTCGCAACGTTAGCGGTGCCGTTGGTGATCGGGTTATTGGCAATCGCGGTTGCGATCTTCGCTCGCGACAATCATCTCGACGAACCCCTCGCGGTGCTGCGTCCGGCATTAATCGCGATGGGTGTGACCATCGCGCTGGGAGGCATCGTGATGGTGGCGATGCTGATGCGACGCGCGAGTGCTCCCTTCGCACCCTTCGCGTTGGCGCTGGCAATGGCGGTCGCGGTCGACGTGCTCGGCCTCGTCGCGCTGCCGCGCGCGGAGCTCTTCAAACCCGTGCCGCGACTCGCGCGGATCGTCGACGCGTTGCGTCGCCCCGGCGATGTCGTGGTCGACGGCGGTATCGTCGGCGGCGGCTCGCTGCTGTTCTACACGAAGCCGCCCGTCGCGCTCCTCGCGCTCTTTAATGCCGATGTCGGCGTCAATACACCGACCCTGCGTGACGTCGTCTGCAGTGCGCCGCGCGCCTTCGTGTTCTATACCGGCACCTCGGTCGCTTCGCAACCGAGCTTCGGCCGCGCGACGCGCGTGATCGCACGCAGCGGCAACGTCGCCGTCATGCGCTATAGCGGGCCGCCCTGCACGAAGTGAGGATCGCCGCATTTCATCAATGCGACGTCTTTACCGATCGGCTCTTCGGTGGGAATCCGCTCGCCGTCGTTCCGAATGCCGACGGAATCGCGAGCGCAACGATGCAGGCATTCGCCCGCGAGATGAATTGCTCGGAGAGCACCTTCGTACTCTCTGCGCGCGATCCGCGCGCCGCCTTTCGCGTCCGCATCTTTACCCCGGGGCGCGAGTTACCGTTCGCCGGGCATCCGACGATCGGTACGGCATGGACGTTGCACCGCCTTGGGTTGCTCGATGCGGTCGATTTCGCATTCGAAATGGAGATTGGACTCGTTCCGGTGCGGCGCGAGGGATCGCGCTTCTGGATGCGTCCTCCGCTTCCGATCCTCGGCGTGCCGCTCGGCGATCGATCGTTTGCGGCGGCGCTCGGTGTAGCGGAATCGGAGATCGTCGGCTCTGCTCGCAGGTCGGGTCCGTTCTTTTGCGTTCGCGTGGCGAGCATCGATGCTCTGGCGACGATGGAACTCGATCGTCGCGCGTTACGCTCGCAGTGCGAGCGAAGCGTCGCCGACGGAAACATCCTCGTCGTGCACTACGACGCCGGGCGAGCCACGGTGCGGATGTTTGCTGCAATCGCCGATGATGTCGGCGAAGATCCCGCGACCGGAAGCGCGGTCGCGCCGATGCTCTCTTTTCTCGCCGCCGCCGGCGCGCTCGGCGCGGATCGACGAGCGGTCGAGATCGAACAGGGGCGCTGGATCGGGAGAACGAGCGCGCTGCACGCGCGTCTATCGTGGACGGGGAGCACTATTTCGCAGGTCGAGGTCGGCGGTGATTGCGTGCATGCCTTTTCCGGCGAAATAGCGCTGGAGGGTGCCGGACCTAGCGACGCGCGGTAAAGCTGAGGTCGACGCTCCAATCTTCGATCGCGTCGCTCCCAGGCGTCCCATCGCGTACGTTGCGCATCGTGAATTTCCACGTTGTGGTTTTTCCGGGGCGTGCGGGTAGCGCGGGCGGAGCGACATGCCCGGTGGGAAATCGGCCGCCGAATCCGGTTCCGCACATCGGCGCCGAGCCGGAGCCCTCGCCGAGGAGTTGCCCCGGCGCGATCAACGTTCCGAGAAATTCATGTTGAGCGGTGCGCGTGAGGAAGATCGAACCCGAGATCGGCGTCGTCATGTCGCCGAAGGTTCCGGTGCAGGGCGGCGCATTCTCCCGCACCTTGTAGATCGCCGGGGCTTCGAATTGGAGTATCCCGCGGTCGATCGTCGCGCGCGCATTGCGGACGCGTTGAACGTACACGCCGTTTTCTCCGGTGTCGGCGTTCCGAACGTGCACCGTGATCGTGCCGTTCATCATGATGCTCAACGCGACCGCAGCGAGCAGATGCATGTTACGGTGTCAGAACCGGATGCAGCAAGCGATAGGCGGGCGGATAACCGGGGTCATTATTGGCGGTGTATTTCAGCAATAATTTCACCAGCGGATTCGCCTTCGTCGGTATCGGCACGTTCACGATCGCGTAATAGACCGTCATGCCCTGCCCCGGGAAAAGGTTCTTCTGCGATAACGGCGTGCCCGTCTTCGAGAACGGTATCTCGTTGCTCGTCGCTTCGGTACCGTCTTTATAGAAGGCGGTGATATCGAGCCCGGGAACTCCGGCCTCGCCGCTCTGCGTGTTCTTCACGGGGACTTCGAAGACGAGGTAACCGTTCGGGGCGTTCGCCGTCGCCACGTAGGAGACGATCGCTTGCGCGAACGAATCGCTTGGCGCGATCCAGCGAATCGCATGGATGCGGTAGTTGAAACCGGTAATGTGAAATTGCTGGTTCATCCGAACCATATCGCCCTTCAATGGGGCGCGGCCGGGGACGCTCGGCGCGGCGGAGACCGCAGTGAGCGTGCATGCAAGAAGTGCTGTCAAAGCGAGTAGGCGATTCATCATGGAGCCACCCTGCGACGAACGTCGGCTTGGCTCCTGTAGCAAAGCAAGAAGGGGGCCGCCCGTGCGAGCGACCCCCTTTCTTTTGGAACCGAGCGAGGTTAGGGTTTGTAGCCCGCTACCGCGGCAACGGTGACGGCGGAGGCCTTGTTCGGCCCAAGCCCGCCGCGGATATAGCTGATGACGGCAGCGATATCCTTATTCGAGAGCGTGCCTTTCCAGGCGGGCATCTGTCCGTTGAAGGCGGCGCCGTTGACGGTGATCGCGCCGCTCTTGCCGTCGAGGAGCACCCCGATGACCGCGTGCGGATCCGCGGTGACGAACGGGTTCCCGGCGAGCGGCGGAATCGCTCCGGGCTGCCCCATACCGTTGGCGGCGTGGCATCCGGCGCAGTTGCTGGAATAGACCGTTGCGCCCGCGGCGATTAAGGGGTTTGCCGCCGAGGCGGAGGCGCCGGCGGGGGCCGCTGCTGCGCCTGGGGCACTTGCCGGGGCGGCAGCGCTCGGTGCATTCGCCGTTGCGAGCACCTGCGCTTGGCTCAGCGAAGGCGGCGCGGCGGCCTGCTTCGCTTGAATCGCGATCTGGCTATAGATCGAGAGCCCGACGATGGCGACGAGTGCGACGACCGTGCTGACCATCAGACCGCCGCGCGAGGCAATCGAACGCGTCGTGCTGCGGTCGAGCCACGGAATCGCAATGACGACGATCAGGAAGAGCGTCGGAACGACGATCGTCGCGAGGAGATCGAGCGAGGGCGGCACGACGGTGAGCAGCCCGAAGAGCGCGAGGAAGTACCACGCCGGATACGGGATGAACGAGGTGTTCGTCGGGTCGGCCTTCACATCGAGGAAGGGCGGCGCGATGAACGCGAGTGCAACGATAATCGCGAAGATGATCAGCGAGACGAAGCCGTCCATGAACATCTGGTCGGGCCAGAAGCGGCCGTTCTTCAGTTTGCGGGGATCCTCGGAGATCGGGCCGGCGGGGCCGTTCCAGCGGAAGATGGCAAGGTGAGCGCCGACCAGCAAGACCATAACGGCCGGCATCAACCAGACGTGGAGACCGAAGAAACGATTGATCGTCTCGGTGCCCATCGCGCCGCCGCCCTGGGCGATCTGCTGAATGAGCGGGCCGGCGATCGGTGCGGTGCCGGTAATATTCAGTGCGACCTGCGAGGCGAAGTAGGCGTCCATATCCCACGGTAGCAGGTAGCCGGTCAACCCGAGCACGAGCGTCACCAGCAATAAGATGACGCCGACGACCCACTGCAACTCGCGGGGAGATTTATAGGCACCCCAGACGAGCACTTGCAGTAAGTGCAAGAAGACGAGCGCAATCATTGCCGACGCGCCCCAATAGTGAATCGCCAGAATTAAATGCGGCCAAAAATGCGTGTAGATCCACGCCGTCGATTCCCACGCCGTGTTCGCCGACGGCGCGTAGAAGAATGTCAAGAAAATACCGGTGACGATTTGGAGGATCATCGCGAAGACGGTCGCGCTTCCAAATACGTACCAGTAGCTCGCTCCGCCCGGGATGTCTTCGACGAGGAATTCTTTCGTCATCGAAATGAAGCCGGTACGAGATTCAATCCAGTTCAGCATGTCGCTCTTCCTTGTGACTTTCGTGCAGCTACGCGAGATAGGAAACGACGATGCGGTCGGGCGTCGTCGAGCGGTAGTGAATCCACATCACCTCTGCCTGGCCGCTTTGATCGCGCAGCGGCAATGGGTCGAGCCCGCGCGGTGCGGGGCCGGCTTCATGCGTACCGTCGAAATTAAACTGCGAACCGTGGCAAGGGCAGAGGAACTTGTTCGTGTCGCCGTTCCAGTTGAAGCGACAACCGAGGTGTGGGCAGATCGGCGACATAATGACGAAGTTCATCGTAATGACGTCGTAGGGAACGCCTGCCGGTGAACCTTTCTGAAAGAGGTTCGGGCGTTTTGCTTCAAATTTTGCAGGGTCGACTTTAATGCCCCAGACGTACTCCGGCGAATCTTGCTCGGGAAGGTAGTTGTCCTTGCCTTTGAGCGTGAAATCGAGTTTGATCGGCGTCTTGGTCGCGCTGTCGAGTTGCGCGAATTCTTTCGGGTCGAGCGGAGACCAAATTCCCTTCGAGTTTGCGTCGGGAATCAGCGAGCCGACGATGGGGATTGCCAGCGAAAGGCCGATAACTCCACCGATCGCGAGGGTGGCGTTCGCCATAAAGCGTCGGCGGGTGATCTCTTCGGGGGTTCCGGGGTCGTCGTAGGCGCTGGGCGCGCCACGGTGGACGCCCGATGAGGCGTCTCCAGCTTTCGACACGATGCTCTCCTGCAAATTTATCAATGAGGGTGATATGGGCGGATTCTACCCGCACCCGGGGTGGCCTCCCTACGACTAGCGGCGTCTTGCCTCGGGGGTTAGACCTTGTAGCTGTGAAGGCCGCTGATCCAGATGTTGACGCCGAGATAGCAGAAGATGATCGAGACGAAACCGATCACGCTCACCCAGCTGGTACGGAGCCCGCGCCATTGATTGCGGGTGTGGAGATGCATGTACGCTGCATAGATGATCCACGAAAGGAGCGCTGCAGTCTCCTTCGGGTCCCACTGCCAGTAGGCACCCCATGCTTCCTTCGCCCACAT